>NC_015666.1:2139671-2445339 GCF_000217715.1 Halopiger xanaduensis SH-6
GGTGCCGTCGAAGTCGATGGCGACCGCCTGAATGCCCGATCCCGCGAACGCCAGCGCCATGTAGCCGATCGCGTTGTCGTTGTCCTGGAGGACCTGCTGGACCTGCTGGTTCTGGCCGAGGCGGGTGTCGACGTCCATCTCCGCGTCGGCGTCGCCGAGCATGTTCAGTCGGAAGGTGGTGTCGGTTCCCGAACCCTCGGCGCGGCCGACCACGTAGATTTCCTGGTCGGGACCGCCGACCTCGCTCCAGTTGGCGATGTCCCCCTGGTAGATCCCGCGGATCTCCTCGCCGGTGAGCTGCTCGACGCCGGCGTCGTAGACCTCCTGGCTGACGAAGACCGGCTGGCCGTCGCGGCCGACGACGTGGTCGACGTAGTTCTCGTCGCGCTCCTCCTCGCTGATATCGAGCTCCGCCGTGATCGGCCCCGAGGAGTTACCGATGTCGACGAGCCCGTCGCGGACGGCCTCACAACCGGTTCCGGAGTGGCTCAGCGCGACCTGCGTGCTGAACGGCGGGTTCGACCGCTCGCCGGTTTCCTCGAAGCCGTACAGGCCCGCGAAGTAGTCGGCGATGTTCTTGTCGGTCTCGATCTGGTCCCAGCCGGGAACCGACGACTCGTCGTTGGAACCCCAGTATTCGCCGTCGGACGGCGGCGCGTTGGAGTTCCAGTAGGAACTCCCCGTGTTCGAGATGGGGTACACCGTCGAGGACCCCTCGGCGCTCAGCGTGCTCGGGTTCGACGATCCCCCGTCGCCGTTGCCATTGCCGTTGCCGTCGCCGTTCCCGTTTCCATTGCCGTTTCCGTTACCGCTTTCATTTCCGTTCCCGCCGCCGCTACTGCTACACCCAGCGAGTCCAGCCGCCCCCACGGTAGCAGATGCCAGTAGGTATTTTCGACGTGATACGCCGCCAGCCTGGCGCTCCGAATCGTTTGACATCACCTGAGTTGAGACATGACGTCATTAAACGGGTTTATAATAGCAGTATGATCGAATACTGATTCCCCTGTGATAACAGTGCGAGAGACTGTAACAGGATATCGGTACGTTCTGATATGTATCAATATGTAGTTCCCCTTCTCGAGAATCGGACCGGCGACTCTCCAGGCGGCCGGGATCGGGGTTGGATTGGGTTGGGTTGGGTCGGGTCCGAGGCCAGAACGGATAAGGATGGCGATAGAGGCGAACCGCGAACGAGCCGAACGGACTGGCTCCCGACTTTCCGCTGCGTGACTCAGCCGGCCAGCGCAGCGTCGTCCAGCTGCGTCGGCTCGTAGAGCAGCGGCAGGCTCGCCAGCGTGTTCTCGGTGATCCCGAGCACCGCCCGCCAGAACGGCGGTCCGTCGGCGGCCAGGTCGTACGCCTCCGCCCGGCCCGTCTCGGTCGCGTGCGAGACCAACCAGACGTTCGTCCCCGTCTCGTCGATCTCGAGGAGGCAGTACGCCTGCGGGAACGACGCGATCGCCGGCGCGATGAGCTGGCACAGCCCGTTTCGTCTGACCAACGACGGCAGGTGGTGGTGGCCGGTGACGACCAGCGAGACCCCGTGGCGCTCGAGGAGCGATCGAACGCGACCGCGATCGCGCATCGTGAACGCGCGCCAGGGATCCGCGTGACAGAGCGGGTCGGTTACGACCGGCAGCGGGTTGTGGTGGCAGGTGACGATCGGGACCGATGCGTCCGCGAGCCGGTCGTCGAGCCACTCCAGCTGAGCCGACGAGAGGCGCCCGCGGTGCGTTTCGGCGTACGGCCCGTCCGGGCCGGCTGCGCTGTTGAGCACGAGGAGGTCGATCCCGCCGACCTCGCGGTGGAACGGGAACGACGTCGCTCCGTACCGCTTCCCAAAGGCCGTCGCCGACGGACACCGGTGGTCGTCGTCGCACTTCTGGAGGTCGTGGTTCCCCGGCGTCGCGATGAACGGCCGCTCAAGTTCCTCGAGCAGGGCGTCGACGCGGTCGTAGTTCCAGGGCTCGCCGTCCTTCGTGAGGTCGCCGGGGAAGAGCACGAGGTCGACCGCGCGCTCGTTGACGTCGTCGATGACGGCCCGGAGCCGCTGTTCGGTCCGGTGGAAGACGCGGTAGGTCCCCTGCGACCGGGTTGCGATATGGGGGTCGCCGACCACCGCGAGCGTCGTCGCCCGCTCGGATCGAGGCTCCTCGAGCCGGCCGAGGAGCACTCGGTCGCCGACGTCGGCGAGGCCGTACTCGTCGCCCGTCATCGTCCCGCGCCCCGATCGGTCGACGGTCGATCGGCGACGGGGTTAGAACCGCGCCGTCGGTTCGCGCGCCGAAACGCACAGGGGGATCGTCGATACATACCGCGGTTCACGACCCCGTTTAAAAATAATATTTATATGAGAGGTACGTGGCCGGCCGTACTCGAGCACGGGTGTCGAACCGACTACGAACCGAAACAGAGGGGCACGGAGTTCGATCGAGCCGTACGTAGCAGTACGTGCGGGGCTTGGCGATTCGTAGCGCTCCTAGCAACTGACTTGTGGCGAGTCGTCGTGGCCCCAATCGAATGGCTCCCGACTCCGTCTCCGCCCCGGTCCGAACTCCCGACACGACCGCCGACCGAGAGGACGCGCCCGACGACGGCCCGCGCGACGCCCGGTCCGCCCCCGTCGCACGGCGCGAGTCGCTCGAGCGGACGCACGCCTGCCCGCTGTGTGGCTACACCGACGACACCAGAGACAGCGTGTTCACGCACCTCCAGCTCAGCCACCGGAAACGAGCGATCAGCAGCGCCCTCCTCGAGGCCCACGCGAGCGCCGGCGCCGGTGCTTCCGGCCACGAGTAACGACTGCAACTGGAATCCCCGGTGACGCGACGATAGTCCGCCGTCCGGCGACTGCGTCCCCACCCGACCCGCTACGATTCTGACCCACCGAACGGATGTGCCGTCGATTCGCGCTCGAGCAACTGTTCGAGCGACCGATCCACGGCAGCCGTCCCGCGTTCGATACCAGCCCCGAGATCGGCGATCGCGGCGAGAATCGGATACGTGTGCTCGCAGTCCCCGTAGAAGTAGTCCTCGAGTGTCCCGGCGTTGCCGAGCACGTACTCCTGGCGCCGCCGCTGCAGCGCGGTCTGGCGCTCGGTCGCGAGGTCGTCGCACCGCTCGCGAAGGCTTTCCAGGCGATCCCGCGTCAGCCGGAGCGCGTTGAACTCCAGTTGCGCCAGCGGCTGCTCGAGCAGCGACTGCAGGTCCTCACAGACGTCGGTCAGTTCGCGATCGGCGTCGTCGACGGCCTCCCGTTCGGTCTCGACGCGCTCGCGGAGTTGGGCCCGATTCTCGACGACCTGTTCCGCCGCGGTCACGAGCGACCGCTGCAACCGCGGGTGCAGCTGCGCGTGCTGCTCGAGCGCCGCCGCCTGCTCCTCGCTGAACTCCTCGGCGATGCTCTCGAGCCAGGTGTCGTCGTACAGGTCGTCGTAGTGGGGAACGCTCATCACCGTCTCGACGTACGCGTCCCGGACCTGCGAGAGTCCCTCGGACGGTCGACTGTGCAGCGTGGTGCCCGTCGTTCCGGTTCCGACGCCGCCGGCACCGGCGGCTCCGGTGCCGATTCCAGCGCCGAGCCCTGTACCAGCGGTGGGAGCGGTTGCTCGGGGCGCCGCCGTCTCGAGCGCTGCGACGCGTCGCTGGAACCGCTCGAACGCGCGTTGCTCGACGGTCAGTTGTCGATCCTCCCGCTCGAGGACCTCGCGCGCCGTCGCGAGCGGCTCGCGTATCTCAGGGGCGGCCGGCGCCTCGAGCGTCCCGGGCGACTCGGCGGATCCGCGATCACGGTCGCGATCCCGATCCCGATCGGGATTGCGGTCGCAGTCGGTGGTCGGTGTCGGGGACACGGTATGCGGTGCTCGCGGGCTAACCACCGTAAAGCCATCTAGTAGGATTCGTGTCGGCTACGTTCGGGACCGTAGCCGACTGTAGAACCACGAACGCGAGCTACGTACGGTCGGCCGCCTGAACTGGTCGACCGCGCCCTCCCAGATCCGGCGACTAGAGGCGCGTGTCGGGCGCGCGTCGACTCACAGCCCGTACGGACGCGACGACAGTGAGCAGTAGCTCTCAATACCACAATTAGCAGCGGCTTTGTAGGCTTCTGGTGTGGGTTGATCTACGGCGTCTTCGACGTCGACGTTTCGAAAGCCATGACGGACTCAACGAGCGAATACGATTCCGACAGCGTCCGACAGCGACTGCAGACGGCGGCCCGGTACCCGCCTCGATCGCAGTCGATCGACCTCGAGTCCATCGTCGTCCGGTACGAGGACCGCACCGATCGGTGTACGATCACGCCCCGGGAGTGTCCCGATTCGGAGCGGCTCACGACCTGGCTCTCGGCGGACATCGACGCGTTCGTCGAACTCGAACAGCTGCGCTAGTCGACTCTCGTCGCGATCAAGTGGCTGTACGGCTGCGAGGAGGCTCCGGACTGCGAGACGAACGCGAGCGGTCGGCGTCGAAATCCCGGTCGGTTACTTCAATCGCTCCTGCAAGAACGACGGATGCGCGGCGGTCACGCCCTCGATCTCCATGAGGTCCTCGGAGATGATCTCGCCCAGCGAGTCGCCGTCTTCGGCGCGCACCTCGGCCATCAGCATGTGGTCGCCGCTGGAACTGTACAGCGCTTCGATCTGGTCTAGGTCCTTCAGCGCCTTCGTCGCCTCGACGTAGCGTTCGCTCGAGACGTCGATCCCGACCATCGCGATGGTCTTGCTCGAGAGCTTCTTCGGGTCGATGTCGGCGGAGTAGCCGACGATGACGCCCTCCTCTTCGAGTTGGTTGATGTACTTGCGGACCGTCGGCTTCGACACCCCCGCCCGCTCGGCAATGTCGGCGTACGAGGCCTGTGCATCCTCTTCGAGAACCTCGAGGATGCGATCTTCCGTAGCCTGGGTACTCATGTTAGTGTCTTTTGCTCCGGCGGAAAAATATCTTTTGTATACGAAAACGTCGGATCGGCTATCGGAAGCTGACTCGAGATCGGCGATAAACGGCCTCGATACGACGGCTGGCCGCGTAATCGCCGGACTTATTCGCCCGCTGCTCGCAGGTCGGCACGTTCCGAATGGTCGATCCGAGTTACGTCAGTGGCGCCGTCTGGTTCGTCTGCGGGTTCGCGATCCTCTATCTCGGCTACCTGATCGGGATCCGCGGCCGGGCCGAGTTGCACGCGGACTACGACGAGTCGAGCGGCGTCGATCCGGCCTACGTCTCGCGGTGGGTCGGCGCGACGGCGCTGCTGATGGGGACGTTGGTCGTCCTCTACGCGATTCGCGAGGTCCGCTACGGCTTTCAGCCCGCCGCGCTCGGCGGCCTCCTCGTCGCGCTGCTGGTGTTGAGTTACGTCACGAAGCTTATCGCGCGCGGGGTCGGCTCTCGCCAGTCGTAGAGTCGTAGCGCAGAACCCGAGCGCTCGCTCGAGTCCGCCGGTCGCTCGAGGCGCGGCCCCTCCCGCATCGGTTTAGCGCCGCGGTTCGATCGAAACCGAGTTCATTCCCGATCGTCGGCTATCGTATCCGCAGCCGCATCTGTAGCCGTCTCCGTATTTGCGTCCGCATCCTCGTCGATCGTCGCGCCACCGGAATCGTCGCCCTCGAGGTCCGATGTGACGTCCGAGGCGGGCGTGGAGCGGGAGTCGGAGCCGGGTCCGAAGAGATCGGTTCTGGCACACTCGCTGCAGTAATAATTGTGCTCCATCGCGTGGGTCCGGACGGGCAATCCCGCGACGACCGTCTCGTCCCGGCGACGGCGAACGAGACCGCCGTCGAACGGCTCGTTGCAGACGACGCAGCGTTCGCCGTCGGCTTCGCTGGCTTCGTCGGGCCCGACGACTCGGTGATCCACGGTTCGCTTCCGTCCGAAATCGGTGATCCCGTGGCGGCGTTTGAACCGTCGCCTGAACGCCGGGGCGACGTAGAGTCCGACGGCGGCGAATGCGAGCCCGATGAGGCCGGAAACGATCGCGCCGTTGAGAAGCGCTACGAGCGACAACACGGCGCCGACGAACAGGAACGTCGCCGTCATCACGTACGCCGACCCCGTCGATATCCGTTCGGAGGCAGCCGTCGACGAATCGCGTCCCCGACCCGGACCGTTCGCGGGCGGCGTGTACCGATCGTCGACGGAGAGGTGGCGCTGCTCGGCGCGCTCCGAGTAGTGGTACCAGCCGTACAGGAGATTCCCGACGCCGCCCGTGGTAAGCAGTAGGACGACGTGGACGGGGATCGACCCGATATCCCGATCGACGAGGACGACGCGGTCTCCGTAATCGTGCTGGAGCTCCCACCCCGCGTCGAGGTGTCGCTGAATGCGTCGCTCGAACGCTCGGCGTGCCTGTCGCTGCCGGCTCGAGTCCGATCGCGGTCTCGACTGCCGAGATGGACGTGTCGCGTCACTTTCGACGCCCTTCCGTGGCGTCCCGCAGTTCGAGCAGAACTCGTCGTCGCGCTCGAAGGCTTCCCCGCACGACGAACAGTACGCTGGTTCCACCGTCCCCAGTTCCACCCCACAGTGGAGACAGAAGTTCGCGTCGGGCGGCACGGTCGCTCCGCAGTCGGGACACGGGGGCCGACTCGATGCCGACGAGTTTCCGGGGGACACGCCGAAACGTTCACTCCGCTATCATTTAGTAGTATACGGTTCGCCGAGTGGTGCGACTCGAGCAGTTCCCGGAGAGACGAGTTCGCGCGTGCCGACTCGGGCGGTTACGGCGAGAAAAAACGTCACGCAGCGGCCTCGAGTCTCGGAAGAGACCGGCGCCGTCGCGGCGTTACTTGTGACGGTCGAGCAGGTCGTAGCTGCGCTCCCACTCGGCGTCGTCGTCGAAGTACCGCTCGGCCAGCGGCTCGTCGGGCATCTCGCCGACGGCCTGCTTCTCCTGGGTGTAGGACGGGCGGTCCTCGTCGACGTAGTAGCGACCGGTCAGGACGGTCCCCTCGTTTAAGACGTCCTCGGTCTCGCGCATCATCTCGGCGGCTTCCTGCCGATCGTGGATGTCGTGCTCGTAGTCGTCCGACTCCTGGATGTCGATGTAGGGGACGTACTGTCGGGCGTCCTTGTTCCAGGTCGGACACTGGGTCAGGAAGTCGACGTGGGCGAAGCCGTCGTGTTCGATGGCCTCCTTGATGATCTCCTTGGCCTGGTTCGGGTTGACCGCGGCGGTGCGGGCGATGTAGCTCGCGCCGGCGGTCAGCGACTGCGAGAGCGGCCGGATCGGCGTCTTCGCGCTGCCCGAGGGCTGGGTCTTGGACTTGTGGCCCTTCGGGCTCGTCGGCGACGTCTGGCCCTTCGTCAGCCCGAAGATCTCGTTGTTGAACACGATGTAGGTCATATCGTGGTTCTCGCGGGCCGTGTGGATGAAGTGGTTCCCGCCGATCCCGTAGCCGTCGCCGTCGCCGCCGGCGGCGATGACCTCGAGGTCGGGGTTGGCCAGCTTCGCGGCGCGAGCCACGGGCAGCGAGCGGCCGTGGATCGTGTGGAAGCCGTAGGTGTCCAGGTAGCTGTTCAGCTTGCCCGAACAGCCGATCCCGGTGACGGTCAGCACTTCCTCGGGCGTCTTGCCGGCTTCCGGCAGCGCCTGCTTCAGCGACTTCAGGACGCCGAAGTCGCCACAGCCAGGACACCAGGTCGGCTGCGGTTCGACACCGGGGGTAAACTCGTCCCGGTCGATCTCTCGCTCCTCACCGATTGCGTTGAATGCACTCATTGTTAGTCACCTGCAGCAGGTTCGATTCGTACCTGTGCGGTCGGTTCGCGGTCCTCCTCGGCGATGTTGACCTCGTAGCCCTCGACGATCTCGGCGGGCTCGAAGGGGTTGCCGTTGTACTTGAGCAGGCTGGTGAGCTTCTCGCCGAAGCGACCGAGCTCCTTCTGGAGGAGCCCGCGGAACTGCGCGGTCGCGTTCATCTCGACGACCATCGCCTCGTCGACGCTCTCGAGGAACTCCGTGACTTCCTGCTCGGGGAACGGCATCATGTCGGAGACGCTCAGGCCCTTGACGGAGTAGCCGTTGTCGTTCAGTCGTTCGACGGCCTCCTCGACGGCACCCTGGGAGGAGCCCCAGGTGATGATGCCGTAGTCGGCGTCCTCGTCGCCGAAGTAGGTCTGGGTGGACTCGCGTTCCTCGTCTAACTCCTCGCGGATCGCCTCGAGCTTCTCGAGGCGCCGATCCATCTGGTAGACGCGGTTGTCCGGGTCCTCGCTGATGTGACCGACCGGGCTGTGCTCGTTACCGGTCGCGAGGTAGCGTCCGCCCTTCTGGCCGGGCAGCGAGCGCGGTGCGACGCCGTCCTCGGCGTCCTCGTAGTTGAAGCGCTTGAACTTCCCGGAGTTATCGTGTGCGGCTTCCTTCAGCTCTTCCTCGGTCAGCGTCGAGCCCAGATCCGGCGAGGGTTCGCGGTCGAAGAACTCGACGTCGACGTTGGTGTTCTCGCCGGAGAGCTTCTGGTCGTAGATGAGCATGACCGGGATCTGGTAGTCCCACGCGATGTCGAACGCCAATCGGGTCTGCTCGTAGGCTTCCTCGATGTTCCCGGGCGCGAAGACGACGCGCTGGGAGTCGCCCTGACTCGTGTACAGGACGTGCTCTAAGTCGCCCTGCTCGGGCTTGGTCGGCATCCCGGTCGAGGGACCGGCGCGCATGGCCTCGACCAGCACCAGCGGCGTCTCGGTCATCTCGGCGAGACCGAGCGGTTCGCTCATCAGAGCGAATCCGCCGCCGGAGGAACCGGACATGGCCTTGACGCCGGCGTGACTCGCACCGACGGCGAGCGCGGCCGCGGCGATCTCGTCCTCGACCTGTTCGGAGATGCCGCCCATGTCGGGGAAGTTCTGGCTGAGGATGGTGAACACGTCCGTCCACGGCGTCATCGGGTAGCCGGCGATGAATCGACAGCCGGCGTCGATGGCGCCGTAGGCGATCGCGTTCGAACCCGAGAGCAGCGCCTGCTCGGACTCGTGTTCGCCTTCCGGAATGCGCAGGTCGTGCTCGAACTCGAGGTCCTGCCCCATCTCGTAGGCTTCGTGGAGGATCTCGAGGTTGGACTCGAGGATGTCGCCGCCCATGGCGTCCTCCATCAGGTCCTCGATGTGCTCGAGGTCCATCTCGAGCAGCGCGGCGGTGATCCCGACGCCGGCGGTGTTGCGCATGACCTCGCGGCCGTGCTCCTTGGCGAGCCCGCGGAGGTCGATCGGGTAGACGTGCCAGCCGTTCTCCTCGGCGCGCTCCTCGAGGTTGAGTTCTTCGACGTCTTCCTCGCTGACGAGGCCTTCGTCGTAGACGATGACCCCGCCCTCGCGGAGATCGTCGAGATTCTCCGAGAGGGGCTTGAGCTCCTCGTTGCCGTAGTAGGCTTCCTCCTGCGGGTTCCGGGCGAACGAGTCGCCCAGCGCGAGCAGGAAGTTGTAGCCGTCCCCTCGTGACTGTACTTCTCGGTCTGCGGCCCGGATTTCGACGTAAGTGTGGCCGCCGCGGATCCGCGACGGATAGTGACGGTGCGTAAATACGTCGAGCCCCGAGCGCATCAGCGCCTTCGCGAAGTTCTGGCTCGTCGAGTCGATCCCGTCGCCGGAACCGCCTGCGATTCGCCAGATGAGTTCGTCGTCGCTCATAGGTAAATCAGTGGCCGGTGGGCCAACCGTACCCAGATTTTGCCGGAGCGAACCTAAAGCCTTTGCTATAGATTACCAAGGATCTTTCGTGAAGGATTGACAGTAGTGTAAAATAACGCCATGATCGATCATGTTCTTCCCGCTGAAACGGGGATGATACGCCAAACGTTCGGTCCGACGGCGACGCCGATCGGATCGAGTCCGGGCGGGTTTTCGCACGAGCGGGTGCCGGACGAATCGCGCGACGCACGATCTGTCGGGACGTCTTTTACGCGCGGGCGGCGATAATCCACATATGGGTTTTCTCGTTCGAATCCCGCCGCTCGAGCCGACGACCAGCGACGAACCGACGTGGGGGACCGTCCGCGAGTGGCACGTCGATGAGGGCGACTCGATTGCGGCGGGCGACCCCGTTGCCGAGGTCGAGTTCGAGACGGCGGTCATCTCGGTCGACGCCGCTGGAGACGGCGTCCTCCGACGGCGGCTCTCGGCTACCGGTTCGACGGCACCGCCGGGGACCCCGATCGGCATCGTCGCACCGGCAGGTCGGGACATCGCCGATCTCGAGGCTGCGGCCGCGTCCGACCTCGGCGGTCCGAGCGCGGACTCGGCGTTCGGTACGCGCGACGGCACGGCGATGCCCGGCCGCACCGTGACGGCGTCGACGCCGGACGGGTGGTGCGGCCGGATTCGGGCCGGGTCCTTCGCGTGGCCTTACGACGAACCGGAATCCTCCGGGGGTACGGAAACCGGACCGACGCCCGTCGACGTCTTCCTCGGCGGGCTCGCAGCCTGTCTCTCGCTGAGCGTCCGGTATCAGGCCGAGAAGCGCGACGCGGGGATCGGTGAAATCTCGGTCACGGCCGACGGGGAGCCGGAGCGGGGCTCGGTCGAGCAACTCGACGTAACCGTCCGCCTCGAGGCCGACGCGGACGAGATCGACGACGACACCCTCGAGCGGCTCGTCGAACTCGCCGAACGCGGGTGTCACGTCTCGGAGTTGCTTCGAGATGACCTCGCGTTCGACCTGTCCTGGGAGCGGCTGTAGCCGACGCTGGTCCTGCCGTCCTCCTCAGTCGCGCTCGAGCGACGGCGGTGTGGCCGGCTCGAGTCCCTCGCGCGCGAAGAAATTTTCGAGGAACTCGACACGGTCACCGATCTCGTCCGGCTCGTGGGAGTCGGTGCCGACCGTAACGGCGACACTGTGCTCGCGCAGAATCTCGAGGAACTCCTCGCCCGGATGGACGATCTCCGCGTCGGTCAGCGCGCGGCCGGCGTTGATCTCAGGAATCGTCCGCGAGTCGGCGAACGCGCGGGCGACGCGGCGGTAGTGGTCGGTCGTCGCCCGCTCCCGAAGGGGGCGCGTGCGTTCGATCAGATCGACGTGGGCGGCGATGTCGAACAGTTCCGACTCGATCAGCGAGACGAGCCGATCGAAGTACTCGTCGACGACGGCGTCGCGCGCTTCCGCCGAGAGATCGGTGAACTGCGACGAGACCTGCACGTTCTTCCCGTCGACCTCGTGGACGCTGCCGATCGCGTAGTCGAAACCCGCCTCCGCGAGGAACCTGTCGATCGCGTCCTCGTCGCGGGGGTCGTAGTCCATCTCGACCGCGTCGTAGATCTCGATCGACCGCCGCTCGCGCAGGCGCTCGATCGCTTCGCGACGTCGTTCGTAGGTAAGATCGAGGTTGAACCCGTAGAGCCCGCGCATCCGCTCCAGCCGGTCCCGCGGCGCGACGTTGCAGTGGTCGGCGAGGCCGACGCCCTCGAGGCCGGCGGCTTCGGCGGCGCGGACCATCCCGCCGAGGAAGTCCCCGTCGGAGTAGTTCGAGTGGATGTGAAAATCCCGCATACCGGAGCAACGGCGCCGGACGGGTTAGTAGTTCGGCCGGAGTCCGTCGACCGGAGGACGTCTGCGCTCGAGAAGCGACAGCCGCAGACGCGGATTACTCGTTGCGCGGGTTGCTCGGGTGGTAGTCCGTATCGTACTCGCCGGGCTGGTCGTCGACGCGGTCGGGGTTGATCCGACCGGACAGCAGCATGAAGTCCACGAGCGTCAGCGCGAGCATCGCCTCGACGACCGGCACGCCGCGGGGCGGCAGCACCGGGTCGTGGCGGCCGATGACCTGCTCCTCCTTGAGTTCGCCGGTCTCCCAGTCGGCCGTCTGCTGGGGCTTGGGGATCGAGGTCGGCGCGTGCAGCGTCACCTCGCCGTAGATCGGCTCGCCGCTCGAGATCCCACCTTGAATACCGCCGTGGTCGTTCTCGACCGGCGTCGGGTTCCCCTCCGAATCGAACTCCCAGTCGTCGTTGCGCTCCTTGCCGGTCCACTCGCGGGCCTCGCGACCGAGGCCGAACTCGAAGGCCGTCGTGGCCGGCACCGCCATCATCGCCTGCCCGAGTCGCGCGGACAGCGAGTCGAACCGCGGCGCGCCGAGGCCGACGGGAACGCCACGGGCCTCGAAGTAGATCGAGCCGCCGATGGAGTCACCTTCTTCCTGGTACTCCTCGATCAGGTCCTGCATCTTCTCGGCGGTTTCGGGATCGGCACAGCGGACGTCGTTCTCTTCCGAGTGTTCCTTGAGCTGCTCGAAGCTGACCTCGGGCGCCTCGACGTCGCCGATCTGGTTGACGTGGGCCTTGAGTTCGACGCCCTCGCGTTCGAGCAGCTTCTTCGCGATCGCACCGGCTGCGACCCAGTTGACGGTTTCGCGGGCCGACGAGCGGCCGCCGCCGCCCCAGTTTCGCGTACCGAACTTGGCGGAGTAGGTGAAGTCGCCGTGGCTGGGACGGGGCGCGGTGATGAAGGGTTCGTACTTCTCGGAGCGGGCGTCCTTGTTCTGGATAACCAGCCCGATCGGCGTGCCGGTCGTGTAGCCGTCCTGGATGCCAGACTTGATCGAGACGTCGTCGGGTTCGCCGCGGCTGGTGGTGATCATCGACTGGCCCGGCTTTCGGCGGTCGAGATCCGCCTGAATGTCCTCCTCGGAGAGCTCGAGGCCGGCGGGGCAGCCCGAGACGGTACAGCCCATTGCCTCCCCGTGGCTCTCGCCGAACGTGGTCACCTGAAAGAGGCGACCGAACGAGTTGCCGTTCATTACCCTTCCGTGGGAGGGCCTGGCATTTAGGTTTTGCAATCTCCCTTCCCGTTCCGGGCGCGGTTCGCGGCCGCGAGACGCGGCGGAATCGTTAACTCCCCTCGCTGCGGGCACCGCGTATGGACGAGGAGTGCCCGTTCTGTCGACTTATCGAGGGCGAGAAGGACGCTCACGTCGTCTACGAGGACGCGCGGACGATCGCGTTTCTCGACGAGAACCCGGCCTGCGTCGGCCACACGCTCGTCGTGCCGACGGCGCACCGACCGGATTTGCTCGTCGCCGACGCGGAGACCAACGCCGCCGTCTTCGAGACCGTCCGCACGGTCTCGACCGCGATGGAAGCGACGCTCGAGCCCGACGGGTTCAGCGTCTTCTACTCGACGGGGCCGATCGTCGGGCAGGTCGAACACGCGCACGTCCACCTCCTGCCGCGGTACGAGGACGACGACATCTCGCTCAGCTTGCGTCGAACCGCCCTCGAGGACGAGACGGCGCGGGAACTGACGGATCGAATCCGCGAGGAACTGTAGGTTCTTCACGCCGAGGCCTGCAACGCCGACAGCCGACACGCCGCCAGCGGCACCAGCATCTCGGCGGGGTTGAGGCCGCCGTGCATCCCGACTAACTCGAGTTCTTCGGGTTCGTAGTCGCCGCCGTACCAGACGCCCAGCTCGCGGTGGGAAACGACGAGGTCGCCCAGCCGCCGCCCGAACGTCGTCGACGGCTCGCAGTCGCCGAACAGTCTCTTCTCGAGGACGGTCTCGCGGCGGACGACGCGGGCGTCGAGCCGTCCTCGGAGTGCGTCCCGCACGCGCTCGACGGTTCCCTCTCGCAGATGCAGGTGAACGTTGCGCGGACTCCCCGCGTAGCGGATCGGATCGCCGTCCGGGCCGCGCTCGAGGCTCTCCTCGAGGACGTCGAACTCGGTCAGGTCGACGTTCCGGTCGGGATCGGTGTCGACGTGGCCGTGGTCGGCCGTGACGAGCACCAGCGTCTCCTCGGCGGTGTCCCGATCGACGGTCGCGAGCGCATCCTCGAGTTGGGCGCACGCTTGCGCGAGCGCCTCCCGATACTGCTCGGCCGTCGTCCCGTGCTGGTGGGCCGCGACGTCCACGTGCGGGACGTACGCGAAGGTGTACGACGGCGACGCGGGAGCATCGAGCGCACCCTCGAGCGTCGACCCGAGATCCTCGAGGGACTCGTACTCGTGGTTCGTCGCGTACGCCTCGTGTTCCGGGTAGCCCGTGACGTAGTGAACGTCGACGTCGCGCTCGAGGTCCACGACCCACGGCTCGGCGTCGGCGACGTCCCCGGGCTCGAGTCCCGCGGGCGGATTTCCGTCCTTGTCGACGAACGGCAGCGCCAGAAACGAGGTGCCGACGGTCGGCTCGTAGACGTTCCAGCCGATGACCCCGTGCTCGGCGGGGAGGGCGCCGGTGTGGTAGGTCGTCATCGCCGCCGCGGTCTCGGAGGGGTAGACGGACGTCAGCGGCGTGACGGTGCCCCGCTCCGTGAGGCGCTTGAGCAGCGGGACGTCGTCGCGCTCACTTTTCCAGCGGTTCAGCCCGAGGCCGTCGATCAGGACGACCAGCACGTTTTCGACGTCCGTCTCGACGCCCGCCAGCGCCTCGTCGGGGAGCGTCCGTCCCGTCTCCGCCCCCAAGATCGATGCGACCGTGTGCGGCACGTTCGCGAAGCAAAACGAGTCGTACGCCGGAAAGAGGTACCCGTCGTCCTCGGACCGGTCGCGGAGCTGGTCCTCGAGGTCGCTCCGGAGCATGGGCGTCGTTTGCACGGTGTCGTTCCTAAATGGTCGGCTGTATTGCTATCATACCACTCGAGCAGACAATCTTCCCACGGTCAAGTGCGAGTCTCATTGCTCTGGTATGTTGTATATAAGAAATTCTGCAGAACATTCATATTTGAGAATGTAAAATGGTATAATGTAAATGTCTGGACCATGGAAACCCATAGCTGCATTGGGAGATATTCTAACGATATTAGCAGTTGCACCCTTTATTCTGGGAATGGGCTGGCTCTTGATAACTACAGATGTTGGAACAGCAAGTCCTGAAATGGTTGAGCAAGCTGTGCGCTTGGGAGTTGGTGCTATGATGGCACTAGTTCCACTCTCGGCTGGCGGAGTTTTCTTATTCGCCTTCTTCGAATTTGCAGAAGCTCAAGCATAGTCCTATTTTGAGAGAGCGTCCTTGCTACTCATTCTTCTCGAGGTCCGCACCCAGTCCGGCGAGCACGTCGAAGAAGCCGGGGAAGGAGACGTCGACGTGGTCGGCGCCTCGCACCGTCGTCTCGCCGTCGGCGACGAGGCCGGCGAGCGCGAGCGCCATGATGATCCGGTGGTCGCCCCGCCCCTCGACGGTCGCGCCCTCGAGGGTCGATTCGCCGCCGTGGACGGTCAGCGAATCCTGCTCCTCGGTCGTTTCGACGCCCAGCTTGCCGAGTTCCTCGGCCATCGCGCTCACGCGGTCGGTCTCCTTGTAGCGGACGTGTTCGGCGTTCGTGATCCGGGTGTCGCCCTCGGCGACCGCGCCCAGCGTCGCGATGGTCGGCAGCAGGTCCGGCGTGTCCTCGACGGAGACCTCGATCCCCTCGAGCGAGCCCGTTTCGACGTCGATCGTCCCCGCATCTTGATCCCACTCGACGTCGGCGCCCATCCGGTCGACGATGTCGACGATGGCCGTGTCGCCCTGCGCGCTCGGGTTGGCGCCCTCGATGCGGACGCCGTCCTCGCTCGCGATGGCGCCCGCGGCCAGCGGGTAGGAGATCGACGAAAAGTCGCCGGGAACGGCGTACTCGCCGTCCGTGGGACGGTAGGACTGGCCGCCCTCGACGGCGAATCCTCGGTCGGTCTTCTCGGCGTCGACCCCGTAGGCCTCGAGCAACTCGAGGGTGATGTCGACGTACGGCGCGGACTTGAGTTCCGTCTCGAGATCGATTTCGATGCCTTCCTCCGTTACCGCGCCGGCCATCAGCAGCGCCGTGATGTACTGCGAGGAGACGTCGCCCGGAATGGAGACCTCGCCGCCCGAAATCGGGCCGGTGACGACCAGCGGCGCCTGCCCGTTGCCGCGGGTGCTCTCGGCCTCGCCGCCGAGGTCCGCGATGGCCTCGAGCAGCGGCCCCTGGGGCCGCGAGCGCAGCGACTCGTCGCCGGTCAGCACCGTCGTGCCGTCGGCGAGCGCGGCCGCGGCGGTCACGAGCCGCATCGTCGTCCCGCTGTTGTCGCAGTCGATGACGTCCGCCGGCACCTCAGGGCGACCGTCGAAGCCCTCGATTGCGAGGGTTCCGTCGTCCCGCCGATCGACGTCGCCCCCGAATAGTTCCACCGCGCGTGCCGTCGCCCGCGTGTCGGCGCTCCAGAGGGCGTCCCGGACGGTCGCGCCGTCGGCGTAGCCCGCGGCCAGAATCGCCCGGTGCGTGTAGCTTTTCGAGGGCGGTGCCCGCGCGGTCCCCCGGAGGCTCGAGGGGGAAATAGTGACGTTCATGATGGGGGTGTCGACCGGCCACCCTATACCGATACCGATCCGAGCGAGCCGAACGAGGAGCGATCCGACGGGCGTCCCTGTCGTCTCCGGACCCAGCTTTATCCGCGACATCGTGGTCGTGCGCCCATGCGGCTCGTGGAAATCCTCGTCCCCGAAGAAAAGCGGGACGTCGTCGAGGAGACGCTCGAGGACGAGGGCCTCGACTTCACCCTCATTCAGGAGGAAAGTCGCGAGGAGCCCTCGGTCGTCATCACGTTTCCGTTGCCGGCTCCCGCGGTCGAATCCGTCCTCGATAAGCTTCGGGAGACGGGGATCGGAGAGGACTCCTACACCGTGGTCGTCGAGGCGGAAACCGTCGTCTCCGAGGGGTACGACGAACTCGAGAAGCGCTACGCCCAGACCACCGCGCGGATCTCCCGCGAGGAGATGCAGTCGCGAGCGAAGGATCTCACCCCGGAGCTGAGCACGTACGTCGTCATGATGGTGTTGAGCATGTTCGTCGCGACGGCCGGCCTGCTGCTCGATTCGCCGGCGGTCGTCGTCGGGTCGATGGTCATCGCGCCGCTGATCGGGCCCGCACTTGGGGCGAGCGTCGGGACGGTCATCAACGACCGGGCGCTGTTTCGGCGCGCGCTCAAACAGCAGGCGATCGGGCTCGGCGTCGGTGTCGTCACCGCCACGGCCTTCGCGTTCGTGATACGGACGGCCGGGCTCGTCTCGCCGATGATCGATATCTTCGCGGTCTCGCAGATCGAGAGCCGATTGACCCCCGATCTGCTCTCGCTCGTCATCGCGGTCGGCGCCGGCGTGGCGGGCGCGTGGACGCTCACCGCGGGGACTTCGGTCGCCCTCGTCGGCGTCATGATGGCCGTCGCGGTCGTGCCGCCGCTGGGGGTCGTCGGCATCGGTATCGCGTGGGGGCTCCCGGCGGTCGCCGTCGCCGCCGGCGTGCTCGTCCTCGTGAACATGCTCACGATCAACATCACCAGCCTCGCCGTCCTCTGGTACAAGGGCTACCGACCGGACACCTGGTTCCAGCAGGACGAAGCCCGCGTCACCACGCAAAAGCGCGCCGTCGTCTTCGCTGCTACGATCCTCGTCCTCTCGGCGTTTCTCGGCGTCGTCACGTACGACACCTACCGAACCGGCACGTACGAGGAGGAGATCAACGAGGACGTGGTCGACGTCCTCGAGTCGCCCGAGTACGACGACCTAGCGCTCATCGACGTCACGGTCGAGTACGACGACCCGGTGCCGATCCGCCAACCGGAGCGGATCGTCGTTCGGGTCTCGCATCCGGTCGGTACCGATCCGCCGCGGATCAGCGACGACATTCGATCCCGGGAGAGCGTCGTCGCCGAGTCGGCGATCCGGTTGCCGACGGGGCCGCTCATCGACGCCCACCGCGCCGAGGTGGTCGTCTACTACGTCGGGCGAGGCTAGCCGTGCCGGAGCCGCTGTCGAGGGATTCGGCTCCGCTTCGAGTCACCGAACGCCGCTCACGAACAGCCGATCGAGGACGCGATCTCGCGCAGCGGCTCCGGTTCGTCGATCGCGGGACTCGCGACCCGGTAGCTCAGTCCCGTTCCGTCCTCGCACGTCCAGAAGATCGTTTCGAGCCGGCCGTCCTGGTAGTAGGCCGTCGTCGGAACCCCGTCGACCTCGATCTCCTCGAGGGCGCTCGAGTCGGGATCGAACCGCTGGACGTCCTGGACGGCGACGAACAGTTCGCGGCCGTTCACGCCGGGGTCGGTGTACCACAGCGTCGCGGTCGTGCCGAACTTCGCGGACCGCTCGACGACGGTGATCCGGTCGAGGACGAAGGGCTCGGGAACCTCGGGGTCGGGCAGGTCGTAGGGGACGGCGTCCGCGGCCGCCTCGAGCGAGTCGAAGACGCCCTCCGGTTCGGTCCCCTCCCGCACGACCTCGGCGTCGGCCGGCGGCTCGTACGTGAAGGTTCCCGCGGACAGCCCCTCGTCGATCGACAGGTCCGCGTAGGTGACGGCCGTCCGGTGGAGGAGTTCGTCGTCGCCGTCCCGAACCACGTTTCGCTCGCCGACCGGGTAGCGGTACTCGTCGTCGATCAGGACGGTCCGAGTGATCGTCAACTCCTCGAGGTCGGTCGAGGGACCGAGCGGGATCGCGTACACCGAGTCGCCGACGACGAGTTCGATCGCCGGCCCCGTCTCCTCCGGCGGCGGGCGCGCCTCGACGGCGTGGGCTTCGCGGCCCTCGACGGTCTCGGTGCCGGCGTACTCGAGGCGGTACGAGTCGCGGAGGTTCTCGAGGACGAGCCGGGTCCGGTCGGCGTCGGTCTTGTTGGGGTGGAACTGCTTTTCGACGACGTTCCGCTCGGGGTCGTACTCCCAGGTGACCGTCCGGTTCGTGACCGCGACCGCGCCCGCCGGCTCCTGCGGATCGGTCGAGTCGACGACCTCGATGCGCTTCGCGGCCGGCGGGCGCGAGAAGACGCGCTCGGTCCGTTCGGCGGAGCGCGCCGCCGTCTCGAATCGCACCCGGCGGGTCGCCGCGAGGTCGGTCAGCCCGGCGCGGGTTTCGATGGCCGCCTGCAGGAGCGCGTCGCTCGAGGGGTCGTCAGCGTCAGCGTCTTCATCGGCGTCGCTACTGGGAACGCTGACGCACCCCGCAAGCGCGGCCACGCCCGCCGTCAGGAGCCGTCGACGTCGCATACACGATCGATTGAATCGTAAATTGATAAGTCTGTATGTCCGTTTAGTAGCGTGTAACAGCCCGGACATCTTAGGTCGGGTCCGGCTTCCGCGATCCGCGACATTATGTGCCCGCCGGCCGCACGGACGCGTATGAACGTCGATCCCGATCTGTCCCCGCTCCGCGAGGCCGTCGCGTCGGCCGGCGCGGACGGCTACCTCATCGACGACGATGCAACGGACTCCGATCAGCGGTACGTCTCCGGCTTCACGGCGCCGGACCCCTACCAGACGCTCGTCACCGACGACGGCGTCCACCTGCTCGTCTCCGGCCTCGAGTACGGCCGCGCGACCGCCGAAAGCGGCGCCGATACCGTCACGCGTCGCTCAGCCTACGACTACCGCGAGCTCGTCGCGGAACACGGCCCGCACGGCGCGAAGATCCGCATGCTCGAGGCGTTCCTCGCGGACCGCGGCGTCGAGACGGTCGCCGTCCCCCGGAACTTCCCGACTGGAACCGCGGACGGACTGCGCGACCGCGGCGTCGCGGTGACGGTCGAATCCGAGGGCGTCGTCGAGGAGATCCGCGCGACCAAGACCGACTGGGAGATCGACCAGATCCGGCGAACCCAGCGGGCCAACGAGGCCGCGATGGCCCGCGCCGAGGAGCTGATCGCGACCGCCGACATCGAGGACGGCACGCTCGTCCGCGACGGCGAACCGCTCACCAGCGAGTTCGTCGCGGAGGAGATCGAAGTCACGCTCCTGCGCCACGGCTGCAGCCTCGACGAGACGATCGTCGCCTGCGGCGCCGACGCCGCGGACCCCCACGACCGCGGGAGCGGGCCGCTCGAGGCGGACGAACTCATCGTGATTGACATCTTCCCCAAGGACAAGGAGACGGGCTACTTCGGCGACATGACCCGCACGTTCGCCCGCGGCGAGCCCGGCGAGGAGGCCCGCCGGCGATACGACGTGACGAAGGAAGCGTTCGAGGCCGCCCTCGAGGCGATCGAACCCGGCGCGACGGGCGCGGACGTCCACGACGCGGCCTGCGACGTGATCGAGGCGGCCGGCTACGAGACGCTTCGCAGCGACCCGAGCACCGAGACGGGCTTCATCCACAGCACCGGGCACGGCGTCGGCCTGGATATCCACGAACAGCCGAGCGTCTCGCCTTCGGGTGGGAAACTCGAGCCGGGCCACATCATCACGATCGAGCCGGGAATCTACGATCCCGACGTCGGCGGCGTCCGCATCGAGGATCTAGTCGTCGTCACCGAGGACGGCTACGAGAACCTGACCGACTACCGCGTGGGCCTCGAGCCGGTCGTCGAGTAACGGAACGTCGCCCTCCTCAGACCTGTGGCCGCGGCCGCGCGCCCAGCGTCAGGTCGACCGACTGCTCCTGCCCGTCGCGGACGACCGTCACCGAAATCGTCTCGTCCGGACTCGTCTCGAGCGCCAGGTAACTCGAGAGATCCTCGAGCGACGCGATTTCGGCGTCGTTCAGCGCGACGATGACGTCCCCGCCGGTCGGCACCCGCGTGCCGTCGATGATCGCGGTGCCGGTGCTCGGCTGGAGGACGCCGTCGGACGGGCCGCCGGAGCGGACGCCTTCGACGATCACGCCGCGGGGGTTCTCGAGTCCGTTGGCCTCGGCGATGGCCGGCGTCACGGTCGCGAGCGAGACGCCCATGTACGCGTGGTCGTACTCGCCGGTCTCGACGAGCGAGGGGACGACCCGCTGTGCGAGCGCCGCCGAGATGCCGAAGGCGATGTTGTCGCCGCCGCCGGAGTTGATGACGGCGATCACCTCGCCGTCAAGCGAGACGATCGGGCCGCCGCTGTTGCCGGGGTTCGCCGCGGCGTCGGTCTGGACCGCGTCGGGAATGTCGTACCCTAGCGAACTCGGCAGCGACCGGTTGACGCCGCTGACGACGCCGGTCGTGAGCGTGCCGTCGAGCCCGTAGGGGTTGCCGATGACCAACACCTCATCGCCGACGACCGGGTCGCCGTCGATAAAGGGCAGCGGGGTCGCGTACTCCGGCCTGTCGTCGACCCGGACCGCCGCGAGGTCGCTGTAGACGTCCGTGCCGACGACGGTTCCGGTTCGCCACTCGCCCTGCCGGAACCGGACGTCCAGTTCGGTCGCGTTCCCGACGACGTGGGCGTTCGTCACGAGGTGGGACTCGTCGTAGACGAACCCCGTTCCCTGTCCGGCCGTCGTCTCCATCTGGGCGACCGAGTCGACGGTCTCCTCGTAGACGGCAGCGTAGTCGCCGTTCGCGGGCGGATCGCGCTGCTCGGCGTCGTCTGACTGCCCGGTCGTCGACTGGCTCGTTTCGTCGGTTGCCCCGTCGTCGGCGCCGGGGGTCGTACAGCCGGCGATCGCACCCGTCGCCGCGACGCCGAGCGTCTGCAGTACGCGTCGGCGGGAGAGTCGATTTCGAGGCATCCGGTCGACAATACGTTCCGTTAGTTCCTTTCTTTTTCCGGATTTTCCCGACTCGAGCGGAACGTTGACCCGAATTCGACCCGGGTGGCGACGGCGCTACTGCGACTCACTCGAGCGCGATCCGCTCGCCGACCTCGAGGCCGCTTCGGAGCGCGGCGTGGAGTCGTCCTTCGCCGGCGACCCAGTCGCCGATGCAGTACAGCCCCTCGGCCTCCGCGCTCCGGAGCGGGCCGGTCTGAGCGCCGGCCTCGGGCAGCGCGTAGCGCCAGCCCTGGTGATCGGTCCAGTCGGGGTCGGCCAGCCGGTCGTCCCCGAGCAGGGCCGCGGCGATCCGGGCGAGTTCCTCGCAGTTCTCCGCGGGCGGGTCGTCGTAGTGTTCGACCGACCACTCGTGGTTGGCCTGGACGATCAGCAGCGACTCGCCGCCGGGGACGTGGTCCGGCTTGCACTCCTCGCGGGCGATCCAACCCACTTCGTGCGCTTTGTCCGTGTTGACCAGCGCGTAGTAGGGCCGCTCGAGTTCGAACGGGTAGTGGAGCGCGGCGGTCCAGATCGTCCGGTAGGGGACGTCGTCGATAGCGTCGACGAGCGTCTCGCGGAGTCCGTCGTCGGCGTCCCACTCGGCCGACCGCAGGAGGTCGGCGGTCTGGGGCGCCGGCGGATTCAGCAGGAGGGCGTCGAAGGGACCCCACTCGTCGCCGTCGTCGTCCTCGAGGCGCCAGCCCGCCGATTCCCCGCCGTTCACAGCTCCGCCAGCATCCCGAACCAGCCGTTCGACGCGCGTCTCGCGGTGGACGTCGACGTCCGTCCGCGCGAACAGTCGCTTCGCGATCTGGGTCAGGCCTGCGCGGTAGGTCCACTTGTGCTCGTCGGCGTCGCGCCCCTCCGAGACGTCGCCGCCGCGGTCGAACGTCCAGATCGGCTCGGTGATATCGACTAACCCGTCCGTCTCGAGGGTCTCCGTCAGCAGGTCGGTGACGCGCTCGTCGTCGTCCTTGACGTAGTTCGCGCCGTAGTCGTAGACGACGCCGTCTCGGCGTCTCGTCGCCGCGCGGCCGCAGACGCCGCCGGACTTCTCGAGCACCGTCACCGTCGCGTCGGGCAGGGTCTCCTCGAGGGCGTACGCCGCGGCCGCAGCGGCCGCGCCGGCGCCGACAATACCGATTCGGGTCATGTGGAACACTCGGACCCGACGCGGGAAGTATCTCAGCACAGGTCGGGAGCGTTGCCGCCACTTCGGACGGGCGGATTCGGCCTCGGCCAGCCGGCAGACTGGCCACTTACAGTTACTCCTCGAGGTCGCCGTCGAGACACTGGTCGAGACAGCACTCGACGAGCGACGGCGGATCGCGAAACACGAGCTGTTCGGACCGTTCGTCGTACTCGAGGACGTCCGCCTCCTCCAGCATCGGCAGATGGACGTGGTACAGCTCGATCTCGACGCCCTCGAGGGTCTCGTCTCGGACGGCGCTCGGCGACCGATCGCAGTCCCACGCCGCCACCTGGCGGGCCGTCTCGGTGAGCGACGCCTGGTGCTCGTTACGTAGATAGTAGAGCACGTACCGCCGACGGACATCGGCGAGTGCGGCGAGGAGTTCGTCGATCCGCGCCTGCCGATCGCCGTCGGGCGACGGACTGCAGTCGGGACCGTCTCGCCCGTCGCCGTCGTCGGTCATTCGTCCACCGCGGGCTCGAGAGACGGTTCCGAGGCCGCCGCTCGGTGTGCGGGGCGGTCCGTCGCCGCCGATACCGCGCATTCGGCGAGGAACGCCGCGAGCGATCTGACGGATCGACGGTACCGACGGCTCTGAACTGCAACTGAATCGGCCGATCGGTCGCCGCTACTCCCGATGCGATGACGGATCGCCTGCGAATGAGGTGCCGACATATCGCACGGTACTCCGATCCCGGGTATAGGTGTTGTTTTGCAGCAAAGAGATGGGTTGTGGATCGCGGAACCAGCACCGTCGACGGCTGCGGAAATCGAAACGATCGACGACGAACGTCCGAAAATAACTGAACGGTGCCGTATGGTATAACGACGGTTCACGGCTCAACTGTCCCCCTCGCGGCGAGCCGACTCGAGCGCGGTTTCGAAGATCGACGGGGACCGCATCCTCCGTTTCGTGATCTCCGTCCGCTCGATCTCGACGTCTAACTCGTGGATCGCCTGCGTGATCTCCGAGAGGTGGCAGGTGTCCCGCGCGAGGACTTTGATGTGGATGTTCTCCCGCCCGCCGAGCAACTCCTGAACCTCGAGGACCCCCTCGACCTCGAGGAGCGACTCGACGGCCTCGTGTCGCCGCGTCGGGGCTGCGGTCACGACGAACGTGGTCAACAGCGGAATATCGAGCCGCGTATAATCGACCTGGGGCCAGTAGCCGGTGAGGACGCCGGTCTCCTCGAGCCGTTCGATTCGGTTCCGGACGGTACTGGGCGAGACGTCGAGTCGCTCGGCCATCTCGATCGCGGTCGTGTTTCTGGCATCGTCCTGCAGGAGAAAGAGGATCCCCCGGTCGACGTCGTCGAGGTCGCTCGACATACGTACTCATCACTCGGGATACGCACATGTAGCTACGGAAAGCCTATCATAATTGGAGACTGACTCCAGATCTTATTATCGTCGACCGCATACAGTAAGCAGGTATTTCGTAATCGGAATCCGATCGGCGAGTAGCCGAGCGGCAAGCGAGCACCGGCGTCCAGAACCGCCCGCAGCAGCGGTCGACGAGCGCCTACAGTTCGCGCGCCATCATCACCTCGTCGACCAGTTCCTCGTCGATCGCGTAGTGATTCCGGCGGATCGCTTCGGTGTCCCAGCCGCGGTCGGTCAGGAACTCGAGCGCGCGGTCGTTGGTGACGGGAACGCTGTTGTACACCTTCCGGTAGCCGTTGGCGTCAGCCCACTCGATACCGCGCTCGAGCAGTTTGCTGCCGATGCCGCGCCCGCGGTAGGCCTCGCGAACGCCGACGGTCTGCTCGGCGGTCCCCCGCCGGCGCTCGACTTGCGGGAGCTCGAGGTGGGTCCAGCCGACGACGTCGCCCTCGACCGTCGCGACGAAGAACACCCGCGAACGGACGGCGTTGTGCCTGGTGACGGCGTTCTCGTACAGGAGTTCTTCGGCGACCGTCTCCGCGACGACGTAGGTCTCCGTGTCCGTCACGTCCCGGATGGTCTCGATGAGGCCGTCGAAATCGTCGTGGCGCCCCGGCCGGATCGCGAACGCGAGGTCGTCGCTCTCGTACGTCTCGACCGCGCCGAACTCGAATCCGATCTGCAGCGTCCCGCCGTCCTCCTCGAGGTAGCCGTCCGCCTTCAACTCCTCGAGGCGCGATCCGAACTCGTCGGACGACAGCGAGACGTACTCCCGGAGCTTGTGGCGCTCGACGGTGCCGTGGCGTTCGACGTACTCGTAGAGTCGCCGGCTGGCGTCGGACGAAAATGTCGGTCGTTCGGTCGATCCCATACCCCCAGTACGCGGACGGTGGTCTTATGGTTTGGTGGCTGCTAACACCTCACATCTTCGTAGTCGAATTCGAACCGGACGGTACCTCGCGTGACGGGCGAGGAAATCGATCGAACGCCTTTTGCGACCCCGGGCGGTAGCACCGGGCGATGGACGTACTGATCGTCGGCGCGGGATCGATGGGCACCTGGTTCGGACGCGCGGTCGAGGCCGCCGTCGCGTTCGCCGACGTCGATCCCGACGCCGCAGCGGCGGCCGCCGACGCCGTCGAGGGGGCCGAGGTCGCCCCGCTCGCGCCCGACGGCTCGGACGCGAGAGACGACTACGATGTCGTCTGTCTCGCCGTGCCGATGGCCCACGTCACCGACGCGATCGCGACCCACGCGAGCCGCGCCGAGCGGGCCGTCGTCGACGTCTCGGGCGTGATGGAACCCGCGCTCGAGGTGATGGCCGAGCACGCGCCCGACCTCGAGCGGGCGAGCCTGCACCCGCTGTTCGCCCCCGAACGCGCGCCGGGTTCGATCGCCGTCGTCCGCGACGCGGGCGGGCCGACGATCGACGCGTTGCTCGCCGGCCTCGAGGCGCGCGGAAACGAACTCATCGAGACGACGGCGAGCGAGCACGACGAGGCCATGGAGACGGTGCAGGCGGCGACCCACGCCGCGGTGTTGTCGTTCGCGCTCGCGGCGGAGCCCGTTCCGGAGGGGTTCGAGACGCCGATCTACGAGGGGTTGGCGACGCTGGCCGAACAGATGACCGAGGGGACGCCGCGGGTCTACGCCGACATTCAGACCGCTTTCGACGGCGCCGATGCAGTTTCGGAGGCCGCCGAATCGATCGCCGCCGCCGATGCCGACGAGTTCGAATCCCTCTATCGGGAGGCAGCGGCGACGTGGCAGGCGCGGGATCGAGACCGACGCGACGGCGACGCGGACGCGCAGACGAGAGAGACCAGCGACAACGGCGGTGATTCCACGTGAGCGACCAACGGGAGGCGATCCGATCGAACGCGAAGTACCTGCGCAACGTCCGGCCCATCGATCCCGACGAGATCTGCGAGTACGTCTCGGGGAATCCGCATCCGGCGGTCGTCCGCCAGCACCTCCGCGAAGATGCAGTGGCTCTCGGGCTGATCGAGCGCGACGACGGCACCTTCGTTCCCGTCGAGGACGAGCCCGTTCCCCCCGGCCGCGGACCGGTTCGGGAGTTCCCCGCCGACTACGAGACGGCGCTCGAGGACCTGCTCGTCGAGCGCTACGGCGTCAACTGGCACGAGGACGGGGCCGGGGACCTCCTGCGGTCGACGATCCGCCGGTTCAAATCGCGCTACCTCGAGGGGCGCCACGTCGAGTACGACGAGGACGTCGCGGCGGGATACGCGATCTACCACCTGCCGGCCTACTACGCCGCCGTCCAGTACGCGCTAAACGATCTGGCCGAGCGCGGCCTGCTCGGCCGCGATTTTCGGGTGCTGGACATCGGCGCCGGCGTCGGCGGCCCCGCGCTGGGCCTGTGCGACTACCTGCCCGACGACGCGCTGCTCGAGTACCACGCGATCGAACCCAGCGCAGCCGCAGACGTGCTCGAGGACCTGCTCGCGGAGACGGGCCGAAACGTGCACACGACGATCCACCGGACGACGGTCGAGGAATTCGATCCGGAAACGGTGGCCGGTGACGACGGCTTCGACCCCACCGCTCCCGACGACGGCTTCGACCTCGTGCTCGCCTGCAACGTCCTGAGCGAACTGGGGGACCCCGAAGCGGTGCTTCGGAACGCCCTCGAGTGGCTCGCCCCCGACGGCGCCGCGCTCGCGATGGCGCCCGCGGACAAGAACACGAGCGTCCAACTGCGCGAGGTGGAACGGGCGCTCGAGGACGAGCGACTGGTGGATCGAGCGGTCTTCGAGGGGCTCGAGGACGGCGACTCCGGGGACGGGAGCGGCGCGAACGACGCCGCCGACCGCGTCCGCAACCGCCGCGGCACCGTCACCGTCTACGGGCCCGCCGTCCGCCTCTGGCCCGACGAGCGTCCCGCCGATCGCGGCTGGTCGTTCGACGTTCGGCCGGACCTCGAGGTGCCGTCCTTTCAGCGCAAACTCGACGAGGCGGCGCCCGAGCACGACGACGAGCACGCCCCCGGCGAGTTCGTCAACGTCGACGTCCAGTTTTCTTATTCCCTGCTGCGGCTGGACGGCCGGCGGCGGATCGACGTCGCCCTCGAGACCAGCGACTGGGCGAAGATGGCCGAGATGGAACGCCACGTCACCAACCGCATCGACCTCGTCGCGGCCAAACTGAGCCGCTCGCTGAGCGACAACGCCGACGGCAACGGGCGCCACAGCGGCCGCTCGAATCCTCTCTTCAAGATCAGCGACGGCAGCGAACAGATCGACCACTACGCCGTCCTCACGAAGGAAACCGCGCTCAACCGGCCGCTGCTCGAGGCCGACTACGGCGACGTGCTGTCGTTCGAGTCGATCCTCGCGCTCTGGAACGACGACGAGGAAGCCTACAACTTGGTCGTCGACGAGGAGACCGTCGTCGACCGAATCACCTAGCTCTGTTGAAACCCTTAGCCGATGACAGATGGTACGTGCTGAATACAGGCGCGTATTTTGTACCGAGTTCACGAATCGGGCGGTAGCAACACCACCGAAGTTATCGATTTTGGGGCAAAGCGGAAGGATTATAGAATCCGATTTACCACCAACGTCCGACAGCTCACCTACTGAGGTGTATATAGAGTTCTGAGTAACGTTTACACTCACTGCGTGATAGCGTGACTTGATGGGTCCCTCCTCATTTCCCGTCGCTTCTCGCCGGGAGACACTTGCTGCCAGTACCGTCCTCCTCGGGTCGCTCGCCGGTTGCACATCCATTTTCGACGATAGTTCATCGTCAACGCCTGATGCCCCTTCGTCCGAGGGGACGGCGGCGACAGATAGGCGAAACGAAACGACCACCCCGTCGCTGCATGTCCAGTCGGGGTCGGAACTGCACCGCGTGTTGCACGAAGCGGCTATCGCGTGGAATCTAAATCCGAAACTGTCGGATAGAAGTTGGGTAGCAGAACTCGACACCGACTCTGACGGCCGATTGGCTGACTATTTCTGCCGACGGGAAGGACTGAATCCCACCGGGAAGCGGTCGAATCCACCGGTCCAGATCGTCATCTCTCATTCTGATCCTCCATCCGTGGTCCAAGACCTCGCCGCCGAACGAGTTGATCTCGGCGATACTCGGTACGAGACGGCCGGGTCCATCAGCGAATCGCTCACGATTGGAGACCGGTTCGTCGAGCATCAGGTTGCGACCGCCGGAAGTGCATTTATTGTTAGCCCCTCGATCATTGACGAAGGAGTGACCTCGCTGCGGGCGGCTGAAGTGCGGGACATCTACGCGGGCGAGATAACGAACTGGCAGGCCGTCGGCGGTCCGGACAGAGAAATCAGGGTCATTGCTGGTCCCGATGCCAGTCCGCCGCGTTGGCTCATAGACACGTTTTTCGACGGCGTTCCCGAGACGGGCGTCGACGTACGCTTCGGCAAAGAGGCTACACGGATCAACAAGATAGAATCCCGGGACGATGCCCTCGGTGAAATCCCCGTCGGGTTCGCCGTCTCCGATGCTCCCGTCCTGAACCTCAGTGTTGATGGCACACGTTACAGCGTGAGCGAGACGGGATATCCGTCGACGGTCAACCTCGCGTGTTATACGTGGGGAGAGCCGGACTCGCGAGAGCGTGCATTCATTTCGTACCTCCAGTCACCCGCCGGTCAGCGGTACGTCGACAGGAACAGGGACTTTCTCCCACTCGATTGGGAAGCCGACTGATTGCATATCGGAATGGAGACGCCATCTCCACTATCGTAACGTGCGGTATCCCTAGCAGAAAAAACAGCGTCATAAGCGTAGTTTCCCAGATTGCCAACTTACCGAACTTATCCTCTGTATTCGGCACGGCTTCTAGAACCTGTCACCGACTAAGGGTTTCAACAAGGCCAATTACCTGACGTCTGCTCCCGTTTTCTCGAGGTCTGCTCCGCGAAATCGTAGATACTCGATACGAACACTACGAAAGCCCCCTGCCGGCATCCGGTCGATGGGCTCGCTACGTGCTCGCTACGCTCGCGTGCTTATTCCGGAAGACTCCCTTCGGTCGTCTTCCGACGTTCGCCTCACTTCGTTCGGCTCTCCGTCGCTCGTCTTCCCGGACGCCGGCAGCCCCTTTCATGGTGGTGTCGATCGATTCGAAAGGAACGCCGATCCGTATCGATCAGACGTGGGTTCGTACCACACAAAACGGTGGGCTTTTCGCGCCGGCCTCCGACCCACCCGGTATGAGCGACGCCCTCGAGATCCTGCTGACCAACGACGACGGGATCCACAGCACCGGGATCCGGGCGCTGTACGACGCCCTCTCGGAACGCGGCAACGTGACCGTCGTCGCTCCCGCGACCGACCAGAGCGCCTGCGGGCGCTCGATGTCTCACGAGGTCGACGTCGAGACGCACGAGTTGGGTTACGCGCTCCACGGGACCCCCTCGGACTGCGTCGTCGCCGGCCTGGCCGAACTCGGCCCTGACCCCGACATCGTCGTCGCGGGCTGTAACAAGGGCGCCAACCTCGGCGAGTACGTGCTGGGCCGCTCGGGAACGATCAGCGCCGCCGTCGAGGCCGCCTTCTTCGACGTGCCCGCGATCGCGACCTCGATGTACGTCCCCGCCCCCGGCGACGGCGCCTCGCTCGAGGCGGTCGACCTCGAGCCGGCAGACTACGCCGAAGCGACCCGCATCACGTCCTTCCTCGTGGAACACGCCCTCGAGACCGACGTCTTCGAGCACGCGGCGTATCTCAACGTCAACGTTCCGGTCGCGGACTCTGAAGGCGAGCCCGCGCCGGTCGAGATCACCCGGCCCTCCCAGCGCTACGAGATGGACGCCGAGCGCGACGGCGAGCGCGTCCACCTCCACGACCGCGTCTGGGAGTCGATGGATCCCGAGGAAATCCCAGACCCCGAGGGTACCGACCGCCGCGCCGTCGCCGAGGGCCGAATCAGCGTCTCGCCGCTGACCGCGCCTCACTCGACGAACCACCACGAGACGCTCGAGGACCTCGCGGACCGCTACGCCGAGTCGGTCGGCGTCCCGGAGCACGTCCAGTAAGCGCCGCTCGCGGCCGGCGACGCTACGTCGTTCGCTGCAACCCCGAGGGATATGTACGCCGACGGTGAACAGTCACGCATGTCGACGGTCGAGATCGAATACTGCGTTCCGTGTGGGTTCTTGTCACGAGCGGAAGACGTCCAGCACGCCCTGCTGTCGACGTTCGGCGAGCAACTCGATGCGGTCACGCTCGCGACGGGCGCCAACGGCGTCTTCGTCGTCCGCGTCGACGATACTGTCATCTTCGATAAGAGTGAGGACGAGTACGACGTCGACGAAATCGTCAGACGGGTCCGGGATCGGCTGTGACCGTCGGCGTTGCTGCCGGTATCTATCGGGCAATCGAGGAGATAGCGACCTTGCAGTTTGCAAGGTAATCGACCTTCGCAACGGGGCCTGACACCTCGAGATGTGGACGGGGCGTCACCACCTGCCGGCAGCAGAAATATAACCGAGAAGACAGAAGATCAATGTAACTGCGTGTTCAGGCTCCTGTACGGGCAATCGAGGGTAGACACATGGTACTGAGTACACTCCGGGCTCGCCTCTCGTCGCTCTGGTCGACCGAATCGACCGACGAGACACCGAACGAGTCCACGACGACGGACGAGGCATCGACCGACGAATCAACCGCGGACGAAACGCTGAGTTACGCCGAAGAAATCGAGTACGGCGTCGACGAGCGCGACCTCCAGGACGAGGACAAGATTCTCCGGTTGCTCGTCAAGCGCGGCGGGCGCGTCGATCAATCGACCGTGCGCGAGGAAACCGGCTGGTCCGAGGACCGGCTCGCCGACGTCATCGACCGCATGGAGGACGACAACCAGATCAGCGCGATCACGGTCGGGCGAAAGCGCGTCATCTGTCGGCGGGGCTTCGAACCGAAGGGCTACCGCTCGCATCTCAACGAATAGGCTGCTTTCCGGAACCGGTACCGACCGCGGGCGACGCGTTCGATCGGGCACCCATCGCTCGCGTGCTCGTCTCCCCTTTTTCCGTCCGTTTCTGTCGTTCTCGAACAGTGGTACTCGTCAGCAATTCCCGGTGGCATCTCGCTCGAGTTCGGTCGGTGCGTCGGTTCGCGCTGTCGGGTAGCCGATCAGCTACACGCCCGTCTCGAGCATCGCTACTCGAGCGCTGGCGGCACCTCGCTGACGCGTTGCGACCCGTTTCCGTCGTGCGAACGACAGTCGCCGCCGTCGAGAGGTCACCCGGGCTGAACTCGTCACAGCCGCTGCACGCGACTACGGCGGCATGTTCAGGCCGAATCGGTATCAGTTGTCCGCCCGATTAAACGGATATGTTAGAACTCGCACTCCTGTTCTTCGTGATCGCGATCATCGCCGGCGCACTCGGTGCAGGCGGCGTCGCCGGCTTCTCGATGGCCATCGCGAAGTGGCTCGTGATACTGTTCCTCGTACTGGCCGTCGTTTCGCTGCTGCTCTGAGCGCACGTCCCGATCGGCGTCGTGTCTCGAGCCCCTCGCAAGCACAGCGGCTATCCCCGCCAATCCAGTGTCACTACGACATGACCGACGAGCCACTCGAGACGGACCGGTCGCCGCTTGGCCGGCGCCGGACGCTCCGGCTGTTCGGGCTGGCGACGGCCGGCTCGATGACTGCGCTCGCGGGCTGTTCCGAGGAGGACGAAAACGAGCCCGAAAGCACCGGCGTCGAGGAAACGCCGGAGGAACCTGCCCAGCCGGAAGGCGAAGAGCCGGAAGACGATCCGACGACGGAAAACTCGTCCGGCGAGAACGAGTCCGAGAGCGAGGCGTCGACGGAACGAAACGATACGGAAGACGAAAACGAAAGCAGCATCGTGGAAAACGGCACGGACGCGGCAACGGACAACGAAACGACCGCCCAAGAAAACGAGACGGAGGAGGAGAACGAGAGTTGACGCACTCGCGCCGTCCGACGGCGGTCGCTCTCCGACGTGTGGCGTGCGGACATCGAACACGGGAAAGGGAAGGGGGTATTGCGCGCGGCTCGCGCCCCCAGTGGACGGATCGCTCAGCGGTGACTCCGCTTCGACCTGCCCTCGACAGGGTCGGGAACGAACCGAGGGCAGGTCGTCCGTACCTGTGCCGTCGATCCGCGTAGCCCTTTGCCTGATCTGTTCAGGGGTACTTTGTGGGGGCTCGAGTCAGTTCATTGACAGCGACTATCACTCGCGATATCGACCGAATAACTGTCTGAACGGTTCACTGAGTCGAAACGCGCTCGAGTCACTGTCATTGATTAGATAGCCGAACTATCGGGGTCGAAGCGATAGACTGCGTCCCCCGTGCCGACGAAGAGAGATCCGTCGGTACGGTGGCCGATAATTTCCGTCTTGAAGGACTTCGACCACGTTTTTTCGCCGTGGCTGGCGACCTGCACGAATCGGGGCTCGGTGTGGGCGTGCACCCAGTGGCCGCGCTGCTCGCCCGCTGACTCGAGGGCGCTCGCGTCGACGACTGCCAGCGACTCGAGACAGCCGCTAGCCGCGCCGAGAGTCCCGACTGCGGTCGCGTAGGTGAGAAACGACCGTCGATTCATACGATATATTCGTGGAATGAACAGTTCGGGTAAATAGGTTCCGCCGGTCGACGGCTTAAGTTGGTGGTTGCTCGAGGTGCAGGGTAGATTGAGGCCACGTCACGACGAAGACCGTGCGGTGTAGAACCCTGATTACGACGGAGAAATTCGAGTGGACTCGCCGGGATTTGAACCCGGGGCCTCTCCCATGCCAAGGGAGTGATCTACCTCTGATCTACGAGCCCTCGTTCGCACTCCATAGTATTTCGGACGGATAGATAAACCCCTCGAAATTCTCGAGGCCGTGGAGTCAATCACTGGCACGGCCCGCTGCGCGCGCTGACCTAGAAACGCTTTAGTCCATCCCGGCGAAAGCCCCGGTGGGAAGCGCACGGCCGCAAATCTGACTGCGTCACCGACTGCTATTCGAGGTGACTTGGGATTGCGGAAGTGCACCGGCAGTCGCCCGACCACATCGGCGACTGTCGCGTCATCGTGCGGTCAGTGCGGTTCCTATCCTCGAACAATGGCACGAATGCACACCCGCCGTCGCGGCTCGTCCGGTTCGGACAAGCCGGCGGCAGACGAACCTCCGGAGTGGAGCGACGTCGACGCGGACGACATCGAAGACCGCGTCGTCGAACTGGCAGAGCAGGGCTACGATCCCAGTCAGATCGGGATGAAGCTGCGTGACGAAGGCGTCACCGGCACGCCCATCCCCGACGTCAAGCTGGCGACCGGGAAGAAGATCACCGAAATCCTCGAGGAGAACGACGCCACGTCGGACATTCCTGAGGACCTGTACAACCTGATGGAGCGCGCCGTGCGCCTGCGCGAACACGTCCAGCAGAACCCGCAGGACTACCAGAACAAGCGCGCCCTGCAGAACACGGAATCGAAGGTCCGCCGCCTCGTCGACTACTACCGCGGCGACGAACTCGAGCCGGACTTTACGTACACCTACGACGTCGCGAAGGACCTCCTCGACGAGGAGTAATAGTAATCGATAGTCAATGTCCGCAGACGGTCGTTCCGCAGACGCAGACGCCCGCGCCGGTCTCGAGAGCGCGAGCTTCGTTCGGCTCGTCGCGCGAGCCGATGGCGATGCACTCGCTGCGAGCGGCCTCGTCGCGCAGGCGTTGACCGACCGCGGAACGCCGTTCCAGATCACCGTCGGCCGGACGATCGCAGACCGAACCGCACGCGCGGAGGTAGCGGCCGGCGACGAGCGAGATCTGACGCTCGTCATCGGCGCCGCCGATATCGACGCCGACGCGGACGCGACCGCCACGGTAACTCGACTCGACGCGGACGATCGACCCGCGACGCTCGCGGCCGTCGACCACGTCCGCGAACTCGGCTCGACGCCCGATCTCGTGCTCGCGCTGGCCGGCCTCGCGGCCGCCGGTCTCGAGCCGGGAGCGGGCGAGAGCGAGTGGGTCCTCGAGACGGCCCAGGAGCGCGGTCTGGTCGAACGCCGACCGGGGCTTGCGGTGCCGACGGCCGATCCCGCCGACGGTGTCGCCTACTCGACGCGACTCTGCGGGCCGTGGTCCGGCGACGCCGACGCGCTCGCAGACGCGGTCGATCTCGACCGGCCAGCGCAACTCGAGACCGACGACCACCGCGCGATCGCTTCGCTGGTCGCCCTCGAGGCGGTCAGCGCCGACGCGGCCGAAGACGTCGCCGCGGCGTCGATCCAGCGCGCGATCCGGCCGTACGAAACCCCGGATGGCCCCTTCGAGACGATCGGCGGCTACGCCGACGTCCTCGAGGCGACAGCCCGCACGGAACCGGGAACGAGTGGCGCGCTCGCGATGGGTCACGACGTCCGCGAGCCGGCCCTCTCGGCCTGGCGCGAGTACGGCCGCCGCGCACACCGCGCGCTCGAGGGCGCTTCGACCGGCCGCTACGACGGCCTGTTCGTCGTCGGCATCGGCGACGGCCCCGTCGAAGGAGTCGCACAAATCGCCGCGGCCTACCGATCGCCCGAGCCGACCGTGCTCGCGATCGGCGACGGCGAGGCGGCGCTGGCGACCCGCAGCGACGAGTCGCTCGGCCCGGCGGTCGAAGGCGTCGCTCGAGACCTCGCGTGCGAGACCGCATACGACGTCGGACGGCGGCGCGGCTATCTGCGGTACGACGCCGACCCGAACGGAGACGCGAACGCGGACGTCGACGAGTCGACGATCATCGCGACAGTGAGGGAGCTACTATGAGTCGGAAAGCGACGATCCGGACGGCCCACGAGGACCCCGAACTCGTCGCGCGGGCGCTGCGCCCGGACAACACCGACGAGATGGCGACGACGGTCGACGAGGAGTCCGGCGACGTCGTCACGCGGATCGAACGCGAGACGACCGGCGGACTGCACTCGAACGTCGACGACTACGTGGTCAACCTCGAGGTCGCGACGGCGGTCGTCGACGCGGCGGAACGCACAGCACGCGCAACCGACGGACGCGGGACAGCGTCCGAACCAGAACACAACCACACAGATACCAATACCAATGAGTGAACGCTCAGTTTCACGCGCGAAACAGGAGAAGCGGTGGTACACCGTGCTCGCGCCGGAGCAGTTCGACCGGCAGGAGCTCGGCGAAACCCCCGCTGACGAACCGGAAAAGGTCTACGACCGAACCATCGAAACGACGCTCGGCGAACTCAACAACAACGCCAGCGAGAACAACACCAAGCTGACCTTCAAGATCAACGACGTCGGCAGCGACTCGGCGTACACGGAGTTCAAGGAGCACTCCCTGACCCGTGACTACCTGCGCTCGCTCGTCCGCCGCGGCGCCTCGAAGATCGAGGCCTACGTCACCGTCCTCACGACGGACGACTACCGCGTGCAGGTCCAGCCCGTCGCCTTCACGACCAAGAAGGCCGACGCGAGCCAGGAGAAGGCCATCCGCGAGCAGATGGTCGAGATGGTCGAAGAGGCCGCCGCCGAGCGGACCTTCGAGGAGCTCATCAGCAGCATCGTCGAGGGACGGCTCTCCTCGGGCATCTACGGCGAGGCCAAGACGATCTACCCGCTGCGGCGCGTCGAGATCCAGAAGACGACCCTCGAGGCCCACCCCGAGGAAGTCGCCGAAGAGGAAGCGACCGCGGTCGACGTCGACGAGGAAGACGTCGCCACCGGCGACTAACGTAACGGAACGCAACGACGACTTCGTTTTTTGCGGGCCGCGAATCGAATAGCAGACAGTACCGCCTCTGTGTACTGCGTCCGCACTCTCCTATCTCCGTGACCGCTCCGCTCGAGCGCTACAGCGACCGTCGCAGACAGGTTGCCGTCGATGGACAGAGGTCGGCGAACTCGTTTGTCCGACGAATCGCCGGCGGTGCGTCCGCTCGGTCGATCCGTTCGTAGCCGCGATCCGCGAAGAATTCGGCCGCAGTTGTCGTCAGCACGTACAGCGTCTCGATACCGTCCGCGCGCCCCCTCGTCTCGAGCGCCTCGCAGATCGCCGTCCCGTAACCGTCCGATCGAACGTCGGATTCGACGACGAGCGACCGAAGGAGAGCGTCGCTGCCGCACCGCTCGAGGCCGCCGATTCCGACCCGTTCGTCGCCGTCGGAGGCGATGTAGAACGCCTCCGGCTTCTCGCGGACGTCATCGTTCGGGAGGTCGTTGGCCTCGAGCAGTGATTCGATGGACGCGATGTCGCGTTCGCGGTCCCGCTCCCGCTCGCCGACCGACCGGAGCGTGATCGACGCGCTTCCCATGCGAGACTGCAACGACGACGAGATATTAGTCGCTGGCGGTCATCTCATCCGAGATCGATCGGATCGACCTTCAGGAACTCCCGCGCGACGACCGTCGCGTACGACCCCTTCGGCAGCGCGAACGACAGCGAGAGCGGGTCGGTCTCGAGCGTCAGATCCGTCCGTACCAGCATTGCGCGCCGGGTCCCGCTCGAGTAGAACTCGCCGGGCAGGTCGAAATCGTCGGGCTCGAGGTCCAGATCGTCGAGCACGTCGCGCTCGATCTCGCCTTGCTCGCCGTCGGCGAGGTCGGTCTCGGTGCCGACCAGCGGCGCCGTGACGAACGCGCGGCCGCGTTCGCAGTGGCGGGTCACCGAGCCGACGCGGCGCTCGTCGACCCGCTGGAGCCGGTCGGTGTCGGGGAGGACGAGCCCCTCCGGCGCGTCGGTGTCGGCGAAACAGGCGACGTCACCCTCGACGGGCCGATCGAACGGCAGCCCGCGCTCGAGGCGCTCGGAGAGCATCAGGTTGAACGCGTACGACTGGGCAGCGTGGACGAACAGCCGCTGGAGGTTCGACGGCAGGCGCTCGAGTGCGGCCCGGAACTCCTCGGGGCCGGGCTCGCCGTCGCACTCGGCGAGTTCGTGGAGCATCGAGCGCTCGTAGCGCAGGCGGTTGGGGAATCGCTCGAGGGCCTCTTGCCAGTCGCGGGTTTCCTCGACGAACGTCCTGGCTTCCTGGGTCCCCTCGGGTTCCGCGTCGGTCGGACGGCCGAGGTAGGCCATGACCGCACCCTCCCAGTCGTCGCGGACGATCTCGAGGCCGACCTCGTGGGTGATCGGGCGCCGGCTGCCGAACCGCTGCTGGCCGAAGAAGTTGGGGACGCCGACGGAGACGGCTTGCCCGTTCGAGCCGTCGAAGCCGCCGAACTCCCGCAGTTCGTCCGTGATAGCCGCGGCGTTGTCGGGCCGATCGGGATCGCTCACGACGAGTTCGAACTCGTTGCCCGCGAGGTCGCCGAACTCGAGCGAGCGGCCCGCCCGGCCGAGCACCTCGATATCGGCGCCGTTGACGTCGGGCAAGTCCTCGGGGTCGGCGCCGTAGACCGAGAACAGCTGGGTCGTCACGGCGTACTTGTCCTTCGTGCCGGCCCAGTTGACCCGTTCGCGGGAGACGCCCAGGGCGTCGGAGAGCCGCGTCGCGAAGTCGTTCGTGTCCCAGCCCCGCAGCGTCGCGCGGACGACGAGGTGGGGGTAGGCGTCGGTGTCCGCGTCGACGGGTTCGGTGTCGAACCGCTCGAGTTCGCGGACCCGGAACTGGTCGTCGTCGTCGCGCAGGTGGCCGCCGACGCCGTCGGCGTCGCTGACGTAGTATTCCATGCCGACGGCCTGCTCTGTGGGGTGGGCTGGACGCATCGCTTGGCGGCGATTCGGCCGCCGACGGTAAATCGGTTCGTTCTCGCGACCGGCGAGGAACCGGTGCTCGAGCCCGACGGTGGTGTCGGCGACGCAACCTGCGCTTGCACACCCGTCGCTCAAATTCGTCGCCGCGAACGCTTACGTATGAGCGACGTCCCATCCCGTTCGCTGGACGACGATTCGCCGCCGCGCATCGACGACCCGGAACAGCTGTGCGACGCGATCGTCGAACTGATCGACGCGCTCGAGGACGGCGACCTCCTCGGCGAGGAGCAGGCGGACGAACTCCGGTCGAACGTCTACAGTTCGGTCGAACTGGTCGACCTCCCCGAAGAAGAGGAGTAGCGACGCGCGGCCGCTCAGAACAGCGAGAGATCGCCCGTCACGCGGTCGACTCGATCGTCCGCGGCGGGCCCGACGGCAAGCGCCGTAACGGTGCCCGGCTCGAGTTGCGTGTGACCGGCGTCCCGGACGAGCGCGTTCGGGATGCCGTCGCTGTCGGCGATTTCGGCGAGTTCGTGGAGCTGCCGTTCGCTCTCGCCCTTCAGGACGACCTTCTTCTGCCCGCCGTCCTTCCACTGGCGTCGGAGCTGGCTGTCGGCCTTCTCGTAGGCCGACAGCGACGCGTGGGCGACCTGCGCGGCGAGTTTGCCCTGGCCCATGCCGATGTCGGTGCGAGCGACGATGGCCTGTTTCATAGCCGACCCGACGACGGGAGCGCCTTTATCACTGGCTATCCGTCTCTGCCGCGCCCGTCGCGCCGGTCGCAGCCGTCCACTCCCCGCTCCGCCGCGCGCCGCTCAGTGGACGAGCGCGTCCTCGAGCCGGAGGTCCCGTTCCGTCCGTTCGGCCTCCGGACCCGCCTCGACCAGCGTCGGCTTCTCGGCGGGGGCCGAGAACCGATCGGGATCGGGCTCGACGCGCTCGGTCATCGTCGTGAAGACGGAGCCGCGTCGGCCGCCCGCCATGACGATCCCGCCGTACTTGCGCTCCGCGAACTCGGTCTCGTCCGGGTCGGGAAACTCCTCACGGATCAGGGCCGCGCCGTCACGGACGCTCGAGGCCGCTCGCCGCTGGGAGTACTGGCTCTCCTCGTAGTAGGTCTCGGCGTACTCGTCGGCCAGTTCCTCGGCGGCGTGCTCCGGCGACTCGTAGTGGACCGAGTTCGGCGTCGTGTAGTCGTCGGCGAAGCGCACGTTCACCGTGAAGCTGTCCGGATAGCGCAAGATCAGCGGGACGTACAGTAGCTCCGTCACGGTCGCGGACTGCTGGATGCGCCAGAGCCCCTCGACGAAGTACGCGGCGATCTCGGCGATCCGGTCGTCGCGCTCGTCGCGGTAGTACGCTCTCGCGACGTCCTCGTAGTCCTCGCCGGCGATCTCCCGGAGTTGCCGCTCGATGATCCGGGTCGCGTGCTCGAAGCTCGTCTCGAAAGCGGCCGACAGCGGCACGTCGGGGTCGGCGAGCAGCGACGCTCGCATCTCCTCGGCTTCCGCGAGGATCGTCGCGTTCTCGTGGAAGGCGCGCTCGGCGTCCGCGTCGGGAAGCGGTATCCTGACCGCGCGCTGGTGCAGCACGCGCGCATCGCCGCAGAAGCGTTCTTGCTCCCCGGTCATGCGGCGACGTACGCTCCGAGGGCTAATAATCGATGAGGGCGATTCAGGCTTCGGAAACTGGCCGCAAACGTACAACGATCCGACGCGTTCGCCCGCGTCGGATCGGGTCATTTAGGGCCCCGTGGCTCGCTCCTACTCGATATGATCCTCTCCGACGCGGACATCCTCGAGCGACTCGAGGCCGGCGACCTCGTCGTCGAGCCCCTCGACGAGCCCGAGTTGCAGATTCAACCCGCGAGCATCGACCTCCGACTCGGCCGCGAGTTCCTCGAGTTCCAGCGGACGAACATCCCCTGCATCCACCCCAACTCCGAGCAGGAAGTCGACGAGTACGTCACCGAGACGGTCGTCGACGAGGGCGACGACTTCATCCTCCACCCCGGCGACTTCGTGCTCGGCACGACCCACGAGCGCGTCGAGATCCCGCCGGACCTGATCGCCCACGTGGAGGGCCGTTCCTCGCTGGGCCGGCTCGCCGTCGTCGTCCACGCCACTGCCGGCCTCTGCGACCCCGGCTACCGCGGACAGATCACGCTCGAGCTCTCCAATCTCGGCACGGCACCGGTCGCGCTCACGCCGGGGATGCGGATCTCGCAGCTCACCTTCACCGAACTCAAGACGGAGGCCGAACGACCCTACGGCAGCGAACGCGGCTCGAAGTACCAGGATCAGGACGGCCCGCAGGCTTCGCGAATCCAGAGCGACCACGAGTTCGGCGGCGACCAACTCGAGCGGGAGCGCGAGGACGACTGAGGTCTCGTTTAGGAGAAATCAGCAGCAATCACAGCGATCTTCACTGCGACTTTTCTCGGTCGACTCGAGCTGACCCGGTTACGACGGTGCGGCCGCCGAACGGCCGGTGTAGCGCCAGACGCCGACCGCGATCAGGACGCCGACGAGGAGGCCGACGCCCAGCGAACTCACCGTCCCGATGGGCTCGAGGGCGGCGCCGCCGACGATGCCGCCGACGAAGCCGATCCCGAACCCGATTACGGTGCCACCGATTCGCTGCCGTCCGTCGGGGACGTCGTCGACGAACCCGACCGAGACCCCGATCGTTACGACGGCACCGGCGACGGTCCCGGTGAGCAGGCCGAGAAAGACCGAGAACTCGATCCAGTGTGCGGTGATCGCGGTCACGCCGATGCCGACGCCGAAGAAGGTCGCGATCCCCGCGACGAGCGCGAGCACGCCAGTTTTGAGGGACATTACCGACTGCTTCCGTCCGCAGGGACAAGTATGTGCAGTGTCTCGAGTCGCCGCAGGCGGCGGAACGCGTCCTCGAGCTGCCAGTGCCAAGATGCGTGAAAGTCGCCTCCAATCGCCACTGTCGGACCGCCGGGACAAATGAGTTATCCGACGCGCGCCCGTAGGCCCGCGCAAATGCAATTCGTCGAAGAGATCGTCGTGGACGAGTTCCTGCCGACCGTCCGGTCCCTGCTGGCCGGCGAACTTCGGGAGCAGGGGCTCACCCAGAGCGAAGTCGCGGAGGTGCTCGGGATCAGCCAGAGCGCCGTCTCGAAGTACGCCCACGGCGACGTGACGACCAACGATCGCATCGCCGCGGACGAGCGCGTCCAGACCCTCGTCGAAGACCTCGCCGAAGGGCTCGCCGCCGGCGACGTCACCCCCGTGCAGGCGCTCATCGAGATCGAGGTACTGATCCGCGAACTCGAGTCCGGCGGCGACCTGCTCGCGCAACTCCACGAGGACGCCGTGCCCGAACTCGCCGAGCACGGCACCGGCTTCCGGGTTCACGACCCCGAGAGCGACCTCCGGACCAGCGAACGCGTCCTCTCCTCGCTTCGCCGGGGCCTGCGCATCCTCGAGAACGCGAGCGGATTCTCGACGCTGATCCCGGCGGTGGGCTCGAACCTGGTCGCTTGCACCCCCGACGCGAACGACGTCGACGACGTGGCCGGCGTCCCCGGCCGAATCTTCGACGTGAAGGGCCGGACGACCGTCCCGGCGGAACCCGAGTTCGGCGTCTCCGAGCACGTCGCGACGGTGCTGCTGGCGGCGCGCCGACACGGCGCCGACGCCGCGGCGGCGATCAACATCCGGTACGACGAGGACCTGCTCGCCGCCCTCCGGGAAGCGGACCACGTCGCCGCCGAGTTCGACGAGTCCGACGACATCGCCTCGAGCATCGGCGCGGCGATCGAGGACGAGCCCGAGGCGTCGGTGCTCTACCAGACCGGCGGGATGGGGATCGAGCCGCTGATCTACGTGCTGGGACCGGACGCGGAGTCGGTCGCGGATACGGTCCGGGCGCTGCTCTGATCGAGACGGGATCGGCATGCAGGACCCGACGCGCGGCGCCGCGGATGCGGACGCAAACTCGAACTCGAGCGCGGGCTCGGAAACCGCCCGGGAGTTCTACGGCCGCTGGGTGCGCCTCTACGACCTGATCGCGCGCCGAACGCCCGGCATCCCCACACTCCGGCGGCGAGCGGCCGCCGCCTGCCGCCTCGAGCCCGGCGACACCGTCGTCGAGATGGGCTGCGGGACGGGCGCGAACCTCCCCTACCTGCGCGAGCGAGTCGGGCCCGAAGGGACCGTCGTCGGCCTCGATTTTACCGGTCCCGTGCTCGATCGCGCCCGCAAGTTGACGGTCGAGTACGACAACGTCCACGTGGTTCGGGGCGACGCGACGCGGCCGCCGTTCGCCGGCGATACCGATGCTGACACAGCCGCCGGCGCTGGCGCCGACGCGCTCGAGGACGCCGGAATAGATAGCAGTGACATCGACGCCCTGCTCGCAACCTTCGTCGTCGGCATGCTCGAGAATCCTGCGGGCGCGGTCGACGACTGGTGCGACCTCGTTGGCCCCGGCGGGCACGTCGTGCTCGCGAACGCCGCGCGCAGCGACGCGTGGTACGCGCCGCCGGTCAACGCCGTCTTCCGGGCGATCGTCGTCCTCTCGACGCCGCCGACGATGAAGCTGCGCTACGAGAACGATCCGCACCTACGGCTCGACGAGAAGATCGACGCCGCCCACGCGCGGCTCCGCGAGCGATCGGCGGCCGTCGCCGACGAGACGCACGTCTTCGGGGTCGTGCGACTCACCGGCGGTCGATTGCCGGAGTCCTAGCGATCTCCGCGGCGCGGCCGATCAGTCCTCGAGTTCTGGCCCCTCGTGTTCGACGATTCGTTCCCGAATATCGGACGGGATCGGCCCCGGCCGCTTGGTCTCCGGGTCCACGAAGACGACCGTCGATTCGCCGGTCGCGACCGAGTTGCCGTCGACCCGGAGATCGTAGGCCATCGTCGCGCTCGAGTTCCCGAGTTCGGTGATTTCGACGGCGACGGTCGGATCGTCCTCGATCGTCAGCGGCCGTCCGAAGTCGATCTCGAGGTGGGCGATGACGAAGTTCAGGTTCTCGAGGTCGACGTCGAAGACCTCGTCGACGTAGGCGACGCGGGCCTCCTCGAAGTAACTCGCGTAGACCGCGTTGTTGACGTGGTTCATCGTATCGAGGTCGCGGTACCGCACGTCGACGTCGACGGTGATCGGCTCCATTTGTAACCCATCGAACGTGATTGCGGTAGAAGTGGACTGGGTTTCCGGCAGGGACGGCGCGGCGTTGCGACGGGAGCGGCGGCGCGTTCCCGTTCGAGAAAACCCGAACCAGTGCGGCCGTTCGGTCAGCCGGCGAAATCGGCCAGTTCCTCGTTGATTTTCTCGGTTTCGTCGGTGACGAGACCGTGACCGCTGTTCTCGAAGCGAATCAGTTCGGCGTTCTCGATCCCATCCTCGAGCACCTCGCCGGTGATTTCGATCGGAGTGACCTCGTCGTGGGTGCCGTGATAGATTTTCGTCGGGACGGTGATGTCGTCCATATCCGGTCGGAGATCGGCGTCGCGCCAGGTTTCGGCGGAAGCGATCGTCGCGTGGCCGGCCGCTTCCATTCCGAGGCTCCAGATCCAGTGCAGCAGCTCGTCGCTCTGGTCGGTGTGAAACAGCATCGCGGCGAACTCGGCGTTCATCTTCGCGCGGTCGGTCCGTGCGCCCTCGATCAGCGGGTTCACGTCCGATTCCGCGAGTCCGTCGGGGAAGTCCGGCTTCTCGGTGATGACCGGACTCGCGGGGGCCAGCAACGCGAGCCTGTCGACGTGAGCCTCGTCGTGTCGGCTCATGTACCGCGTTGCGGTCCCGCCGCCCATCGAGAACCCCGCTAACGTCGCGCCGTGGATGTCCAGTTCGTCGAGCACTGCGCGCACATCGTCGGCGAAGCGGTCGTAGCTGTAGTCGCCGTACGGCTTGTCCGACTCGCCGTAGCCGCGGAGATCGATCCCGATGCAGCGGAACCCCTCCTCGAGGAGGTCGGTGAACTGGTACTCGAACATCCGGTGGTTGAGCGGCCAGCCGTGCAAGAAGACGATGGGGTCGCCCTCCCCGAGGTCGCGCACGAATACGTCGACGCCGTCGTCAGCCGTGATATAAGCCATACACCAACTGACACTTCGGCTACTGGCATCAAGGGGTACCTTTCATACTCCGAGCCGGCTTCCTCCTTCGAACAGGTACGAGCCCGCTGTCTAATGCCGTCAGTCCTCGTCTCCGTACAGTCGTGCGTGCTCGGCGCAGAACGCCGGCTCGCGCAGTTGGGCGTCGATTAGTTCCTCGTGGTAGTGGGCGTTGTAGAGTCGACACCCCTCCCGACCGCAGAATCCCTCGCCCGTCTCGAGGACGTGGTACGCCTGCAAGACGTAGCCCTTCAGCGCATCGGTAGTCCGCGGATCGTTCTCGATCAAAAAGTCGCCCTCGACCCGGTTCTCGAGGACCTCCCGCGGCGGCGTATCGCCCGACAGCAGGGCGTGGCGCTGCTTCTCTTTGTAGTACTCCTCGGGCTTTGCAGGCGCCTCGTAGAGCCCGGAAACCGACACCAGCGCCGGCTGGCCGAGGACGGTTACGCGCTTGTGCCAGCGGCCGTCGTGGTCGCCCCACGTGCCGATCGCCCGGTCGAGGACCGCGACGTGGAGCGTCTCGAGGTCGCGCTCCTCGTCCGGCAGCGCCGCATTGAGCGCTCGCTGGACCTGCACGCCGTCGTAGAGCACGCCGCCCTCGCGTTCGGGGTGCTCGAGCGCGCGCTCTTCGTAGCGGATCGTCCCGAGCATCGTATTGCCGGTCTCGCGCTCGTGGGGCGATTTGACGCGCGCCTGGGCGAACCGTTCGGCGAGGTCCTCCGTTCGGTGCACGTCGAGGAAGCGACCGCGAACCGTCACCGTCGCGTCGATGCGCGACTCGAGCCAGTCGGCGATCGCGTCGACGTCGGCGACGGGTTCGGTATCGTCGCCGTCGCCGTTGCCGTCGTCATCGTCCGCCCCTCGTGTGGCCTCGCCGGCGACGGGCGTCGGTGCGCGGTAGCAGATGACTCGCTCGACCATGCACGAACTAGTGGTACCACTCGGTGAAACGCTTGCGGTTGGTCGACGGGCCGAGCGGACCGCACCGACGGCAGCCTACTCCACGACGATCCGACCGGTCTGCCCGCCCGTCTCGTGCGGGATGCAGCAGAACTCGTGGGTGCCCGCGACCTCGAAGGTCCGGACGTACGCCTGCCCCTCGGTGATGGCGCCCCGACCGTTTTCCCAGCCCTCGCGGGCCGCCGACTCGGAGTCGAACCCGCCCGAGGCCCAGTACGTCGCGTCCCCGGGGATGGCGTCCTCGTAGGCGGTAACGGTGTGCGGTTCGCCCTCGACGTGTTCGAACGCGACCGTCGCGCCCGCTTCGACCGTCAGTTCGTCGGGTTCGAACGACGCCGCGTGTATCTCGATCACGCGATCGGCGTCTTCGGGGACGGCGTCGACGACGTTCGGACCGCCCTCGAGTCCCTCCCGATGGCCGTGGCCGTCCTCGTGTCCGTGACCATGGTCGCCACCGTCGCCCGGCGCCTCCTCGAGCGCGCCGGTGACGGCGAACTGCGCCCGCAGCGCGGCCGCGGCGAAGTTGCCGGCCGCCTCGTCGACGCCCTCGCCGGCCGCGAGCGCCTCGATGTAGGCCTCGAGCTCGCCCTCGAACGCTTCGTACGCGTCGTGGTCGGCCTCCTCGAGCGCCTCGTGCGAGCGGGCGCTCTCGAACCGCCCGAAGGTATCGCGCATCACGTCCGCCGCGGTTTCAGAGTCGACGCCCTCGAGGTCGCTGAGGACGGCCGCGTCCCAGCCGCGAGCCTGCACGGTCGCCAGTTGGGCCGCGTGGGCGGCGGCGTCGTCGGCCGCGAGTTCGTACGCCGCGTCGGCGGCGGCCGTGAGCGCGGCGTCCACAGCGGACGCGACCCCCTCGCCGTTCTCGTCGCTCGCTGCCTCGGCCAGCGTCGGCAGTTCGCCCTCGAAGGCCGCGTACAGGTCGCCGTTCGTTCCGCTGAGTTCGTCGTGGACGGTCGCGGACTCCCATCGCTCCGCCGTTTCCTCGGCGAGCGTCTCGGCGGCACCGAAGTGGCCGGCGGTCGCGAGCACGTCGACGTCCGCGACGCGGGCGCCGAACAGCGCCATCTCGAGTGCGAGCGCGTTCGCCCCCTCGAGTCGCTCCCGCTGGGCCGCCTGCAACCGTTCGTCGGCGATGGCGGCTTCCTCCCGGACGCGCTCGAGGTCAGCCTCGTCGAGCCCCTCGAGGCGAAGTTCCTCGACGGCCTCCTCGAACTCTTCGTAGAGCTCGTGGTCGGTTCCCTCGAGTTGCTCGTGGGCGCCCCATTCGGCGGTCGCTGATTCGAACCGGGTGAGCGTGTCGCCGACGACCGTTCCGCCGGCCGCGAACTCCTCGGCGATACCGAGCGCGAGCGCGTCGGCGACTCGAGCGCGGATAGCGTTCCACTCGGCCGCGACGCCGAGTTCCGGACCGACGGCGGTCGTCTCGTCCTGCTCGCTGCTGCTCGCGTCACTGCCGTTCGAGTCGCCGTCGCTCGAATCGGAGTCGTTCGTTCCCGTCCCGTCGGAGCCGCCCGTACAGCCGGCGACGGCCGTTCCTGCGACTGCTGCGCTCAACGCCAGTAGCTTTCGTCTCGTTGTCATACGTTTTAGGCTAGCCTAAAATTGAAATATCTTTCGGGAATTCCAACCGAACGCAAGTTCCGCCGAGGTCCGCATTCAAACCCGACCGAGTTCTGCTGTTCGGTACCGTTAACACTGCTGCTGGATAGTTTTCACCCCGACATACCGGGGAAGTTGAATACCGGGCAGCAGGAAACGAGAGAATCGACGGTCCGTCAGCGGTACCAGCTACCGGTCCGGTCGGCTGTCACGGCGGCACCTGTCGACTCGCCACCCCGCTCGAGGCTGGGCGTCGTCTCCGCGATCGCGTCCGCGAGATGGCGCTCGCGGACCTGATCGCCGTCGTGCATCGCCCGCCGGGCCGCGTTGTCCGCGAGTAAGGCGAGGTCGCTGGCGGCGTACCCGCTGGTGCGCTCGACGACGGTATCCCAGTCGCAGCCCTCGGCCACGGGCCGATCCGCGAGGTGGACCTGCAGGATCGCTTTGCGGGCCGCCGCGTCCGGCGGCGACACCTCGATCCGCTCGTCGAACCGGCCGGACCGCAACACGGCGTCGTCGACGTCCCCCGGGCGGTTCGTCGCGGCGACCACGACGACGTCCTCGTCCGCACTCTCGAGGGACTCGAGCTCGGTCAGCAGTTGGTTGACCATCTGGCGTTGACTTGCGCCCCCGCTTCCGTGTCCACCGCGTGCGCCGGCGATGGCGTCGATCTCGTCGAGGAAGACCAGACACGGAGCGTTCTGCCGAGCGATCTCGAAGAGGTCCGCGACGTTCTGTGCGGGTTTGCCCATCCACTTGCTCGAGAGGTCCGCGGGCGACACCTCGAGGAACGCGACGTCGAGTTCGCCCGCGAGCGCGCCGGCGACGTGGGTCTTCCCGCAGCCGGGCGGCCCGTACAGCAGGATGCCGCCGGTCGTGCCGAGGCCGTACTCGGCGTACCGGTCGGCGTTCTCGAACGGGTCGATCACGGTCTCGTGCAGCCGGTCTTTGAGCGCGTCCATGCCGCCGACGTCGTCGAAGTCGCGGTCGACGCTGGGCGTCACTAACGACCGGGCGCTCAACTCGACGCCGTCGGGCTGGGTGATCGTCTTGCCGTCGCCCAGCGCCGAGCCGGCCCAGTCGGGGACGCTCGAGTCGACCTCCTCGGCCGCCGCGAGCAAGTGGTCGGTTCCGATCCGCTCGTCGGCTCTGAGCGCCCGCCGCGCTGCGTCCGTCGCGATGTACTCGAGGTCGCTGGCGGCGTACCCCGCGGTGCGGTCGACGACGGGGTCGAGCTCGAGGCCGTCGGCCAGCGGCCGCTCTTCGAGGTGGATCCGCAGGATTTCCCGACGCGCCGGCTCGTCCGGCGGCGGTACTTCGATCTGCTCGTCGAACCGTCCCGTGCGAACGATGGCGTCGTCGACGTCGTCGAGCAGGTTCGTCGCCGCGAGCACGAGCACGTCGTCGCCGACGTCCTCGAGTTCGGTCAGCAGTTGGTTGACCATCCCGCGTTCGCTCGTGCTCGATTGATCCTCGCGGGCGCTCGCGATGGCGTCGATCTCGTCCAGAAAGAGCACGCAGGGCGCGTTCGCCTCGGCGATGGCGAAGACGTCCTGCACGTTCTCGGCGGGTTTGCCCATGTACTTGCTCGAGAGATCCGCCGGCGTCACCTCGAGGAACGCGTAGTCGAGTTCGCCCGCGAGCGCGCCGGCGACGTGGGTCTTTCCGCAGCCCGGCGGACCGTGTAACAGGACGCCCGAGACGGGATCGAGCCCGTACTCGCGGAACTCGTCGGGCCGCTGGACCGGCCCGATGACGGACCGGCGCAGCGTCCGCTCCAGTTCGACCATCCCGCCGACGTCGGCGAAACAGCGGTTCGGGCTCGGATCGACGAGCGTCTCGGCGTCGAGCTCGGCGTCCTCGGGTTGTACCGGTCCGTCTCGGTCCGTTCGTCGGTCGTCGGCTTCCGCTTCGTCTTCATCTCCGTTGCCGTCTGCGTCTCGATCGTTGTCCCCGTCTTCGCGGGCAGTTGCACCGTCCGGCTGCCGATCGTCACTCGAGCGCTCGTCATCAGTCTCAACGGCACTCCCGTCGGTGTCGACCTCACGGTCGACGCGATCGGCCGATTCGGACCGGTCGATCGCCTCGCGGATCGACGTGTGCGCGTACCGGGCCAGTCGACTCTTGTCCTCGCGGAAAAACGCCGACAGCCAGCCGTGGGTTGCATCGTCCGTGCGCGCGTCCTCGAGATTGCGGACGACGCCGATGAGGTCGCGTTCGTCCGGGCGGTACACCTCGCAGACCCAGAACGGGAGGTAGAGACGCGTCACGTCGACGACGCCCTCGAACGACTCGAGATCGAGGGCGTCCGGCAGGCCGAACGTCTCGCGCAGTCGGTCGGCGAACGAGGCGGTGATCGACTTCGGGTCCCCGAACGCTCGCGACTCGGCGACGTCATCGAACCGCTCGGGGAGCAACTGGCGCGCCCGCTGGGCCGGTACCTGGAAGTCCAACAGCACGGTTCGGCCCAGACCCGGCTCGTCGCGTCCGAAATCGTAGTAGTCGAGTGAGACCGTCCCGAGCGAATCAGTAGCCGACCGGTACTGCTGGAGGACGGCGTGGTTGTCCGCCCAGAGCCCGTCGAGCAGCGTCACGCCGCGGTCGGTTCGATCGCTCCAGAGAATCGCGCTCGAGCCGGAATAGCAGTACTCGACCCGGAACACCGGGTAGAAGACGCGGTGGAGTCTGGTGAGTCGCGCGTCGGCCCCCACCGACGCGACGGCGTTTTCCTCGAGCGCGTGGCCGATCGCCCCCGCCGCGGGCAGCGGTCGATCGACGTCGATCGCGTTCGGAATCATTCGCGTGCGATCACCCGACTCGTTCGCGGCCGGCACCCCGGCGTCGCGTCTCGGTTCGACATTACGCCGCTCCTTTCGTATCGACAAAAATTACTTTACCGGTTGAAATGAGCCCGACGACCGGCCGCGGTTCAAAGCGGACGGCGACGGCGCGGGCGTCGACCGTGCCCGCGTCGGTTGCTGCCCGCTCAGTCGTCTGCCGGCGTCGCTGCGCGCGAGGTGATATCGACCGGTTCGGCGTCGACCTCGAGTTCGTCGAGCGCCACCTGCGCGGCGCGCTTGCCCGAGACGAGCATGGCGCCGAAGGTCGGCCCCATGCGCGGCAGGCCGTAGGTCGTCGCGGTGGCCATCCCCGTCGCGATCAGGCCGTCGTGGACGAGGCCGGTGTGTTCGACGACGGCGTCCTCGCTCTTGCCGACCCACATCGAGTCGTGGCCGGGCGAGTCGTGACCGGGCGCGCCGTAGCTGTCGTCGCCGGTCTGGTCCATGCCGGCGTTCTCCTTCGCGTCCTCGATGCCGGGCGCGTCGAGCACGCCGCGCTCGTCGAGTTTCTTGACGGCCATCGCGTCGTGGCCGGTCGCGTCGATCACGAGGTCGGCCTCGACCGCGATCGGGTCGACGCAGGTGATCTCGCGGGGCAGCGCGTGGACCGGCGTCCAGTTCATGACGATCCCCGAGACCTTGTGGTCCTCGCGGATGACGATGTCCGTGAACTCGGTCATGTTCTGCATCTTCGCGCCGGCGTCGCAGGCGGCCTTGATGAGTCCGGAACAGGCCTCGGGCCCGTTGGCGATGTAGAGCCCCTCGCTGTCTTCGGACTGCTTGTGCGAGACGTCGAGTTCGTCGAGGATTTGCTGTGCGGGGTCTCGCACCGTCACCTTGTTCATCAGGAAGCCGCCGAGCCAGAAGCCGCCCCCGAGGTAGTTGTTCTTCTCGACGACCATCGTCTTGACCCCCCGCTCGGAGAGTTCCTTCGCCGCGGTCAGCCCCGAGGGGCCGCCGCCGACGATGATGACGTCCGAGTCCGAGAAGTCCATGAACTCCTCGGTCCACTCCTGTCCGATTGCGCGCGTAACGTCGGCCTCGCCGACCTGACTGAACTGCTCGAATTCGCTCATACAACTAGGTGGTAGGACTCAGTGGTGAAAAACCTATCGTGATGTTGCGCTGCTGATACGCGTCGGTCGTTTCGACCACTATGGTGCGCCTCGAGGGCTGTGGCAGGGGAACACCAGAATCGAAACGATGGAGAGACGGACTCGAGCCGAACGGCTATCGAACAGTGGCGTTCGAAAGCGGAAAACCGGCGCGCAGCGTCGATGGGGAGCCGCGGTCGCTAGAGGCGGTCCGCGACACGGTATTCGGTCACTCGGTGACGACGATCGTCCCGACCATTCCCGCCCTGATGTGGGGTTCGCAGAAGTAGGTGTAGGTGCCGGGCACCTCGAAGGTGTGCTCGAACGTCTCGCGGGGGCCGAGGCGACCGCCGCGGTTGTCGTGCCAGGCGTCGACGGCCGTTTGCTCGTCCTCGAAGCCGCCGGTGGCGAAGTAGTCGGCGCCCTCCGGCAGGCTGGCTTCGCGGGCCGTGATCGTGTGGTCGGCGCCGCTCGTGTTCTTCCAGACGACTGTTTCGCCGACGGTCGCCTCGTACTCCTCGGGGACGAACGAGTTGCGGGTCATGCCGATGGAACAGTCGTTTCCAGCACAGAATTCGTCTTCGTCGTCGAAGACGCTCATGACGGTCGAGCAGCCGGCCAGTCCGGCTGACGCGGCGGTTCCGACGGCGGCGAGGTAGGCGCGCCGGTGCATACCGTCCCGTAGGGAGCACCGCGACATAACCGCCGTGGTTCGCGGCTCGAACCGGGCGGCCGTCGCGGTCGCGGAGCGGTTGCGGAGCTGCCGAAACGCGGCCGAAAGTGAGTTCCAGCGACGCCGTGGCGAAACGAAAACACGTAAGGGATCCGCCCGCCGAATCGGCGAGTATGCTTCCGCGGTTCGTCGGCCGGTTGGGCGTCGCCGACGCGGTGACGATCGCGAACGCCGCCCTGGGATTCGTCGCCGTCGTCGTCGCGTTCGTCGACATCGCCCTCGCCGCTCGCCTCATCCTGTTCGCGGCCGTCGCCGACGGACTGGACGGCATCCTCGCCCGCCGGTACGGCGGCACCGAGGCCGGCCCCTACCTCGACTCGCTCGCCGACGTCGCCTCCTTCGGCGTCGCTCCTGCCGTCCTCGCGTTCGTCGTCGTCACCCGCGGCCTCGAGATTACCCTCGAGACGGTCACGCCGGAACTGCTGCTCGTGGCGGTCATCTGCGCGCTGTTCGTCGCGACGGCGGTCGCCCGTCTCGGGATGTACACCGCCTACGACGTCGCGGCCAACTACACCGAAGGAATCCAGACGACGCTGGCGGCGACGATCCTCGGCGCGGCGATCCTCGCGGGCGTCGCGGACCCGGTGCTCGTGCTCGCGGTCACCGCCGCGTTCTGTTACCTGATGGTCTCGCGAATCCAGTATCCGGACCTCCTCGCGCGCGATGCGGGAATTATGGGCGTCGTCCACGTCCTCGCGATCCTCATCCCCGATTTCGCGGGTCGGACCTTCCCGTACGCACTGCTGACGCTCGGAATCGCGTACATGACGCTCAGTCCCTGGTTCTACTGGCGGCAGGATCCCCAGCCCGCGGAGACCGACGTGCATGGAAACGCTTAGGGCGATCCTGGCACGACCGTCACGTATGGACAGTGTCACGCGTCGGCGTCGTCTCGCACGGGTGGTACCATGAGTGAGGAATCGAACGGCGACGAGTCCGAGGCCGAAACCGAAGCCGAGGGCGAGGCGGCAGAAGAGGAGCAGTCCGCCGACCTCGAGGCCATTCGGACCCAACTCGAGGCGCTGAACGACGACCTCGAGGGGCTCCAAAGCGACCTCGAGGCGGCCGAGACCGAGGACGACCTCGACGTCGTCGAGGCCGACATCGAGGAGTTCCGCGCGGACCTCGAGGAAATCGAGATTCCGGAGCCGCCGGAGGAAGAGGAGGACGAGGACGAAGACGACGAGGAGTCCGAACCCGCGCCCGAGGAGGAACTCCAGGAGACCTACGACGAGATCGAGAGCGACGTCTCCGACCTCGAGGACGACCTCGAGGACAAGCGCGGCCCCTACGCCGGGGACGTCATCGGCGAGATCGACGGCGTCAGCAGCACGATCACGGGCACCCGCTGGGCCGAGGAGGGCGACGGGGAACTGATCGACGCGACCGAGGCCTTCCTCGCGGACCTGAACGACCTGCTGGGAACCTCGGTGTCGCTTCCCGGCGGGCTCGAGCCGGCCAGCGGAGCCGAACTCGGCGAGAACGGGCAGGAGGAGAAGACCGTCCCCGACGAACTCGGCGCGACGCTCGACGAGGCGACCGCGGCCGTCGACGCGGCCGACCTCGACCCCGACGAGGACGCCGAGACGATCGCCGGGCTGCTCGAGGCGACCGACGAGTTCGAATCCGCGGTCGACGACGCGACCGAGTGGACCGACCTCGAGGTGCGCGAACAGCTCCGCCGCGAGGGGTTCTTCGACGTGCTTGATCACATCAAGGACTTCCCGCCGGAGCTCCACGCGCTGAAGGTCCACGAGAAGCGCGGCAACGTCGACCAGATCCTGCTGGCCTACGACTCGCTGGGCTCGGAGTTCATGGAGGAACACTGCCTCGAGGCTCTAGAGCGGATGGGCCCCGAGGAGGCCATCGATCCGATGGTCCAGAAGGCGAATCGTCGGGACGAGGCTGCGATCCGCATCCTCGGCAAGATCGGCGTCGAGGACGATCAGGTCGTCGACACCCTGCTGGACTACGTCGACTCCAACCCGACGCTCCAGCGACCCTCGTTCCGCGCGCTGGGCGAGATCGGCGCCGAGGACGCCATCCAGCCGATCGCCGACCAGCTCGTCGCCGACGAGCCGGACGTCCGGAGCTGGGCCGCCCGCGCGCTCGGCCTGATCGGCGACACCCGCGCTATCGACCCGCTCGCCGACGTCCTCGAAGACGACGAGCAGGACCGCGTCCGCGCCAGCGCCGCGTGGGCGCTGAACCAGATCGGCACGCAGGACGCCCTCGAGATCGTCGCCGAGTACGAGGACGACCGCGCCTACCTCGTCCAGGCCGAAGCCGAGAACGTCGACCTCGAGCCGGCGGCCTGAACCCGATCGCGGCGCAACCGCTCTCGAGGTCCTTCTGTTCCCGCTCGCTTACCGTTCGTCCAGTACCACCGGAATCCCGCGGCTCGCCACGTCGCCCGCGAACACCTTCGAGTCGGCCTCGAGCTTCGGGAACGTGTTGTAGTGGATCGGCATGACCAGATCCGGCTCAAGCGTTTCGGCCAGATCTGCCGCGCCGTGGCGGTCCATCGTGTAATTCTGCGCGATCGAGGGCATGAACAGCGAGACCTCCCCCGCGAGGTCGTCGTGGGCGTCGATCACGTCGCTGTCGCCGGTCCAGAAGCAGGGGACGCCGTCGACGGTCAGGAGGAACCCGCAGCCCAGTCCTTCGGGGTGGATCGGCTCGCCGTCTCGCGTGTTCGGTCCGTCGAGGTGATTGTACGCGGGGACGGCCCGCACGTCGACGCCCCTGACGGCGAGTTCGTCGCCGTAGCCGATTCGGTGGACGTCGTAGGGTAGCGTCTCGGGTTCGACGACGTCCCGGCCGCCCGCGTTGATCTGCTCGGCGGAGACGGATTCGTAGACGACCACCGTCGCGTCTTCGGCGGCGACGCGCTCGACGCCGTCGTCGTCGTAGTGGTGGTCGTGGGTGACGACCACGAGGTCGCCGTCCTGCGCGTCGTAGGGCTCGCCGCCGGGGTGTGGCGCCTCGCCGTACTCGTCCGCCCACGTGCCCTCGAGCGTCCCGTAGCGGCCGGGATCGGTGTAGATCACGGTACCGTCCGGCGCTTCGATGCGTGCGGTTGCGTAGCCGAGCCACGAGACCGTCAGCCCGTCGTGCGTGATCGCCATGCTCGGCACAACCCGTTCGCGTACCAAAAAACGGCGGGTCGGTTCGCCCGTCGAGGCCCGTCGAGACTCCGACAAAGGTACTTCCCGCACCTCACGACCGGTCGTTTAAGTACGAACGGGCGGCCAGAGCGAGCGATGCGTACTGGGGTCCGCCGTCGAGTCGCGTTCGCCGTGCTCGCCGCGCTCATCGTCTCCGCGTCCGGATTTGGCGCGGTCGTCGTGGCGTCGGGAACGGGGATGACGACATTCGGCTTCGCCGACTCGAAGGAGAGCATCCAAGCCGACTCGGATCGCGTCTGCCCGTCCGGTGCAGCCCTCGAGTCCGAAGCTGAACTCCAACCCCAACCGGGTCCGTCACCCCGGATCGTCGGCCTCTATCCGAATCCGACCACCCACCGAAACGTCGGCGAGTACGTCGTCCTCGAGTTTCCGACGGAAACCCGGGTCGACAACTGGACGCTCACCGACGGCCACACGACTGCCTCACTACCGAACGAGACCGTCACCGGCCGCGTCGCCGCGAGCGTGGATCCGAACGTCACCGAGGCGCTCACCGACGAGTCGGTGCTCGGACTCGAGGGATCGATCCGACTCGCGGCCGACGGCGACCGACTCGAGCTCCGGAACGGCACGCGATCAGTCGACGCAGTTCGGTACGAGCGTGCGCCGGCCGCCGAGCGGTGGTATCGGAGCGCGTCGGCCGATACCAGCGACGACGAGCCGTCGGAGGGACGGTGGTGGCCCCGAGACGCAACCTGCCTCGGACCCTCGAGTACCGAAGTCGACGACGCGACGGTCTTCGTCCTTCCGGACGCGCCGGACGTTCCACGGGAGACCCTCCGCGAGGCCGACGAGCGGCTCCTGCTCGCCGGCTACACCGTCACTTCAGACGCCGTCGCCGACGAACTCGTCGCCGCGGCCGAACGCGGCGTCGACGTTTCGGTCCTGTTCGAGTCCGGCCCCGTCGGCGGCACGCCGGCGGCGACCGAACCGGTCCTCGAGCGCCTCGAGGCCGCCGGCGTCGACGTGCGAGTAATCGGCGGCGAAGGCGCTCGCTACCGCTATCACCACCCGAAATACGCCGTCGTCGACGACAGCGTGCTCGTCACCAGCGAGAACTGGAAGCCCTCGGGGATCGGCGGCGAGTCGAGCCGGGGGTGGGGCGTTCGACTCGAGGATCCGGCCCTCGCGGCCGACTTAGCGACCGTCTTCCGCGCCGATTTCGACGGCTGGGATACCCAGACCGGAGCAGCGTTCCGCGAAAACGCGACGTTCGTCACCGACGAGGGTGAAGACGAGGATCGACCCTCCGACGGTGCCACCGCGTTCCCGACGAATCACGATCCGGCCACAGTACCCGTCGAGTCCGCCGAGTTACTGGTCGCACCGGACAACGCCGAACCGCGCGTCGCCGACCTCATCGAGAACGCCGACGACGAAATTCTCGTCAAGCAGGCCAGCATCGACGGCGAGTTCGCCCTCCTCGAGGCCGTCCTCGACGCGGCCCGCCGCGGCGTCGAGGTCGACATCCTGCTCGATTCGACGTGGTACCACGAGGACGAGAACGCCGCCGTCGCCGACCGCCTCGAGCGGGTCGCCGAAGAAGAGGGCCTCCCGCTCGAGGTGCGACTCGCCGACGGTACCGGACGGTTCGAGAAGATCCACGCGAAGGGCATCGTGATCGATCGCGAGGTGGCCGTGGTCGGCAGCGCCAACTGGAACGAGAACTCGTTTCGGAACAACCGGGAGGTACTCTTAGCGCTTCACGGGGACGCAGCGGCGGAGTACTACGCGACCGTCTTCGGGGGCGACTGGGAGGGCGACTCGCGGTCGCTGCCGATCGGAACGGCCGTCGGCGTCGTCCTCGTATTAGCCGTCGCTGCGATCGTCGGCCGACGGTACGTTCGGTTCGGCGACGGGCCTGGTCGCGGATCGGAACAGGGGGAGGCGTAGGCGGGGAGAGCAGGCGTGTCTCGAGGCGATCACGCTATCGGGGCGCTCGAGAACTCCGGTTGTACAATAGAACGCGCCGTGTCAGTCCGCATCCGCCGGATCGCTCACTTCGAGCCGGTCGCAGCAGTCCTTCTCGACGTTGAAACAGTCCGGACACTCCTCGGGACGGTCGATGATCGTATCGAGTCGCTCCGCGACCGTGTCGTCGATAACGCTCTCGAGCGCGCGGGCCTCGTCGCGAAACTCCTCGACCTCGAGGACGTTCGTCAGGAACCGCTCGATGATACAGTAGGTCTGCAGGGTGTCGTGAGCCCGCTCGAGCCCTTCCTCGGTCAGCGTCGCGCCCTTGTACTTCTCGTGTTCGACGAGGTCGCGGTCCTCGAGTTTGCCGATCATCTCGTTGACGCTCGCCGGGCTCACCTCGAGGAGATCCGCGAGCGTGCCCGTCGACGCCGGTCCGTCTTCCATCCGTTGTGCGAGGTAAATCGCCTTGAGATACTGATCTGCGGTGTTCATCGCGTCCCTCCGTTGCCGTTGGTGTTGTCGGTCGTCGGTACTCGGGTCGAAACCGATGTCGATGCCGCACGCGTCGCGGCGTCGTTCTCGGTCGCCCCGATCATGCTCTGTGCTCCATGATCTCCGTGACCTCTTCGACGCCTTCCTTCTCTTCCTCGCGGATGTCGTACAGCGTCTCAAGCAACTGCTCGCGGTCGATCGCGAACTCGGCGTCCGAGGATTCGATCGCCTCGATGAGGTCGTCGTAGAACTTGTAGGCGGTCTCCTCGTTCGCCAGTTGATCGTAGAGGACGCCGTCGGTGTCCTCGGGCGGCCCGTACTGGGCGTCGACCAGGGCATTGATTTCCTCGTACGCCACCGTCTCGGCGTCGAGGTCGTCGATCAGCGCCTCGAGTCGCTCGCGGTGGTCGGCCGACTCCTCGCTGGCCTCCACGAGCAACTCCTCCACCGCCTCGTCGACCTCCGCCCGTTCCTCCGCCGGCAGAGACTCGAGGTGGTGGGCGGCGCGTGACTCGACGACCTCCTCGAGCACGACCCCGATCTGCAGGAGCCGCGCCAGCTGGTGGTCGCTCGAGACGCGCTGTCCCAGACTCATATCTCGATAAGTGAGCCGCTGTTACTTAGTCGTCTCGGAGCGATACCGGGGGAGTGGCACATTCTGCTCGCGAGGTCGGCTCGGATCCGGCGGTTCCAGACTACGGGCGGAGTCGGTGCTGAAGATCGGAAGACGAGAGAACGGAAGGAGAGTGGAGAGAAAGAACGACGCGCGTTAGTCGCGCTGTCGGAGTCGGGTCGCGATCAGTTCCTCGAGGTCGTCGCGCAGTTCGTCGACTGCGATCTCCTCGAGAACGGGCACGAAGAAGCCCTGCACGAGCATGTTGGTCGCGGAGCGCTCGTCGATGCCGCGGGAGGTCATGTACAGCAGGTCTTCGCGGTCGATCTGGCCGACCGTCGCGGAGTGGCTGGCCTCGGTGTCGTGGTTGTTGATGATCAGCTTCGGCGAGGCGTCGGCCTCGGACTCGTCGCTGAGCATCAGCGTGTTCTCGCGCTGGTAGGAGCTAGTGTCCCAGGCGTCCTTACCGACGTCCTGGACGCCCTCGTAGACCGAGCGGGCGACGTCGTCGGTGACGCCGCGGGTGACGAGGTCGGCCGTCGTGTGTTCGGCGCGGTGCCAGACCTTCGCGTCGAGGTCGAAGTGCTGGTCGTTGTGGCCGTAGAAGGCCCCGACGATCTGCGTCTCGGCGGAGTCGCCGTTGAGCTCCGTCGAGACGCCGGACTTCGTCAGCTGCGTACCCAGGTTGACCTCGATCCAGTCGATCGTCGCGTACGTGTCGGCGTCGCCGCGCTTGAGCGCGAAGTTGTAGGCCTCCTCCGAGAGGTTCTGGAGGCTGCCGTACTGGACGTTGCTGTTCTCGCCGGCGACGACTTCGACGATACCGCTGTAGTACTGCTCGTCCTGCTCGGCGCCCGTCGACTGGCGCTCGAGGATGGTCACCGAGGACGATTCCTCGGCGACGACGAGCGTGTAGTTGAACAGCGAGCGGGAGTTCTGCTCGGTTCGGATGGTGACGTCCTCGGCGTCGACGCCCTCGGGGACGTAGACGACGGTCCCGGTGCTAAACAGCGCCGTCGAGAGCGCCGTCAGGTAGTTCTCCTGGGGATCGACGATGCTCCCGAAGTGCTCCTGCAGGAGCTCCTCGTGTTCCTGGACCGCCTCGGCCCACGAGAGGACGTCGACTTCGTCGGGACCGACCTGGTCCTTGTTCTCCGCGGCGTTCAGCGGGTCCACGAGCGACTCGAAGTCGAGTTCGTGGAGGTTCGTCCACTCGCGGCCCGGCGTCTTGATGACGTCGGGCATGTCGAGCGCCTCGAGCGCCTCGAGCGCCTCGAGGCGGGTCTCCGTGAGCCAGTCGGGCTCGTCTAAGTTCCCGCTGATTTCGCGTACCTGTTCTGCCGTCAGATTGGCGTGTACCTGCGTGCTCATATTATCCGAGGCTACCTTCCATCTCGAGTTCGATGAGGCGGTTGAGTTCGACCGCGTACTCGATCGGCAGTTCCTCCGTGATCGGCTCGATGAAGCCGGCGACGATCATCTTCTTGGCGTCGTCGTCGTCCAGTCCGCGCGACTGGAGGTAGAAGATGTCCTCGTCGCCGATCTTGCCGACGGTCGCCTCGTGCGCGACGTCGACCTTCGACTCCTCGATCTCCATGTACGGCATGGTGTCCGACGTGGACTCGTTGTCGAACATCAGCGCGTCGCACTCGACCGCAGTGGAGGAGTTCTCGGCGCCGTCGGCGATGTGGACGAGGCCGCGGTAGTTGGTGCGGCCGCCGTCCTTGGAGATCGACTTGGACTCGATGGTCGAGGACGTCTCGGGCGCGTTGTGGTAGACCTTCGCGCCGGTGTCGATGTCCTGACCCTCGCCGGCGAAGGCGATGGTGATGTGGGTGTCGGTCGCGCCGCGACCCTTGAGGATCGAGCACGGGTAGAGCATGGTGGCCTTCGAGCCCATGCTACCGGAGACCCACTCCATCGTGCCGCCGGACTCGACGATGGCGCGCTTGGTGTTGAGGTTGAAGGTGTTCTTCGACCAGTTCTGCACCGTCGAGTACTGGACGTGAGCGTCCTCGCCGACGAAGACCTCCACGCCGCCGCTGTGGAGGTTGTGGGTCCCGTACTTGGGCGCGGAACAGCCCTCGATGTAGTGGACCTCGGAGCCTTCCTCGGCGATGATGAGCGTGTGCTCGAACTGGCCCATCCCTTCCGAGTTCATGCGGAAGTAGGCCTGGACGGGCATCTCGACGGTGACGCCCTCGGGGACGTAGACGAACGAGCCGCCGGACCAGACGGCGCCGTGCAGCGCCGCGAACTTGTTGTCGCTCGGCGGCACGCAGGTCGTCATGAAGTGCTCCTTGACGAGTTCGGGGTGCTCCTGGACCGCGCGGTCCATGTTCATGAAGATGACGCCCTTCTCCTCCCACTGTTCCTGCATGTTCTGGTAGACGACCTCCGACTCGTACTGGGCGCCGACGCCCGAGAGGGCGTTCTTCTCGGCTTCCGGAATGCCGAGCTTGTCGAAGGTGTCCTTGATCTCGTCGGGCAGCTCCGTCCAGTCGTCGACGCCTTCGCGCTTGTCAACGTCCGGACGGATGTAGGGGACGATCTCCTCGACGTCCAGCCCCGAGAGATCGGGCATGCCGGGCCAGTCCGACGGCATCGGCATGTTCTGGTACTGCTCGAGCGCGCGGAGACGCCGCTCGAGCATCCAGTCGGGCTCGTCCTTGTCCTCGGAGATCATGCGGATGACCTCCTCGGTCAGGCCCTTGTCGGATCGCACGGCGGCGTTCTCCTCCTTCTTGAACTCGAACCGCGCTTCGGTGTCAGTGTCTTTGAGGTGGTCTTGTTCGGAACTCATAATTTGATTGTGTCTATGGTTACGGCCGTAGGGTTATGACGGTTGTTCTAGCCGGATCCGGTTACGCGGTGCCGTAGACGTCTTCGCGGACCCAGTCGTACCCCTTGTCCTCGAGCTTCTCGGCGAGCTCAGGACCGCCGCTCTTGGCGATCTGGCCGTCGAGCATCACGTGGACGTGATCGGGCTCGACGTAGTCGAGGATGCGCTGGTAGTGGGTGATCTGGAGGATGCCGGTGCCCTGCTCGTCGCGCAGGGCGTTGATGCCCTCGGAGACGTCCTGCAGGCGGTCGATGTCGAGCCCGGAGTCGATCTCGTCGAGGACGGCGATCGAGGGCTCGAGGATGGCGGCCTGCAGCACTTCGTTCTGCTTCTTCTCGCCGCCGGAGAAGCCGGCGTTGAGGTAGCGCTGGGCGAACTTCTCGTCCATGTCCAGCTGCTCCATCTTCTCCTGGAGGATCTGCTGGAACTCGGCGACGCCGACTTCGCCCTCGTCGACGTCTCCCTCCATCGGCGAGGTTTCGAAGCCTTCGTCCGCCTCCTCTTCTTCGCCTTCCTCTTCCTCGAAGAGCTCCTCGCGCTCTTCGATCTTGGCGTTGAGTGCCGTGCGGAGGAAGTTCGTCATCGTGACGCCCTCGATCTCGGCGGGATACTGGAAGCCGAGGAAGATGCCGAGCGCGGCGCGCTCGTTGGGCTCGAGGTCGAGCAGGTCCCAGGTGCGCTGATCCTCGTCGATCTCGATCTCGTCGCCGAACTCGTTCTCCTCGAGGTGGAGGAGGACCTCACCGTCGGTGATCTCGTAGGCGGGGTGGCCGGCGATGACCTTCGCGGTCGTCGACTTGCCGGACCCGTTCGGTCCCATCAGGGCGTGAATCTCGCCCGATTGGACCTCGAGGTCGACGCCCTCGAGAATCTTCTCGTCGCCGTCCGCCACTTCTGCGTGCAGGTTGTTTAGCTCGAGACGTGCCATAGTACTCTGTCATATGAACGGTGGGGCGTATCACTCATAACGGTTTCGTATCCAATTGGATACGGTCTCGCATTAGAAAAATAATTTTCCGAAAGCTAAATTCGAGTTGTGCCCGACCGGGCCGCCGGCTCGCGATTCTGGTATGAATGGTCGACAGAGTGTCAGCTTGTGTCGAAGGGAGCGACCGAATCAAACCGGTCGAACGCCTACATGAAGCTGTCTAGGCCCGTCTGTTCCTGTCCACTCTTGACCTCTTCCCAGGAGACGTCCAGTGCCTCGAGGATTCGCTCGATCGGCCCCTTCAGGGTCTTCTCGAGCATCGTGTCGTAGTCGATCTCGAACTCCGGGGGAATCTGGTCCTCGTACTCGAAGCAGATCACGTCGGGATCGCGCTTGAACGCGCCGTAGAGGTGATCGGTCTGCGGATCGAATCCTTCTTCGCTCTCCATCCGTCGGAAGAACGCGGGGTCGACCCGGTCGAGGTAGAGCCGCTTGGGCTTGCTCCCGCGCTGGAAGTTGGTCCCCAGCAGGAGGTTCGCGTACTTCGCGCCGCGGACCTGCGCCGTGTCCGTGTCGTAGTTGTCCAGGCGCTTGCCGATCCCGCCCGGAATGGCGATCTCCTCGAGGCTCACCTCGCCGGCGAGCACGTCCTCGATGACCCCGTTGACGTACTCCTTGGCGCCCTCGATGTCGCCCTCGCGGACGATCATCTCGATGACCCGGTGTTGGACCTCCTTGGTGATCGGCGCGATGTCCGAACGCTGGTACTCGAAGCCGACGATGTCGATGTCGTTGACGTCTTTTCCTTCCTTCCAGGTGATGTGGCCGGCGTAGCGTTTCTTCTTGCCGGCCTGGAAGAAGCGCCGGTAGAGCTTCTCGAACTCGATCTGGAAGCGGTGGGCCTCGGCGTTCAGGTCCTCGCGCGCGAAGTCGTCGTACCGGCCGTTGATGTGCTCCTCGATCTCGAACGAGGTTTCGAGGGCCACCTCCTTCGAGACGCCGGGTCCGAGCTCGAGCATGACCGAGTCGGTGTCGCCGTAGGTGACTTCGTAGTCGAGTTCGTTCGCAGCGGTTTCCGTAAATTCGATCACTTCGCGGCCGGTCGCGGTGATCGCCGAGGCGGCCTCCTTGTCGTAGAGTCGGAACTGCTCCCAGCCCGAGACGCCGTACAGGGAGTTCATGATGACCTTCACCGCGCCCTGCTGACGGTCGTACTGCTCGTACTCCGGGCTGCCGGGCTCGTACTCGTTTCGCAGTTCCTTCTTCTCCTCGCGCTCGGCGAGCAGTTCCGTGATCATCTCGCGCATGACGCCGTCCGGTTCCTTGCGGAAGTGGATCTCGTCGTCGCCGACCGGCGCGACGTAGGTCTCGCCGTCGTACTCGTCGGGGTCGACCTTCGTCTCCGGGCTGGCGTTGATCGTCGTCATGCACATCGGGTACAGCGACTTCAGGTCCAGCACCGTCACGTTCTCCTTGACGCCCGTGATGGGTTCGAAGACAGCGCCGCCCTCGTACTCCTCGCCGGCCTCCTGCTGGCCCTTCGAGGGCAGGGCGAAGCGCCCGTAGGCCTCGTGGAGGACGTACATGTCGACCGCGTCGCCGGGCGTCGGCGCGTCCTCGAGTTTACAGCCGACGAAGGAACGCACCTCGTCCCAGAAGGGGATGATCTCCTGCTGGCGGTCGAGTTCGACGCAGAGTTCGACGTCCCGCAGGTTGTACGCCAGTAGCTGGGTAGGATCGTCCTCCCAGAGGTCGCCGATGTCGCCGGCGTACCGTTCTTTTCCGACGCCTAACTCCTCCTCGCCGACGGCGTCCAGCCGGTAGGAGTCCAGTTCCGAGAAGACCATCCGCTGGTAGCCGTAGAGCAGGTCGAAGACGATCCGCCCCTTGACGTCCGGGCCGCCCCAGTTGCTCCGCCAGACCTCGTCGACCCGCGAGAGCCGGTCGATGTTCAGATCGTACTCGTGGTGAGGGCCCTGCAGCTCCTCGAGGCGGTCGAGGAAGTAGGGGGCGTCGAAGTCCTCGAAGTTCCACCCCGTCAGCACGTCGGGGTCGGTCTCCTCGACGTACGCGAGGAAGTCGTCGAGCATCGCCTCCTCCTCCTCGTAGCTTCGGACTTCGTGGTCGATAGCGCCCTCGATCGGCTCGTACTCGGTGATCTCGGTGGGAATCTCGCCGTCGCCGATCGGCGCCTCGTAGAGCCACATGATGTACTCGTCGCGGTAGGAGTCGTGGCTGGTGAGACAGACGATCGGTTCCTCCCCGTCCTCCGGGAAGCCTTGGCGGTCGTCGACCTCGATGTCGAAGGTGTTGACGCGCGGGTTCGCGTCGGCGTCGACGGATTCGACCTCGTCGTGGGGAACCACGAGCGAGTCGTCCTCGGCGCGCCGTTCGGGCACGCGGATGCCGCTGCGGACGTCCTTGTCGATCAAAAAGCGGTTCGGGAACAGGATGTCGGCCTCGTAGTGCTCGAAGTCGTCGCGCACCTTCCCGACGTCGCGGGGCGTCTGGCCGAAGATTTTGGTGAGCTTCTCGCCCCGGATACTCTCGTAGTGCTCGCCGTCCTCGTCGTACTCTTCGCTGCCCGTCAGCCGCTCGTACTGCTCCTCGGGGGGCCGCTCGAGCGTCTCGGTCGGCGCGTAGAAGTAGGGGCGGAAGCCGACGACCTGGACGTGCTCGAGTTCGTCGTCGGCCGTGCGGCCGAACACGTGCATGATCGGTCGCTCCTCGTCGCCGTAGCCCGCGATGGTGTAGTCGACCTGCATCACGGCCAGTTCGAGTTCCCCCTGGGGTTCGGGGAGCGTCTCCTCGAGAACGTCGATCACCTCGGCGGCGTTCGAGCCGCCGTTGCCGGCGACGTGTACCGCCTCCTCGTCCGGCCGGTCGGCGGACTCGTCGTCCGCCTCGGAAAACTCCGCGAGTCCGGTTTGGCCCGCCTCAGTCATGGTATCCTGCTTTGCAGTCGCCGGATAAAAACCCCCGCAATCCCGGTCTCGACCGGCCCGGTTCGCCCGCCGAAGACGACGCGCCGTCCCCGGATCGTCACACGATGTGAACTGTTCCCGCGGGCTTGCGGGAGCAACAAGACATATAATGTGGTAACACATACCATAGCAATAGGTGATTGAGGTTGTCTACCCGAACCGACGACGCGATGGACGAACGCGAACCGAGTAGTGAACCCGCGGGTACCGAGACGATCGAAGCGTACGAGACCGACGACGGCGTCGTCTTCTACGACGCCGAGAACCCCCTCGCGTGGGTCGAGACGTCCCGGACGCTGGCGCTGGACGAGGTCGCCTGATCCGAACCGGGCAAGTCTAAACGCGAATCCTTTTCTTGCCGCCCTGCGACGCTGCCAACGTGGCCTCCGACCGACCCGACGAGGCGGACGCCCCCGACGAGCCCGTCCCGGACGCAAACGCCGCCGACGGAGCCGGGGACGCGAACGCGGAGCGCGAAGACTCGTCCTCGTCCCCCGATCGCAACCCGGACAACGACGCCCTGTCGATCCCGAGCGTCGGAACCGAAACCGCCGACTCGGGCCTCTGGTCGGACCTGAAAGCCGACCTCGAGATCGACTCGATCGACGTGCCCGAAGTCTCGAACGACGTCGCCGACGCTGACGTCGATGCCGGTGCCGACGCGTCGACCGAGATGACGCCCGACCCGTCGGACGCGCCGCCGGAGCTCGTAAAGACCTTCTGGGCGCTCGTGCTCGTCATCAACGCCGCACTGTTGGCCGTCTCGCTCGGACTCCTCCTTCTCGTCTTCGAGGGCGCGACGAGACGCGGCGGCGCGTTGTTGGCCGGTGGACTCATCCTCTTCGGGTTCGCAGTTCGTCGCTACAGAGCCTATCGGCGATCGGACGAGCGCGCCGATGCGGACGCCGAGGCGAAGGCGGACGCCGACTCGGAGAACGAGGCAGACGACGACTCGAAAAGCGAGGGAGACGACGGCGACGGCGATCGTGCAGCGTCGGCCGACACCCCTACGAACGCTGACGAGTCAGCGAGCGGCGAAACATCTTCAAACGATGTGGCCGAACAACGGTCACCGGACGACTCTGACCCATCATGAAAACCGTCCAGGACGACACCGGTAAACGGTACCTCTTGCTCAAGCGGTCCGAACAGGCGAGTCTCGTGCGCGATCCGGAGAGCGGCAACGAGTGCTACGTCCAGAACGATCGCCTCGAATCGACCGACGAACATCCCTTCGAAACGGCCGCACGAACCGTCCCGAGTGCCGTCCGGACGCTCCTCGAGGCCGTGCCGGACGAGCAGACGCTCGGCCTCCTCGTCGAACTCGAGCGCCGCGGCCCGCTCGGCGTCCGGACGCTTCTCGACGCGAGCGCCTTCTGCGAGAGCGACCTCCACGGCCGGCTGACGGTACTGACCGCCGCCGGACTGCTCGCCGAGACCGAGGTCGACGGCGAACGCGGCTACCGAACGACCGAGGACTGTGCCGACGCGCTCGCTGTCATCCGGTCCGACGTGTCCGACGCGGGCGACGAGTCGGCAACCGACGACGCGATCGACGTCGGGGAGGGCTCAACGCAAGCGAACGAAACGGAAACGTAAGCGAAACCGATCCGGAGATCCGTTCTGCAGGCGTCAGTCGGACGCGAGGAGTTCCATCTCCGGCGGCTCGCCGCGCTCGAGTCGCGAGCGGTTCGACGTGGCGTCCTTCTCGACGCGGACCAGGGAGTCGGCCGCGCCGACGAGTTCCTCGTCGTGGCTGACGACGACGATCTGTTCGACGCCGAGTTCGCGCATTGACTCGACCAGGGAGACGAGTTGCGTGACGTGGCCCGAGTCGAGGAAGACCGTCGGCTCGTCCAGAATCAGCGGCGGCATCGGCGCGGTGCCCTCGACGCCCTCGGCGAGCAGCCGGTAGATCGCACATCGCAGGCTGAGATTGAACAGGGCCCGTTCACCGCCGGATAGCTGTTCGGGCTCGAGCGCCTCGCCGTCCTTCTGGAAGACCGTCAGGCGATAGTCACCGTCTAGTTCGATCGAGGCGTAGGAGTCGTTCTGGTAGACCAGCTCGAACGTCTCGTTTAATAGTCGCTCGAGCGTCTCGACGTTGCGCTGTCGCAGTTCCGACCGCAGCTCCCCGTAGGTCGTCTGCAGCGTCTCGGCTTCGTCGTACAGCGACTCGAGGCGGTCGCACCGTTCCTCGAGGCTCTCGAGCCGGTCACGTAGACGCTCGAGTTCCTCGAGTTCGTTTTCGACGGCGCCGATCGCATTTTGAATCTCGGTGCGCCGTTCCTCGAGGTCCTCGAGTTTCGCGTCGACCTTCTCTATGTACTGCTCTGCGTTTTGCTTGTCCTCGCGGGCGGTTGCGACGCGCTCCTCGTCGAACTCCGACTCGAGGTCGCGTTTGCGCTCGCGCTTGCTCGAGAGCGTCTCGCGGCGCTCGTCGTTGAGTTGCTGCCAGTTCCGCCGACGTTCGCGGTAGTTCTCGATCTCGCTCTCGAGATCCTCTCGCTCGTCGTCGATCTCGGCGATGCGGCGCAGCGCCTCGAGCGTCTCCTTGATCTCGCCGCGCTCGCCGTTGATCTCGCCGAGCTCTTCGCGCTTCTCGGCGACCTCGTCCTCCAGTTCGGCGGCCTCCTCGCGTTTTTCTTCGGCCTCGCTCTCGTACTCCTCGGCGTCCTCGAGCAGGTCCTCGCGCTGCTCGCGCCGCTCCGCGAGGCTCTCGCGCTTCTCGGCGACTAACTGTTCGACGTTGTCGCGGTTCTCCTCGAGTCGATCGACGCGGCGCTCCGCTTCGCGCAGGGCTTCGGCGCGCTCGATCCGCTCGTCGAGGTCGTCGCGTTCGGCCTCGAGTTCCTCGAGTTGCTTTTCGAGGTCCGAGAGTTCCTCGCGCTTGTCGTCCAACACGTCGACGTGGGGCGAGTCCTTGACGGGCTGGCCGCAGGTGGGACAGTTGCCCTCCTCGAGCAGCCGTTCGCCCTCTTCGATGGCGTTTTCGACGGCCCGAATGTCGGCGGTAACGTCGCCGATCTCGTCAGTGCGGTCTTCGCGCTCGCTTTCGAGGTCCTCGAGGTGGGCGGCGGCGTCGCCGAACTCGATCGGCGCGTCGTCGAACTGTTCGCGGGCGGTTTCGATATCGTCCTCGAGGTCCTCGAGTTTCTCTTCGCGGTCCGCGATGTCGTCCTCGTCGCCCTCGATGCGCTCGGCGAGGTCGTCGGCTTCCGTGCGCGCTTCGTCGGCCTGGGACTCGAGGTCGTCGGCCTCCTCGCAGAGCCGCTCGATCTCGCCGTTGGTCTCCGTGATCGCGACGCGGACCTCCTCGAGGTCGTCCCGCAGTTCTTCGTCACGGGCCTCGAGTTCCTCGATGCGGGCTTCGACGGCGTCGGTGTCGGCATTGGCAGCCTCGAGGTCCGCATCTGCGAGCAGGTCGGCCCGTTCCTCGGCTAACTCCTCGCGCTCGGTCTCTAGTTCGCGGATCTGCTCTTTCGCGTCCTCGCGCTGCTGTTCGGTCTCGGAAATCTTCGACCGCAGGTCGTCGATCCCTTCCTCGAGGTCCGAAATCTCCTCCTGCGTTTCGGCGTGGCGCTCGAGGACGTCTTCGGCGGTGTCGAGCGTGTTCTGGGCCTGCTCGCGCTGGGTTTCGTAGTGGTCGATCTCGTCGGTAACCTCGGCCCGCTGAGACTCCAGATTGTTCAGCCGCTCGTGAAGTTCCTTGTCCTCCTTGCGCTCGACCTGCTTGCGGACGTCCTCGAGAACCTCGCGCTGGCCGTCCAGCACCGACTTGACCCCGAGGCGGGCGTCGCTGGCACGTTCGCGGTAGTCCTCGAGCGCGCCCAACTGGAGGAGGTCGTCGATCATGTCCTGGCGGTCGCTCGGCGAGGCGTGGATGAGCTTGTTGACCTCGCCCTGGCGGACGTACGCGCAGTTGACGAACGCCTCGGCGTCCATCCGCAGGAGTTCGGTCACCTCGCGGCGCACGTCGCGGGCGCCTTCGATCGTCTCGGTGGGCGTCTCGAGGACGCATTTGGTCGTCGTTGCCCGATCCCCGCGTAGTTTCAGGTGGCGCTCGACGTGGTAGTCGCGGTTGTCGTGGGTGAACCACAGTTCGACCTCGGCCTCCTCCTCGCCGGTCGTAATGACGTCGTCGAGGGTCCGGTCGTCCAGCGCCTTCGAACCGTACAGCGCGAAGAAGACGCCCTCGAGCAGCGTCGACTTGCCGCTGCCGTTGACGCCGTGGACGACGGTGACGCCCCGGTCGAGGCCGAGGTCGGCGTCGCCGTAGCATTTGAAATTCCGCAGGCGGATGCGATCGACCCTCACGCGAAATCACCCAGGGAGGCGGTGTCGGCGTCGGCGGGTTCCTCGTCGCCGGTCTCTGCTGCGTCGTCGGCCGCGGGAGTTTCATCAACCGCTTCGTCGGCAGGTTCCGCGCCGGCGGCATCGTCGCTCGAAGCCTCGGCTTCAGCCGTCGCGTCCGAACCGGCCGCCGCAGCGTCGGCGGTCGAGTCGGCGTCGGCCGCGGGTTCGGTTCCAGCGTCGCCGCGCAACTGATCCGCGACCGTCGTCACATCCTCGTCGCTCGGCTCCCGCTCCGGCGCTGGTTCGAACGCGGAGTCGTCCTCCTCGAGCAAGTCCCGAACGCGGCGTTCAACGGATTCGCGGACGTTCGCGTCCGCGAGGTCGTCGTTGCGGACCGTCTCGTCGATTTCGAGGGCGGCGTCGCTCAGACCCAGATCGCGGACGCGCTCGCGGACGGCGGCGTCCGGATCGGCGAAGCTGACCGACACCTCCTCGTCCTCGTCGGGTAACTCGCGGCGGTCGTTGACGCGGGCGACCAGGGCGCCGCGGTCGATCGCTAGTTCCTCGACGGCCGCGGGGGTGATCGGCCGGCCCTCGCCCTCGATCGTGACGATGACGACCGCGTCCTCGAGGCCGGGATCGTGCTGGCGGACCCGCTCCTGCACGCGGTCGATCCCCTCGTCGGCCTCGAGTTCGACGTCGACGAAGACGAAGTCCCGCGTCTCGGCGATCGCGCGGCGGCTGATGGCGACCTCGTCGTCGAACTCGACGAGGTTGTAGCCGCGGTCCTCGCGCTCGCTGGCGCTCGCGCGCTCGGTCGAGCCGCAGTAGGTGACCCACGCGTCCTGCACGTCCGCCGTATCGGGCGCGTGGTTGTCCCCGAGCAGGACGGCGTCGAAATCGACCGTCGACTCTGCGAGGAGGCGTTCGGTGTCCCAGTCAGCGTGCGCGAACGGCTCGAAGAGCCCGTGGCTCACCAGCGCGGTGCGGTCGGCCGCGTCGGGCACCGGCTCGAACTCGTACTCGAGATCCTCGCGCCGCGAGCGGGGGACGAAGTCCAGGCCGTAGAACGCGACGTCGCCGACGACTTCGGGGTCGGCGCCGAGTCGCGTCGCCAGCCCGAGATCGGCGAAGAGGTCGAGCCACTGGGCGTCGCGCTTCCCCTCGTGGTTGCCGACGACGGCGAGAAAGGGGATGTCGGCGTCGGCGAGGGTTCGCAGAATATCGATGGTTCCCTGCAGGTCGAGCAGTCCGGGGCGGCGGTCGTGAAAGAGGTCGCCGGCGTGGATCACGGCGTCGACGTCGTCGTCGACGGCGTCCTCGACGACCCCCCGGAAGGCCGCGAGGAAGTCCCGGCGTCGCTCGGGCGAGTTGTACTGCTGGTACCCGATGTGGGTATCGCCCGTGTGGATTACCCGCGTCATTGGGCAGTCGTTGGAGAGCGGGGCCTAAAGGGGTTCCGCGACCGCGGTGAAAGTAAATCGCACCGACCGGTCGCCGTCGCGAACTGACCGTCGAGACGAGGCGAAACGATCGAAAATCGAAAAACGGAACGGAGGCAGGGCGGCGCGGCGACGCTCGAGCGTAGCGGTTACGAGTCGATATCGAGGCTGTACAGCCGCTTGCGGGCGTCCGAGAAGGAGAACCGCGAGTCGATGACGTTCTCCTCGTCGAGCCGGTTCAGCGCGTAGCGGACCGTCCGCGACGGCAGCAGCGTCTCCTCGGCGATCTGCTGTTGGGTCATCGTGTCGTTGTACTCGAGGACTTTCGCGACGAGTTTGGCGCTGGGCGGCAGATCGCGGACGTCCTCCCAGCTCCCCCCGTCGTCGGCCTCCTGTCGGATCGACTCTGAAGCACTCATCACGTACCCCTTTCCAATACGGAGTGATAATATTTTCTGTTTCGTGTGATGCTTGTTGGTTATATTCTCTACGGGGTGTGCTGACCCGAAGCCTCTTATGAACCAACCCCCAAAGCACGTGTGATGACCGATACTGTGGACGACGTCGACCTCCCCTACGACGAGGACGAGGCGTCCCAACAGGAGAAGATCCAGGCGCTCGAGGAACGGCTGGAGGTCCTCGAGTCGCAAAACGAGGAGATGCGCGACAAACTCCTCGACGCGAACGCCGAGAACAACAAGTACCAGCAGAAGCTCGAGCGGCTGACCCACGAGAACAAGAAGCTAAAGCAGTCCCCGCTGTTCGTCGCCACGGTCCAGGAGATCACGGACGAAGGCGTCATCATCAAGCAACACGGGAACAACCAGGAGGCCCTGACGGAGGTCACCGACGAGATGCGGGACGACCTCGAGCCCGACGCTCGCGTCGCCGTCAACAACTCGCTTTCTATCGTCAAGACGCTCTCGAGCGACACCGACGTGCGGGCTCGCGTGATGGAGGTCACCGAGAGCCCGGAGGTTAGCTACGAGGACATCGGCGGCCTCGAGGAGCAGATGCAGGAGGTCCGCGAGACCGTCGAGATGCCGCTGGAGAGTCCCGAAATGTTCGACGACGTCGGGATCGACCCGCCGAGCGGCGTCCTGCTGTACGGCCCGCCGGGCACCGGCAAGACGATGCTCGCGAAGGCCGTCGCGAACCAGACCGACGCCACCTTCATCAAGATGGCCGGCTCGGAACTCGTCCACAAGTTCATCGGGGAGGGCGCCAAGCTCGTCCGCGACCTGTTCAAGGTCGCCCGCGAGCACGAGCCCGCCGTCATCTTCATCGACGAGATCGACGCCATCGCCGCCAAGCGAACGGAGTCCAAGACCTCCGGTGACGCCGAGGTCCAGCGGACGATGATGCAACTGCTCTCCGAAATGGACGGCTTCGAGGACCGCGGCGACATCCGCATCATCGCCGCCACCAACCGCTTCGACATGCTCGACCGCGCAATTCTGCGCCCCGGTCGATTCGACCGCCTCATCGAGGTGCCCAAGCCGAACCAGGAGGGCCGCGAGATCATCTTCCAGATCCACACCCGCAACATGAACGTCTCCGACGACGTCGACTTCGCGGAACTGGCCGAAGAGGCGGAAGAGGCCTCCGGCGCCGACATCAAGGCCGTCTGTACGGAAGCCGGCATGTTCGCCATCCGCGACGACCGCACGGAGATCCAGATGGAAGACTTCCGCAACGCCTGGGACAAGGTGCAGGCCGAATCCGACGACGCCGAGGACGTCTCCAAGACGTTCGCCTGAGGCCGGTCCGAGGACCTCCACCCTTCCCGACGCCTCCGATATAGCGGTCTTTTGCTCCGGGTTTCTGCGGGTTCGCCGTTTTCGGCTTGTCGATTCGATTTCGGGATCGAGCGTATACTTTATCGTCGAGGGCAGTTTCCCGAGACGTGCTCGAGGGTGCAGTCGAACGCCGCTGTCGGTACTCGAGGAGAATTGTCGGCCCGCAACAAGCGTTCGTAAGGGCCGGAGCGTCAGCAGTGCAGAGACGACTACAGCGCTCCGAAGACCAGCCACGGCACGACGAACAGCGCTACCGTCAGGACCGCGAGGATGACGAGATAGCCCGCGACCGTGCTCGCCGCGGTGAGCCACGCCGGATGCTCGAGATCGGTGCGAGTGAGTGCCATACGAGAACGTCCAGCGGACGACCCATAAACGTGCCGACGAACGGCGGTTGCGCGTTCCGGACCGTTTTTACCGGCTGACTCGCTACGGACACGCAATGACGAAAATCGTCGTGGTGGACAACCACGGACAGTTCACCCACCTGGAGCGCCGGGCGCTTCGCGACCTCGGCGTCGAGACGGAACTGATCGACAACGACACGCCCCCCGAAGACGTCGACGCCGACGGCGTCGTCCTCTCCGGCGGCCCGGACATGGACCGGATCGGGAAGTCCCCCGAGTACCTCGAGGCCGATATGCCGGTGCTGGGTATCTGTCTCGGCATGCAACTGATCGCCGAGGAACTCGGCGGCCGCGTCGGGGGCGGCGACTACGGCGGCTACGCCGACGTCACCGTCGACATCGTCGACAGCGACGACCCGCTCACGGGATCGCTCCACCCCGACACGCGGGTCTGGGCGAGCCACGCCGACGAGGTCAAAGAGCTCCCCGCAGGCTTCGAACTGACCGCCGAAAGCGACGTCTGCGACGTCGAGGCGATGAGCGACACCGACCGCGACATCTACGGCGTCCAGTGGCACCCCGAAGTCGCCCACACCGAGGAGGGCGAGGAGATCTTCGAGAACTTCATCGAGATCTGCGAGTCGCAGTAGCGGTCCCGTCGTCACTTTCTCTCGGACGCTCTCGCACGTCTGTTACCGGCACGGCTATCTCTCTCGCTCGGGTGTCCGCTGCGCTATTCGGAACGCGTCCCAGAGCGCGTAGGTGAGCCGCTGGAGCAGCGGATCCAACGCGGACGGAATACGGCCGACTCGAGGCCTCGAGGAACTCAGGACGCAGCGACTGCTCTACTGGCTACTGGAGACAGCGACGGCTCTCGAAAGCGCGTACCGACGGCCGAAACGCCGCCGATGAAGAAGCGGAGTCGGTGTCGCTCTCAGGCCGCGTCCGCGTCCTCGAACAGCTCGTCGACCGCCTGGCGCGCGGTGAGCGCCGCGTCGTCGGCGACCTGCTCGGGGTCGGGCCCGTCCTCCTCGTCCGGCCCGTTCAGGTAGACGTCGACCTCGAGGACGCCGTCCTCGAAGGTTACGGTGACGTCGAGATCGCGCACGTCCGATTGTTTGTACTGCGAGAAGACGTAGCCTTCCGCAGCGTCAGAGGCCGTCTGCACGACCTCGTCGTCGGTCGGTTCGCCGCTCGACATTTATGCGCCGCCGGCGCCCGGACCGCCCGGGCCGGCCGGACCGCCCATGCCGCCGCCGAGGAGTTCTTCGAGCTCCTCCTGGAGGCTCTCGAACTGATCCTGGACGCGCTCTTCCTGCTTCTCTAAGGTCTCGAGGCGGATCTCGAGGGAGTCGACCTTGTCCTCGAGGTCGTCCTGAGCCTCGTCGTAGTCGGTCTCGACGAGGAGTTCGCCGACGTTGCGGTACATCGTGGTCTCGTCGTCGATGTTCTCGAGTTCGTCGAGCGCGTTTTCGGCCTCGGTGAGGTTCGTTTCGGCTTCCTGCTTCTGGACGGCGACTTCCTGGGCCGTCTCCTGCAGGTCCTGGAGCTGTTCGATTTTCTCCTGTGCCTCCGGCGGCAGATTGCCTTGCATATTTCGACCGTCGCCCTCCGGACTGATAAAGCCAAGCTTTATCGTCGACCCGGAGGGGCCGATTCACAGATCCGTTCCACCGACCTCGTTTTGCCTCCTCGAGGCGCTATTTTCGCGGTTTCCGGGACGTGACTCGAGCGCCGCCGAATTTGCTTCCGATCAGAAACATGGCAATCCTTTTCCGCGGCGCAACTGAATCCGAGGGTATGACGGACGAAAACGAATCCGAACCCGAAGCCGGGTCCAACGGCGACGACGGGGACGAGGAGAAGTCGTTCCGCGAACGAGTCGAGGAGATTCGCGAGAAGCGCGCCGAGGAAGCCGAGGGCGAGGGCGACGCGCCCGAGAGTCCGTTCGGCGGCGGTGGCGGCCCCGGCGGCATGGGCGGGGGCGGCAACCCCTTCGCGCAGATGATGGGCGGCATGATGGGCGGCGGCCCCGGCGGCGGTCCGGGCGGCCGCGGCGGCAGCGACGAGAGCAACGAGGAACTGGTCCGCGAGGTCCGCCAGCTCCGCGACGAGATGCGCGACCAGACCCGCGCGTTAAAGCGGATCGCCGACGCGATCGAAGACGACAACTGACGACGCAGCGTCGACATCGCTGCCGCTTTTCGTTTCGGTTCGACGAGATCGACGCGCAGCCGGTGCTGGAACCGTCACCGGCGAGTTCGAACGGCGGGCTCGACGTTAGTCGCGCTCGGCGCGAGTCTTCTCCGATTCTCGCTCGGCCTCGGCGGGGCCGCGGCCGCCGATCTGTCGAAGCCGCGGGAATCTGTTCGCGGCCCACTGGGAAACCGACCAGCGACCGACCAGCGCGTGCGCCAGGGCGACGCTGACGTACGCCAGCCCGAGCCCGGCGACGACGTCGGTCGCCCAGTGGATCCCCAGGTACATCGTCGAGACCGCGACCGAAATCCCGAGCGCGAGGGCGACGGCGAGCCACTTCGGGTAGATACTCCGCGTACGATACGCCAGTAACGCGACCGTTCCGGCGAGCGACGCGTGCAGCGACGGGAACACGTTGGTATTGCGGTTGACCTGCCGCGTGAGGTGTTGGTACTCCGGATACGTGTCGTACAGCAGCGCCGTGACTTCGGGCATCATGTTCCGCGGGCCGTAGGCGATGACGAAGATGTAACACACCAGTCCGAGCGCGTAGTTCAGCGTGTAGGCCGCCAGCAGCTCCCGAAGGGGCCGCGTGTTCGAGAGCGCGAAGTAGGCGATAACGGGGAAGACCAGCAGGAAGACGTAGCCGTAGATGTAGATGAACGAGAAGTACGCCGTCGCCGCCGGCGTCTCGTAGGTCTGCAGCCAGAGGATGAACTGCCCCTCGAGGTCGAAGATCGTCCCGGTCAGATTCCAGCCGATGATCCACGAGAGTTCGGGGCCGATCAGCCTGATGTCGCTACTCCCGACCAGGACGAGCGCGAGCACGGCGGTGACCGGGGCGATCGCACGAAGTCGCTCGCGCCACTCGCCGATAGTGGCGCGGAGCCGGTATCGGCCGACGAAGACGACGATTCCGATCAGGACCATGAGCGTCACGACGGCGACCAGTTGCGTCAGGACTTGCGCGAGCATCAGCGTCTCACCCGTAGTCGGCCCTCGCCGTCGTAGCTGAACCCGGCGCTTTCGAACGCGTTCCGGGCCGCAGCGACGTCGATCTCGCCGTCGGTCCCGAGGAACGGCGTCTCCGGGTCCTCGCCGTCCCAGCGGAGACTGTCGGGCGTCCACTCCTCGGTGACCGGCGCGGCGATCGGCCGCGCGTGGCCGTCGAACACCGCCTCGACGAACCACTGCTTGTCGAGCACCTGTGCGACGCACCGCCGGAAACGCGGGTTGCTGAACGGCGCCTTCCGCGCGTTGAACCCGAGGTGGTAGAACAGCCACGACTCCGACTCGAGGACCTCGACGTCCTCGGGTAGCTCGCCCGCTTCCGCGTCCCCGAGGAGGTCGTCGACGACGTAGCTCTCGAGAGCGGTGCTGGTGATATCGGCCTCGTTCGTCTCGACGCGTTCGATGGCGGACGCGCTTCGCGGATCGATCAGGAACCGGAGCCGATCGGGGGTCACCCCGGGCAGGGTGACGCCCTCGCGGGCCGTGAAGTGATCGTCGAACCGCTCGAGCGTGACGTGCTCGCGCTCGCTTCGAGTCGCGAACTGGTAGGGGCCGCTGCCGACCGGCGGGACGTTGTTCGTGACCAGCGCCTCGCTCGTGCCGAGCGCGACGCGGTAGCCGGGAACGTCGGCGGCCGCCGCCCGCGGCTCCCAGATATGTTTCGGCAGAATCGGCACCGTCAGCGCGCGCTCGCCGACGGCGCGACTCGCGTCGACCGTTATCTCGAGGCGGTGGTCGTCGAGTCGGTCGACGGACTCGACGGCGTCGACGCGGCCCCGATAGAGCGGCGCTGGGGCGTCGACCTCGAGATCCCCGAGGCCGGTGTCGGCGAGGAACCGGTACGTGAATCGGACGTCCTCGGCGGTCAGCGGCTCGTCGTCGTGGAATCGGCAGTTCTCGCGCAGTTCGACCGTCATCGTCTCGCCGGCGTCATCCCACTCCCAGTCGGCGGCGAGCCACGGTTGGAGGTCGCTGGTCGGCGCGGTCCCCGCGTCCGAAGGGGCGGAGTCGCTACCATTGCCGCCGCTTTCGTCGTCCGTGGTACCGGTGGTAGACTCGCCCCCGTCGTCTTCCGTCTCGGCATCGGTGTCGTCTTCCTCGAGATCCGCGCCGTCGAAGTCGGTGCTCGAGAGGGGAACGACCGCGAGCGAATCGTACAGCAGTTCGATGATCGTCCCGCGGTTCCGGTACTCGGCCGAGAGCGGATTGAGGTTCTGCGACGGCCGGGCATCGACGTGGGCCGTTCGTAACACCGCGGGCTCGTCGCCGTCCGCGTCGTCGCCACCAGATCCGTCGCCCGACTCGAGCGCGGGGCCGCGTTCGAGCCCGAGGTAGCCGAGCCGCGACGCGGGGTGGCCGTCGCCCCAGCCGGCGAACCGGTCCGTCCGGACCAGCCGATACTCGTCGGGAACGCACAGCGGCACGAACGGCTGTTCGACCGCCAGCGCCTCGAGCGTCTCCTGAACCGCTGCCTGTCGGTCGCCCCCGTCGGCCGCGCGCTGGGCCTCGAGGAACTCGTCGAACGCCAGATTCGCGTAGCCGAAGGGGTTCTGCCAGCCGCGCTCGTCGGCGTAGCGGGAGTGCAGCGCCTCGTAGAGGTAGGACGGGTCGGTGCCGCCGGGGTGGCGGCCGACGTAGACGTCGAAGTCCTGGTTGATCAGGATCGCGCGCAGGAATTCCTCGTTGGATCGCATCTCGATCGAGGCGTCGATGCCGACGGTTTCGAGGGCGGCCGCGATCTCGCGGGCGAGTTGAATGCTCTCGCGGTCGCCGTCGGCGGGGAGGGTGGTGATCGTCAGCGAAAGCGGTTCGACGTCGTCCCGGTTGACGACACTTCTGACCCGGCGGATACAGCCGCTGGTCGACACCGCTGCGCCGGTTCCGGCCGCCGCCAGCATCGCTCGGCGGCTAATCGATCCGCCGTCGCAGCTATCGTTCTCGTCGTTCGGCTCGGATCCGATCATAGATGCGGTGACATAGTGGGCGAATAGAGATTTCCGTCGAATTTGGTTGCGTACCCACGGTTCGCCGGTGGAATATAACTAAGTTGTGTTCCGCGTACGCGGCGCTCGCCGGCGAGTCGCCGCATCGAGGGAACGCAACACCAATACGTGAACCGCCACAACGCACGCACGTCACGATGAGCATCGCCGCCGAGCGACTCGAGCGCCTGCACGACCTCGCCAGCGCGGCGGCAGCGGACGGCGACGACGAACGGGCCCGCTACTACGTGCAACTCGCCCGCCGCGTCGCGGAGCGAAACCGCCTCTCGCTTCCGAAGCAGTTCCGGCGGTTCACCTGCGACAACTGCGACCGCTACCTGCGGCCGGGCTCGAACGCCCGCGTCAGGCTGCAGGACGGACACGTCGTCATCACCTGCGATTGCGGCGCCCACGCCAGGTACCCCTACGAAGGGTAGGTGGGTACGGTCGCGAGCTGCGGCCGAGTACGTGCGGAGTGCTGACACGGCGGACGGCGAGCCGGTTCGCGAAGATTCAACTGCATCGACTCCCTTACTCGGGGCTATGGACCAACAAGAACTCAAAAAGCGCGCACACGACCTCGACGTAACCGTCTGGGTCGGCAAGAGCGGTATCGAATCGGTCGTCGACGAACTCGACGATCAGCTCTCGAACGCGGATCTGGTGAAGGTGAAGTTCCTGCGGGCCGCCCGCGCCGGCAGTTCGACCGAGGAGAAGGCTGCCGATCTCGCCGAGCGAGTCAACGCTGACCTCGTCGAGACGCGCGGGCACACCGCCGTGCTGTATCGATGATCGGCGACGCCGAATCGGTTTCCGCGTCGCTTCCGAACTTCCGTCCGCTGCAGGCCGATCCTACCGGGCCGGTCGAGCGCGGCCTCGAGCTGGTCGGGCTCGAGGATCCTGCGCTGTTGAACAGCGTCGCGGGGGCGCTTCGGTTCGTCCTCGCGTTCGTCGTCGTCTGGGCGCTCGGCCGCTTCGTCGTCCTGCCGCTCGTGCGGCGCGCCTTCGATCGGCGCGGTCTGGACGAGCACGCGCGGAATCCGCTATTGATCCTGACTCGGTTCGGGATACTGTTCGTCGCGATCGCGGTCGCGTTCGGTGCCGGCGGATTCGGCAACTTCCTCGTCTCGATGGCCGGCATCGCGGCGGCCGGCGCCCTGGCGATCGGGCTGGCGATGCAGAACGTGATTTCGAACTTCGTCGCGGGCATCTTCATCTACACGGACAAGCCGTTCCGGATCGGCGACTGGATCGAGTGGGACAACGGCGACTACGCGGGCGTCGTCGAGGACATCAGCCTCCGCGTGACCCGCGTCCGAACGTTCGACAACGAACTGCTGACGGTACCCAACTCGGTGCTGACGGACGACGTGATCAAGAACCCGGTCGAGGGCGACAAACTGCGGCTGAAGTTCGTCTTCGGCATCGGGTACGACGACGACATCGAGCAGGCCACGACCATCATCGTCGACGAAGCCGAACGCCACGACGGTATCGCGGACGAGCCGGGGCCCAGCGTTCGCCTGACGGAACTCAACGACTCCGACGTCGGACTCCAGTCGCGGTTCTGGATCGAGAACCCCTCGCGGTCCGACTTCGTCCGGATCAAGGGCGAGTACATCACCGCCGTCAAGCGACGGTTCGACGAGGAAGGGATCGACATCCCCTACCCCGTCCGCACGCTCGATGGCGATCTGTCCCTGAACGGGGCCGGTCAGAGGGTCGTGCAACCGGCCGAATAGGGCCGCTGCGGCGACTCGGCGCCACCCATCACCACTCCTCGACCGTGGCGTTCGCCGGCGGCTCGAACGCGAACCGCTCGTCCTCGAAGCCGGTGTTGAACGTCACCGTCTCGTATTCCATGGTCAGCTCGTGGCGCTCGCCGTTTGCACCCTCGTAGACCAGCCGCTCTTTCAGCGGGTAGTCGTACTCCGCGTCGATCCAGAGCGACCACTCGATCACGCCGAGGTCGGTCTCGACGGGAGCGGTCTCGAGCGGGACGACGAACTCGGTGTTCCCGACGAGCACCGAGACGTCCCGCTCGACGGTCCCGTTTTTCGGCTCGATTTCGAGGACGTGGGCCTCACGGTCCGCGATCTGCTCTGTGCCCGCGTACTCGAGGTCGTACAGTTCGCGTTGCTCGGCGGCCATGTCGGCCCGATCGGAGCGGACCGCCGCGTCGTCGAACGGCTCCGCCGGTTCGAAGTAGTACGCCGTCTCCGCGTCCGGATCGTAGTTCCAGGTCGCCGAGGCGTTGGACACGTAGCGGTCGCCGATCACCGACGGCTCCGACGCGTTCAGCACCTCGCTGCGCTCGTCGGTGTAGGGCCGTTTCTCGATGCGGATACGTTCGAAGACCGTGTCGTTCCCGGCGGTCATCTCGGCCGTCCGAATTCCCTCGAGGTCCTCGAGGTCGTCGGCGTGGACGTACGCGCTTTCGAAGAGCGCGTCCGGCTCGGGACTGGCGGCGGCGTCGGCCCCGGAACCGCTCCCGTCGCTCGTCGGCACGGAGACCGCACATCCCCCGAGCGCGACGAGCAACGCGACCGCCCCGAGGAGCGCGGCGAAGCGACGAGGTGTCATCACACGTGTTCACCGAGAGAACGGTTCTAAACTTTTTCATCGGCGGGGCGGCCGACGGTTGCGGCGGACGTCCGATTCCACGGCTACGACTCCGCCGTCGAGACGACGTAGACCCCCGCAGCCATGACGAGTCCGCCGAGGACGAACCGCGGTCCGAGGGGCTCGCCCAGCACCGTCGCCCCGAGGAGGCCGCCGACGACCGGCTGCGCGAAGAAAAACGCCGAGATGACGCTGGCGTCGACGTACTCCATCCCCTTGTACCAGAGGTACCACGCCGCGGCGGTGCCGAGCACGCCGAGGTACAACACCGCCGCGACGAGCGCCGGCGTCGGCTCGATCGCCCGCAGCGACGCGTCGGTGAGCGCGACCTCGAGCGGCACCAGCGCCGCGAGCATCGGCACCGCGGCGAGCGTGGAGTAGGTCGCCGTCTCGAGGGCCGAGTAGCGGTCGATCAGCGGCTTCCCGCGGACGGTGTAGAGCGCCCACGTCGCGCTCGCGATCAGGAGCATGCCGATTCCGATCGTCGGCGTCGAGCCACCGGCGAGCGTCGAGAGGTCGTACTGTCCGGTCAGCACGAGTACCGTCCCGGCCAGCGCGCCGACGATACCGGCGACGAGACGCCCGGTGAGGCGCTCGCCGAGCATCGTCACCCCGAGGAGGATCGTGAAGATCGGCGTCAGGACGGTGATGAGCGAGCCCTGACTGGCGGTCGTCATCGCGGTCCCGAGGAACTGGGTCGTCATCGAGGCCGTGATGACCGCGCCCAGAGCGACGAATCCGAGCAGGTCCCGGCGCGCGAACCGTCGGCGCGGGTACCGCACGCGGACGACGAGCAGCAGCGCCGCTGCGCCGACGGCGATTCGGAGAAACGCCAGCGTCACCGGCGGAATCGATTCGAATCCCCACATGCTGACGACGTAGAGCCCGCCCCACAGCACCGCCGCGGCGAGGGGGGCCAGCGCGAACAGATACGTCGTACAGAACCGTCGCAAGCGAGCGACTCGAGCGTACGAACGACTCATCGGTCGCACGTAACGGCAGGGGTAATATGGTCCCTTCGAACGGCGACGTGATTGTCGCGGTCGGCGCCGCCGGTACCGGACGACTCGAGTAGCAACGGCGACGACTGCTGTTGCTCTGCAAGCGAGAGGAATGAAGGATGACGTATGAATGCGGAAGCCGCGATTGCCCGGCGTTCCGGCCGGGGGAATCCCGGTTGCCTTCTCCACCCCGCGACCCGTCGAGCGACAGGTGTCCGGCGGTCCACTGCTCGCTTCCGCGCCTGATGGGCTGTCGCCGGCTAACCGCGATGGGGCGTCCCTGCGGACGGCCACCGCGGACCGCTGTCCCCGACGGACGAGGCTTCTCTGTTGGCTCCCGGGGCCCCGGCCGGTCTGACCGGACGCCCGCGGTGTTCGGTCCCCGCTAATGACCGTAGCGCGGGTAGTGAGCAGGGCCAAACTGCCCGACCTATCCATTCCCTCGTAGGGGGTAACACCTTAAGGGCCTTTCGCCTCCGTAATCGCTCGACGGCGTGCGGGTCCTTCGCGGAAGCGACGAGCCGCGGTCGCGACGAGCGCAGCCGCGGACCGTTGGTTCGGTGCCTCGAGACCGATGCTCACTCCTGCTCGAGGTCGCCGTGATCCGCCGCGCCGGATTCGCCCCGTTCCTTGTCGGACAGCGGGACGGCGAGCACGAGCAGCGCGAGGTAGTAGCACCCGACGACGGCGGCGATGACCGTGCCGTCGACGCCGGGAAGCGCGGCGCTTTCGGGGAACGGGGTGTCCGGGTTGAACGCCCAGAGGTGAAACACCCAGCTGGCCAGCATCGCGCTGATCAGGGGCAGGTACACCCGTCGCAGTCGGTGGCTGAACGCGCCGCGGTAACTGATGTGAGGCGTCGGATTGCGGTAATCCTCGCTCAGTTCCGCCCGCCAGGCCGACCGCTCGACGCCGGCCGAGGGATCGAGCGCGTTCGCGAAGAGGTTCTCCTGCAGGACGCGAACCCGCGATCGCCAGATGTCGTAGGTTTGGAACCGGCGCGCTTCGATGAACAGGAACGCGGTGCCCATGACGACCCCGGCGAGGATGACCGCGTGGGACACCTCGCCGGAGAACGCGTACGCGACGATGGCGGCCATGATCGTGACGGCCCAGTTCGTCGTCGTATCCAACCGGTCGCGCCAGGAGACGGCCCGTTCCACCTCGCCCCGATAGAGGTGCGCCGCGACGGAGCCGAGCCCGGTACTCTGATCGACCATTTCGCGGCCGACCTCGCGCTGTTCGGGTGCTTCCGGATCGAACTCGGAGTCGCCGTCGCTCATACGCGGCTCTCATCGCCGCAGCGCCAACACCCTTTCACCGGCACCCGTCGGGTCCCGCCCCAGGCATTTCGGCTCGCCTAAAATAGAAACCGTTTTGAATAATTAGGCGAGCCTAAATCGTATGACCGAACGATCGACGACCGGACCGACGCGTCGGAAACTGCTCGCGATCGGTGCCGGAACCGCACTGACGAGCGGACTCGCGGGCTGTGCTCGAACCGAGACGACCGACGACTCGAGCGGCGAACACACCGTGACGATGGAGCCGATGGGCGAGGTCACCTTCGACTCGGTTCCCGAGACGTGGATGGCCTACTTCAGCACCTACGGCGACATGGGGATCGCGCTCGGCCAGCTCGAGGGGCTCCAGGGACTGATATACACCGATAACTGGCCCCTCGAGTTCTACGAGACGCTGCCGGGCGTCGACGTCTCGTTCGACGACGTTCCGCAACTCGCCGGGAGCAACGGCATCGACAAGGAGATCTTCTACGAGCTGGATTGCGACGTTCACCTGATGGACCCGAACTTCGTCGCGCGGCTGGACGACAACTGGGACGACGACGATTTCGAGGAGATCGAGACCAACGTCGGCCCGATCGTCGGCAACAACATCCGCCGCCGCGACGAGAACTGGCACGACTACCGCTACTACGACCTCTACGAGGCCTTCGAGATCGTCGCGACGCTGTTCGACGAGCGCGAGCGGTACGACGAACTCGAGGCCATCCACGACGAGTTCCAGTCGACGCTCGAGGCCGACCTGCTGCCCGAAGACGAGCGCCCCGAGATCGGCCTCGTCTCGATCAACTCCGACTTCGAGACCGGCTCGTTCTACGTCTACCCGCTCGAGAACGGGAATGGCCGCAAGCAGTATCAGGATCTCGGCGTTCGCGACGCGATCGGCCCGCACCTCGACGCCTCGTACGGCGAGTGGGACTACGAACAGCTCCTCGAGGCCGATCCGGACGCACTGGTGTTCTCCTACGGCTTCTCGCACGCGACGGCCGACCAGTTCGAAGAGCGGATGGACCTGATGCGGGACGACCCGACGGGATCGGAACTCGCGGCCGTGCAGAACGATCGCCTCTACCGCGGCGGGACCGCCTACCAGGGGCCGATCATCAACCTGCTCCAGACCGAGATCGCCGCCAAGCAGTTCTATCCGGACGTCTTCGGCGCGTGGGACGGCCTCGAGACGCTCGAGAACGCCGACGAACAGTTGGTCGATCACCGACGGGTCGCCGACGTCGTGACCGGCGAGTTCTGATCGACTCGGGGATTGCCCGCGACCGAGAGCGGGCGCGGGACCGGTCGGCCGGAAATCGGTAGGGCCGGTTACGCCTCGCCGGCTTCGGCGCCCTCGACGGCGGACTCGGTGCCGCCGTGACGGACGAGTTGGGCCGCCGCAGCGGCCACGATGACAGCGACCGTCCCTGCGGGGACGGGATTGCCGCGTTCCTGTAACCGCGAATGAATTGTGCCACTGATCAACAATCCTTATGCGCGCCGAGTTAGTTCGCTGAGACAGAATGGTACGTGAAAGTTGGACGAGTCGGACCGGATTCATCCTGGCCGCGGTCGGCAGCGCCGTCGGCCTGGGGAATCTCTGGCGGTTCCCGTGGATGACCGCGGAGAACGGCGGCAGCGCCTTTCTGCTATTGTATTTACTCATCGTCCTCGGCGTCGGAGTACCGGGGTTGCTGGCCGCGTTCGTGATCGGGCGACGGTCGAACCGGAACCCGGTCGGGGCGTTCAAATCGCTCGCCGGATCGCGCGTCTGGACGGTGCTGGGCGCGCTCTGCGTCCTCACCTCGGTCATCCTGATGTCGTTCTACAGCGTCGTCGGCGGGTGGATCCTTCGGTACTTCCTCGAGAGCGCGACGGGCGCCTACTTCGCGGCTCCCGAGACCCACTTCGCGTCGATCAGCTACGGCGCCGAAGCGTTCGGGTACCAACTCGCCGTCCTCGCGGCCACATCCCTGATCGTCGCTGCGGGGATCAGACGCGGCATCGAGGCGACGACGAAGGTGATGATGCCCGGCATCGTCGTATTGCTCATCGGGCTCGCGGTCTGGGCGGCTCGACAGCCCGGCGCCGCGCAGGGGTACGAGTTCTACCTCAGGTTCGACGGGACCTACCTCGCGGAGAACTTCCTGGCGATACTCGGGTCGGCCGCCGGCCAGGCGCTGTTTACCCTCTCGATCGGCAGCGGGACGATGATCACGTACGCCTCCTACATCGATGACGACCGGTCGCTGCCCCTCGACGCCTCGGCCATCGCCGTGTTCAATCTCGGCATCGGCATCCTGGCCGGGCTCGTGGTGTTCCCGCTGCTGTTCTCCTTCGCGTCGGGACCGACCGAGGGCGGCCCCGGCGCCCTGTTCGTCGGTCTCGCCGGCGCGTTCGCGAGCCTGCCCGGCGGCCGACTCCTCGGCGGGGTCTTCTTCCTCGTCGTCCTCCTCGCCGCCCTCACGAGTCTGATCAGCATGCTCGAGATCCCGGTTTCGTTCCTGGTCGACGAGTTCGACCTCGAGCGCTCGACGGCGACCGGGGGGTTATTCGCGCTGGTCGCCGTTACCGGCGGCGTGAACGCGTTCAGCCCCGCGGTGTTTACGCTGTTCGCGGATCAGCTCGTTAATCTGCTTCTGGTGCTCGGCCTGACCGGATTCATGGTGTACACGGCCTGGGTACTCGGTCCTGCCGCGATTGATGAGTACCTCAAAGGCGCGGGACCGATCTCGCGCCCGCTGGTCGTCCCGTGGCGATACGCGATCGGGACCGTCTTCCCGGCGTTCCTCCTCTTTACGTTCTACGCCGACGTCGCGGCCCTCGTCGGACTCGCGGCAGGACGAGGGCTGTTGGTGGTCACGGCACTGCTGACGTTGCTGCTGCTCGTCGGCGTGGCTCGCCGCTCCGTCTCCGATACCCGGCCGCAACTGAACGAGAGCGCGGACTGACTGACGTCCGTCGCTCGGCAGAAACTGAATTTTCGCCGTCGTTTGAGGGCGCACAAGCTCTCCGTAAACAAATAATGCCGGCGGGTTCGCAGACCTCGCAGGCTCGTCGATCGACTCCGCTTCGACGAACGGGACTCGCTCGAGCACCGCAGCGCAGATGGCGCTCCGATCTCGACGAGGGACCTCACTGCTCCATCCGTTCCTCGAGTGGCGTCGAGTCCGCCTTGATCGACGCGTAGACCCGTTCGGCCCACTCGCGGGCCATCGGCGAGTCCGTATCGACGAACACCTGCAGCAGCCCCGTATCGTCGTCGTATCCGCCGAGCCCGACCCGTTCGTCGAAAAGTGCGAGTCCGTAGGGGAGGTTCTCGCGGGTTCGAAGCGTCAACTGGCCGCGGTCGATCGCCTCGGTCACGCGAGTCGGATACGTTTCACGCAGTTTCTCGGCGACGTGTGGCGTGTAAATCAGTTCGGCCTCGGTGGCGTCGAACACGCGTTGATAGAACTCGCCGATCATCAGCGGCGCCAGATGCGTCGTATTGAACCCCCGGAACGTCTCCGATTCGCCGACGAGCGAGATGAACCGCTCGGCGGGCCGGTCCGGAACGGTCGGTTCGGCGACCGTCACGGTCGAATCGATCATCGGTTCGATGGCGAACTCCGCGTGGTGCGGACAGATCGCGTCCAGCAGCGGCCCCATCCGGTGAACGGTGCTCACGTTCGCCTCGAACCGGAGCACTTCGTCGGTGACCGCCTCGCCGCGGCCCGTCAACCGGAACCGACTCTCGACCTTCTCGACGAACCCCTGTTCGTCGAGCCACTTCGTCAGGCGGTGGCTCGTCGCCCGCGAGACCTCGAGGCGGGCTTCGATCTCGCGGCGATCCATCGGTTTCGCTCGGAGCGCCTCGAGGATCGGCCCGTGCCGGACGATGTCGCCGAGATGGTCCGGGTCGGCGCGAGTGCCCGCCGCGTCGAGGCGCTTGCCGAGATACTGCTGGTTCCGCGCGTTCTGCATGACGGCTTCCACGATCGGCGACGCCGGCGGATTGAACGCGAGTCGGTCGTTTTCGGGCGAGTCCATGTCAGTTACTAGCTCGAGATAGGATGGCACGGGTAGTAGTTCTATCTCGTACACGACGTGAGAGTCCGTCTCACGTGCTGAAACCGCGTTCTACCCGTGAAACGGAATTTCCGTGGATGAGGCCAATATGTCTGCCGGCCACCGTCTAGGTATGGCACTACCGACTACCGCCGACGAACCGGTCGACGAAGAAAAACTGGACGAACTCCTCGGAATGGCCGTCGCCGAGCTCGGGGCGGCCTACTACGCGCCGCTGATCGTCATCGGCGACAGGCTCGGCCTCTACGAGGCGTTGGCGGACGGCGGCCCGTTCACACCCGCCGAGCTGGCCGAGCGGACCGACACCGTCGAACCGTACGTCAGCGAGTGGCTCGCCGCGGGAGCGGCCGGCGGCTACGTCACCTACGATTCCGAGACGGGCCGCTACGGCCTCACGCCCGAGCAGGCGGCGCTGCTGGCCGACGAAGACAGCCCCGCGTTCCTCGCCGGCGGGTTCCAGGGGTTGATGGGATACCAGCGGAGCCTCTCGGCGATCGAAGCCGATTTCCGAACTGGCGAGGGCGTGGGCTGGCACGAACAAGACGGCGACGTGTGCCACGGCACCGAGCGCTTCTACCGGCCCGGCTACGAGACGAATCTCGTGGCCGATTGGATCCCCGCGCTCGACGGACTGGACGCGAGGCTCAGGGCGGGTGCGCGCGTAGCCGACGTGGGCTGCGGTCACGGCGCGTCGACGGTCATCATGGCCGAGGCCTACCCGAATTCGGCGTTCGTCGCCGTCGATTACCACGATCGCTCGATCGAGGTGGCGCGGCAGCGAGCCGACGAAGCCGGTGTCGCGGACCGGATCGGGTTCGAAGTGGCGACCGCGACGGAGTTTACCGGGACCGACTACGACCTCGTGACGATGTTCGACGCGTACCACGATATGGGCGATCCGGTCGGCGCGGCGTCGCACGTCCGGGAGGCGCTCGCCGACGACGGGGCGTGGATGTTGGTCGAACCGTTCGCCAACGACCGGGTCGAGGACAACCTGAACCCGATCGGGAGGGCGTTCTACTGCGCCTCGACGATGGCCTGCGTCCCGAACTCGCTCGACCAGGGCGGCGCCCCCGTCTTGGGAGCACAGGCCGGGGAAGCGCGGCTCCGCGAAGTGATCACCGAAGGCGGATTCACGAGCGTCCGCCGGGCGACCGAGACGCCGTTCAACCTCGTGCTCGAGGCCAGACCGTGATGCCGTTCCCGTCCAACTGGCGCAAACGGCGTCGCCGAACCGCCGGGACGGCATCTCGAGGCCTTGCATCCGGGTTCCGGGCGCGCCCGCTCGCACCACGGCTGATCACCGCGAGTGCAGTAAGTAAATCGAACGGACCGCCGCTCGAGGGTTTCGGAGGAAAAGGCCCATTATCCGGCCGATACATCGAACAGGTATGGGACTCGGCAGCACTGCAAAGAAGATTCAGGGCCTCTCGGAACGGGCCGAGGCGATGTACAAACAGGTACAGAAGCTCCAGGAGCGGATCATCAGCCTGGAAGAGGAGATGGACGACACCCACGATACGGTCAACCGGATCGACCACCAGTTGACCGAGCAGCGCGCACTCCTGCTGGCTATCGCGGAGGAGCAGGGGATCGACGGCGAGGAGATCCTCGCTCAGGCGGCGATCGACGAGGCCGAACTCGAGGATGCGGACGACGAGTCCGAGGCGACCGACGGCGAGTCTGCATCGGCAGACGGCGGCGAGACGACCGCCGAGTAAGTCGGAACGAACGCCCACCCGGCGGACGGCTACGCCCCTCAAAAAGCGACCAGTTGTGAACGATCGCCGCTTTGGTCGCTGCGGTCGTTGATCCGATAGACGTCGCTCCCGGCCCGCAACCGCGTTCTCTCGTCATCAGGCCGGCCGGCGTCCGCTTTCTGACGGCCACCGTCGTTGCGTGAGGACGTCGCACGGCTCAATCGGAACGACAAACCTAACAGTAGTGGCAACTTTTGCCATCACAATGACTACTCACGAGCAGCCGTTGGATTCGGTCCTCGAGACGATCGGCCGGACGCCGCTCGTACGAGTACAGGACGGGCCGGCCGACGTCCGCATCTACGCGAAACTCGAGACGTTCAATCCCGGCGCCAGCGTGAAGGATCGGATCGGCCGCTACATGGTCGAGCGAATGCTCGAGCGCGGCGACGTCTCCCCCGACGGGACGATCGTCGAACCCACCGCCGGGAACACGGGGATCGGGTTCGCGATCGCCGCCGAACAGCTCGGCCTGGACGCCATCTTCGTCGTCCCCGAGCGGTTCAGCGTCGAGAAACAGCAGCTCATGGACGCGCTGGGCGCGGAGATCATCAACACGCCCACCGAGGACGGGATGGGCCGCGCCATCGAACGCGCACACGAACTGGCCGAGGAACTCGACGACGCGGTCGTCCCCCAGCAGTTCTCGAATCCGCTGAACGCCGAGGCTCACTACGAGACCACCGCGCCGGAGATCTACGAGGCCGTAGACGGCGAGGTCGGCGCGGTCGTCGCCGGCTGCGGCACCGCCGGCACGCTCATGGGGATCGCCGAGTACGCGCTCGAGCGGGATCCCGACACCCACGTCGCGGCCGTCGAACCCGAAGGTTCGCTCTACGGCGAAGCTATCGGCGAGGACCGCGAGGAGGGCGAGTACAAGATCGAGGGAATCGGCACGCACGACCTCGAGACGAACGAACTCTTCGACCCCGAACTCGTCGACGACGTCTTCGCCGTCGCGGACGAAGCCGCTCACGCGGAACTCAAACGACTCGCACGCGAGGAGGGCCATCTGGTCGCCTCGAGCGCCGGCGCCGCCAGCGTCGCCGCGAAGCACGTCGCCCGACGGATTGCCGACGGCGACCTCGAGACGCCCCACGACACCGTCGTGACGATCTTCCCCGACTCGAGCGAGCGCTACCTCTCGAAGGGGATCTACCGCTCGTTCGAGGAGTGGAGTTCCTGATCCGAAAGCGTCGTTCGTCGTGTGTGCGTGGCGACCGTAACCGTGACCGTGACCATAACCGAGATTTCCTCCGCCAATCACGCAATCGGCAACGCCGGGGCTTCGACCGCGCGGTGAGTCCGTCGAACCGCCGCCGACTGCCGCTGTCCAACCCGCCGGGACGACTCAACTCGAGGTCGGCGTCCGGGAAAGCGTCGTTGCGTCGACGACATCTAGCTCGTCGTCGCGCTCGGCTTCCCAAACCCGAAGGACGAGGTGTGCCTTACAGTGGTGCTCGACGAGTTCCATTCCCGTCTTCCGGTTCCTGAGCACGAGTTGGCAGGTCCCGTCGTTCGAACAGCTCCCGGACCGGTCACACATGGGTACTGGTAACGCGTACTCCTCTTGCGGGTAAGTCTCTGTCGGTCAGTATCAACAATGAGAGGGAACCGTTAGCGCCGCGTCGGGTGCGATGACGGCTAATTCGCCGTTCGAGGCTCCACAAACCCTCGCCGCGTTCGATCCCAATCACCGCTCAGGCAACCAGTCGTCGGTGTTCGACCATCATACACCGATCCTGAACGACCTGTCGACCCGCCTCGAGTACGCGCTCGGCCGCGGCGTCGTCCCGAATTCCCTTCTGCGTCCAGACGGCCTTCACGTCGTCGCGCTCGAGGGCCGCGTCGACGATGTCGCCGACCTCCTCGCTCGGCCGAAAGATACAGACGACGTCGATTTCCTCCTCGACCTCGGCGAGGCTGTCCCGCGCCGGCCGGCCGAGAATCTCGTCCGCGAACGGATTGACCGGGATCACCTCGTAGCCGCGTTCGTCTAAGTACGCCGGAATGTCGTGTGCCGCCTTCCCCGGCGTGCTCGAGCAGCCGACGACGGCGATCGTCTCGTACTCGAGGATCGAGCGAATATCGGCGTCGGACTCGACGGATTCGACAGCCATACGCGATACTAGGAGGCTGTGCCTATATACTGTCGGCCGTGCTGAACTACGTCTGACCCTAGCTCCGGCCCCTGCCGTTCAGTCGTTCAACTGTCTATTGGGTCGACCGTTACGTGAGGCCCGCGGTCCTGATCTCGGGATCGTCCCCCTCCTCGATCTCGACGATGCCGTCGAACAACTGTTTGAGCGTGTTCATCGTTTGATCGTCGTGAGCCGTCGAGTCGATGACGTAGACGCCCATCGCGTCGGCGCTCTGAATGCGGCCCGTAAAGACGTGGAGGAAGCGGAAAACCGTCTGGAGATCCGAGTACATCAGCAGCGTCGATACCGAATCCAGCAGGACGCGGTTTTCGGTCACGCCCCGCTCCTCGTAGAACTCCCGAAGGAACTCCGAGAGCTTGATCCCGATCCCGGTCATGTCGATCGGCGACGACGCGTACTTGATACGAGGGTCGTCCTCGACGGCGCCGATTCCGCGCTGTTTCGTCACGCAGTCGACGATCCCGATCGTGGCCTCGTCGCGCTCGAGGCCGTCTACATCGTCGAACCGCTCGAGGACCTTGTCGGCGCTGTCCTTGGTCGTCACGACGATCGAGCCGTCGTTTCGGACGGCACCGTTCGTGAGGATCTCGTAGGCGAGTTGACGTTTCCCGGTCAGCGGCGGCCCTGCGATAAGGACGTTCGTCCCCGGGTCGAGTTCGGCGTCCGGGAGGGCATCTACGAGATTATACATAATACTCATACACGTCTCAGCCGTGGCGACAACCACTGCTGGCACCGCTGTCTCCGCCGTGCGTGATAGGAGAATACAGGAACCAGTTTATAATCCTTTTGATTAGTTGTCAATTAGCGATCGCCATTTCGAACGGCAATCAAACCCGGCGAGTCCGTTCCTTACAGTCCGCTTACGGCAGGTACTGCGCGACCGACGATAAACGCCAGCGACGCGAGAAACATCCCGTACTTGAGATGGGACTGGCCGGCGGTTGGATCCCCGACGCTCTCGGCGGCCGCGTAGAGCATGATCGCGTCCGCCGGCACCACAACGAGCAGGTACGCGACGCCGAAGTACCCGAGCAAGTACGGAACCGGACTGGCGAGGACGGCGATCGCGAGGAGGATGGCGCTGAGCGCGATGGCACGTCGTTCGCCGATGGCGATCGGGAGCGTACGCAGGCCCTCCGCGCGGTCGCCTTCGATATCCTCGACGTCCTTGATGATCTCCCGCGTAAGCGTCGCGATTGCCGCCAGCAGCGCTAGCACCACCGCCGGTTCGACGTCGCCGTACTCCCCGACCGCCGCGGCGCCGAACAGGAACGTACTCCCGACGAGGTAGGCGACGACCGCGTTGCCGACCCCGGGAAGCCCCTTGAAGAACTCGGTGTAGGCCACCAGGGCGACGAGGTTGACGACCGCGATCCCGATCGCGAGCAGCGGCAGCGTGACCGCTAATCCGGTGGCGAGCGCAAAGAGGACGAGGCTGTAGGCAAGCGCTCCGCGAGCACTTACCGCACCCCGCGGAATCGCTCGTTCGGGCTGGTTGATCCGATCGATCTCGCGGTCGAAGTAGTCGTTGATCGCGTTACCCGCGCCGACCGCTAAGCCGGTCGCCGCGACCGCAGCCGCGACCGCGACTGGCGCTTCGGTCACCCCGCCAGCGACGAACGCCCCGATGAACGTCAGGACGCTCGCCGCGATCACGTTCACCGGCCGCAGCAACTCGAGCAACCCGCGCACCGTCTCTCCCGCAGTCATCTCGTTGCCGGGAGTGCTCAGGCAGGCCGGTTAAACGGTGCGATCCGGCCCGCGTTCGAAAGTGCATCTCGCAGTGGACGACGGTCAGTAGGATTCCGTTCGGAAGAATACAGTCACGTTCAGATTCACAGCCCGTTATCGCCACTCCTCGAGATCGCAGAGGGTGCCCGCCTCGACCGAGATCCACTTTCTCACCCGCTCGTCACCGCTGGCATCGACGGGAACGGCCGTCCAGAGCCCCTCGTCGTCGGTCAGCAACTCGAGCGGTGCGGTGCCGTCGTATCCGTCGTCCGCGACGGGGGATTCATTCACCGTCATATGCGTCGCTACGAGCGCCATATAAAGAGCCGCGCCGCTAATTTCCAGCCGCTGGGAATGTGAGACGACGTCGGCGGGCTCGAATAGATGACTGCAGTCGGGGCTTTAGCAGTGTGCCTACGTCTGTCGGAATGGGTGAAAATCGAGTCACTTATACGGACCCATCGGATACGATATGGCGAGGGCGCTTAGCTCAGTCTGGACAGAGTGCTTGGCTTCGGACCAAGTTGCCGCGGGTTCAAATCCTGCAGCGCCCATAACGCGCCATAACGATTAGGAGTCAACAGACGGCGTCGGGGTACTTTTAAAGACACCCACCTTCGCAGGTGGGAGTCCATTATGCCGCATATTGGGGGTCGACTCCGTCATGCGATTCGCTAGAGTCAACATTGAGATGCGTTCACATAATTCTATGGGCCTTACTAGAACATGTTAAATCGGAATTGTACATCTACTGCTCACAGCTATGGACCTAAGCAGCAATGTTGCAATATTGGCGCATTTGTGGGTCTAAGATTGAGGGATAATTCGTGTTAACTGAAATTTCTTCCACCTACCCGAGATAATCTTCATCAATCAGCTTCTGAAGAGAGACGCCCTCAAGCCTGTAGAGGAGCTCTCCCAGTTCGCTATCGTCGTTGAACTGGTAGAGAGGGCTATGTCCGCCCTCAATATCCCGAGTGTGCTTGATGACATCAAGACGCTCCAGAGTGTCAATATTATTATAGACAGTACTACGGGCTACGCCAGCAAGCCGGGAGACCTCAGACACGCTAATATCCCGGCCCCGTTCGGAGATGAACGCCCCGATAATCTTCACCCGAGCACTGTCTCCAAAGAGATACGTCAGCGGCGCCTCCTCAGCATAGTGGTCAGTCTCAACCGCGGTCTGGTGAGTCGGCTGCTCAGTCATGCTATTTCATGAATGGTCCTTCCCGCCCATAACTGTTTCGTAGAAAATCCATACCTGTAGTACCTCTACAACAGGTTGAGCTCAAGTGTTGAGGGTTAATAGATGCCAATCGGGCATTATTCACTTCCCCCCACCCACATAGCTAGATAATGAAGTCTTAATCGGTCCCGATGCCGAAGGGGACATCACCTCCGTTATCCTCGATGAATTCGATTGCCGCCTGCTCGTCCACGATGTGATAAGTTCCCGTTGCACCATACTCGGCCCAACCGGCTTTGTTTTGAGTCACCATCTCATCTAAAAGTTCCTTCCCCCGACCACGAGCGTGGCTGGGGAGGACGCAGACAATCGCTTCTTCGGGCGCATGACGCGCATTCTGGAATCCGCGCCGGAGCGCCTTCTCGGTCATCCGGACCTCCATCGCCTGGTCAGATACCATTCGTGCGTTGTTGCTAGTCCCCCCACCAGTTTAAATCTTTTGTGGGGCTCGGTGATAATACCCTATATACGACTATAAATTATTGAACAATCCGTATCACACTTCCGGACCAGTCCGGCGCCCTCGGTCGCGTATGCTGAACCCATACCTACGGTCCGTCTTCGGCCTGGGATGCTCACATCGGGCGGCCGCATACGGTCTGACGTGGAACTGGTATGTCGTCTACGTGCGCGTACATCCCCTTTCTTATCGAACTGGTAGTCCAACCACGCCTCTTGGCTACCGGACGCCCATTGTCGAATAAGCCTGCTTGTAATGAACCCACCAACCTGTGCGACGTAGGGACGTGAATAATCCCATCTCTTATCCTACGTCACATATTGGCGAATTATGGGGAATAAGACCGCTCCTTATTCAACACCTCATGTTAGCTGATTGGGAGAATAAGGTGATAGCTTATTCGCGCACTGCCAGATGAGTTCAATGATAGCGTGCACGCGTAACCGAGGTGAGTGGTTGCACGAGTTTCACGGCCCGGGGTGTCGTTAGTATGGTAGATTAAAATCGCAAGGCGTGAAACTGGCGGATGAAAAGCTATCTTGAATTCGACTCATCAATACCATTCATTACATTGGATTAGAGCGAGATAGATTGGGGGGTGTAGCCGATAACGCAACTTTTTTATCTATGGGGTTTGTACATGGGAGTGATGAACGGTTCCGACACTTACGACCTCAAGCCGTCCAAGGAAGCGTATCAGGCTGTTAAGTCCGACGTTACTCCTGTGTCGGCTTTTAAGGAGCTCGTGGACAACGCGCTCGATAACTGGCGGCGCGTCCTCGATGGGCTCGACCCGGTGACTATTGAGATTGAGTACCACGATGGCGGGCCGGATGGGGAGGACGAGGTTGTTATTCGTGACGATAGCGGTGGTGTTGAGGAGGACGACCTCCAGATTCTCTTTGCCCTTGGTCAGTCGAAGAAGGAAGATATTGCCGGCTCTATCGGTGCCTACGGCATTGGCGCGAAGAAGGCCATCCTCAACCTCGGGAATAAGGCGACTATTCGTAGTCGCCACATGTACGCCGATACCGGCTTCGGGTTCACCATCGACGAGGAGTGGCTTCAGGATGACGAGGATTGGACTGTCGAGAAGGAGGAGTACGAGGACATTGAGGCGGGGGTCACTGAGATTCGCATTAGCGACCTCAACACTCCTTGGAATAAGTACCGGGAGAACCTCGTTGAGGACCTCAGCAAGACCTACCAGTACTTCCTGGACCCCGACAGGATGGAAGACTTCGAGCCCGTCTCTATTATCATCCGTGAGTACGATACGGATGGGGAGGCCACCGATACGATTGAGGTGGAGCCTCCTGAGCCTGTTGACTGGTCGTTCACTCCGATGGATGGCTTGTTCGTGCGCCGCTACGAGGGTATTGACCTCCAGTCTAAGGAGTTTGAGGCCGAGGTCACTCTGAACGTGACTGTCGGTCTCATGAGGGAAGCCAGTGCCGAGGATTCCGGGGCGGACATCTTCTGCCAGAACCGTCTCGTTCTTAGCGGGGTCACGGATGAGCGTGCTGGCTTCGGTATGGGTAGCAATTCGTCCAAGCTCGGGAAGTTTTCCGGCCAGCACCGGAGGCTTCGCGTTATCATCGAGTTCGAGACGGAGGGCGACGCGCGGATTCTTCCTTGGGACGCCCAGAAGTCCGACATCGACCCGTACACCCGGGTTTCCCGCGCTGCCCGCGATTGGATTGGTCGCATCGTTAGGCCCTACTACCTTGCTGCGGGCGCCTACGACCACGTCCCCACGACGCTCACTCGTCCCTACGACAGGGACTGTGAGCATTCCGTCACCAAGCATCTTGACGACCCCTACGATTACGAGGGTCGCAAGCGGGTCATGCACAAGCCTGATACCGACTTCTCGGATGCGAAGGAGATTACGGAGCGGGTCGATGTGACTACCGCTCTTCGGATTTACTCGCCGGACCCGCTCCCTGATGAGTTCGAGCCTGCCTACCGGGAGGAGTTCCTGCGTACCCTTCGGGATGAGTACGACATCGACGTGGACCGTGAAGAGTCGATTCCGACTCCGTTCATTCCGGCTGCTGAGGTTCCCGATGACCTGGATATGGATGAGTCCCACCGGACGCGGATGAACCTGACCCAGCACGCGCGTGAGGACGCTGCTGTGGACCCGCCCCAGCGCAAGGTTGGGTTCCCTGACTGGCAGCAGCCCCTTTATGACACGTTGCTTCGGGAGCAGATTCTGAGCCAGCAGGCGGATGAGGACGCTGATAAGGAGCCCGCTCAGCGTACTGTCGGGTTCCCCGATTGGGGGCAGGCTCGTTATGAGGAGTTGCTCCAGGAGAAGCTTGATTCCGATGTCGACCTCGAAGAGCTGGAGACGGTCGAGCTTGGTTACGACTTCGATGTTGAGGAGTTGAAGACTAGCGAGGTTGATGAGGACGAGGAGAGCGACGAGCCGGAGGAGCCTGCCGAGGGTGAGGAGACTGACGAGCTGGAGGAGTCGGACGATTCTCCTGACATCGATGGGGAGACTGGCGAGCTGGAGGAGTCGGACGATACTCCTAACATCGACGAGGAGACTGACGAGCTGGAGGAGTCGGACGATACTCCCGACATTGATGAGGAGAGCGATGTCGAGAGCATTGATTCCGAGAGGCCGGCGTCCGATGTCGGCAAGTCTAGCGGAGAGAGTGTCGATGGGGTTGATACGGATGACGAGCCTACCCAGATTGAGTTGTCGTCCGATACTGGTACGTCTTCTACCGCCATTACGCCTCACGACACCGACGACAGTGAGACGACGATTGAGACGAGTGGCCAGGTGTTGGAGCTGACCGACGAGCAGTGGAACACCCTTGTCGAGGCGCTTGGGCTCGACGAGGATGCCACCACTGAGGAGGTCCGGGAGCGGCTCTTCGAGACGATGGATACCCTTCGGAAGCTCCCGACGTCGTAGTCTCTCTCCTTATTCTCTTAACCTGAAGTCTAGCATTTATCAGAGCCGCGCTTGTGGAATCAGTGTTGGGTGAGGCCAGAGAGTTCGTATTACCCCATATGTCCTCTAAGTATGGGGCCACAGAAAGCGATGTAGAGATTCGAAGAGTGAGTGTCTTGTCGAAACTACTCGATGGAGAACAGAAGCATGAACCTCTCTGTGACCTCTGTGAGACATATCTTGATGAGCTTGATTCTCTCCTCTTTGAATGGGAGTGTCGGTCAAATACTTCTCACTAGGACTCCAGTCGTACGGGCTCCCCGCACCGAGCGCACTCACTACGCCGATTCCTGTCGGTCGGGTTCGCTCCCGTGTATATTTTCCATCCACAAACCGGGCACATTCTCCATCCTCCATCGTGTTCGTCTGGACATTGCGGCCATACATAGCTCTCATTTGACATATTTGTGATGCTCGAATATGGCCCCAAAGGTTTGTTCCACTTCGAGACAGAGAGTATAAGATGCGCTCTTTATCTGCTGTTCCACGCTATCTCAATACGTATGACCGCCGAGGACTGGACACACGCCGAGGCAGAGGCGACCCGTGAGGAGACCGCTGACGCGGCGGGGATGTCCCCGAAAGAGATGGCCAGCCGCCGTGCGCTCCCGCTCCCCAACCGCGACCGAGCAGGCTGGCCTGGGGCATGGGAGGTCGTCGTCAACGAGAGCGGGGAGGTGGCCGATGATTGACGAGCAGTCGTGCCAGACTATCGACCCGCTCCCCGTCGCCGAGACACCGCGTGGTGATGGGCCAGCGGCCGAGCTGCGAGCGGAACTTAGGATGGCACGCGAACTGCTGGCCGTCCGTGAGGCGCGAACGGGGCAAGGACAGCCCATCACCCCGCCCCCCTCGTCCGTCACCCGCCCCCGGTTAGCCGCACTCTCAGACAGCCAGCTCCGTGACCACATTACCCGGCTTGAACGGGACCTCGCTGATGTGCAGCGCGGGTTCGAGAAAGCGGAATATGCCCCGCTGAACGGTCGCTTGGACTATGTCGAGGGGGATGACCAATGACAGGCATCAGCATCAGCATCGGCGACACGACAGTCTCGGTTGAGGGTGCGCCGGACGACGACCTCACAGATGTCTCCCGGGCATTACACGCTGAGTTGGACTACTTGTCAGAACACCACCCTGCCCTCATCGTCGAGGTCTCACCAAGCGCAGACCAGTCGTAAACACGCGTGCATAATGCGCGGCCACGAAAATCAGGTCTGCTCAGTTCGCGAAGTCGGTCATCACTCCATTCGCGTCTCGGGGTGCGTCATCGTCAAGCGAATTCAGCGGCGGTACATCGCGCGGAGGGTCGCCGAGGTCGCCGAAATCTTTTGCCACACCTCTATATGCGTGAATACGTGCTAAGGTTTGGTCACAGTTGGACGGCCGACATCTCGCGGCCGATGGTTTCGGGTTTCGGTTTCGCTAGGTAGGGCTCAATCGCCTCATAGCTGCTCCATCCCCCAATTGACATCATTACACGTACTGGCACGTCTTCATCTACGAGGTGGTGCGTTGCCCAGCTTCTCCTCAGGTCGTGGCTGGAGACCGAGAGCCAGCGGTCACTGCGGGTTCCTTCTTTTCCATCGTTCGAGTGTACGTCCTCAGCCGCCTCGGAGACCCAGCGCCGGATAGAGCTGGTCGAGGCGTCAACGAACGGTTCATCATCGGCGATGCTACGCTCATCCGCGTAGATGTCCAGCATGTCTTTGATGCGACCGGGGAGGTAGGCGTCCCGAGTCTTCTTCTCCCCGCCCCGGGTGTTCTTTCCCTTGAGTTCGAGTTCCCAGTACTCGCCCTCGCTGTTCCAGTTGATGCCTTCAGGCCGCGCGGACGGGACCCCGCTTGCACGGGAACCGACAAATCCCATCAGGCGCATTGCGATTCCGCGTTCCCAGTCGACTGTGCGGGCGGCCTTGGCGATGTCCTCGACCTCGTCGGGGTAGTTTAGCCAGCACTTCGTTCGCTCACCGGAGTCGTCAATCCTAACCATAGTCGTATTGTTAGAACTATTCGCTTATAGATTTATCGTATATTTGTCATTCACTAGGAGCACGACGACTGAATCAGCCGAGAATCAGGATTTAAGCGAGAATCTGCGGGCGACGTAATCGTCTTGTCACACAACTTGACTACGCTCAACTCGATTCACATGTGAAACAGAACCGGCACACTCTTCGTTTCATATCTGAATCGAACTGCATGGCGAATGTCACGACATGCGACAAGGTCTGACTGCAAACCCTCGCACACTTGGCCGCACATCGGAGCTTCCGGCTGGGAGACCTCCCCATTGAGGAGAGTGAACGGGTCACGGCCGCCCGGGTTTGGAGTGTAATGGAGCACATGGGTATCCTGCATCGCACGGGTCAGACGGACATTCCTATTCACGATGGGAATGTATCTCCAGTCCCGATACATTTATCTCATTTACATGATGAGCTCTCGCCATTAGATGGCCCGAGAGGACACGGATTTACCGTTTGGTGACGCGTTCTCACCCGCTCAATTGGAGACAGGAAAGGGTGAGCCGGCGGAACTGGTTGTCTTGCTGGAAATGGCGAAGAAATATGAAGGTCAACCAGATGACTTCGACCAAGCCATTGCCGACCGGTTCTTCTCCGATTCTAACGAGCCAAGCGTACGTGCGAAGAACGTACGTCTCGGAATGCGTGAGGGGGCAGGATACGGTATCGTACACGAGGACCTGTCGTTCACTGAGATTGGGGAGGAACTGTACGAACTACGAGACGATGAAGAGTCGATGTTCGAACAGTTCGCCGTCCACATCCTCCAAGAATTGCACGGGATGAAGGTCATCCAGATTATCGAGGACCTGATGGCCGAGGGGAGGCAAACGACGAACGCAAACATCAAAGAGGCGTTACGGAACCAGTACGGATTCCACGTCGACAGAACAAGCAACCACTGGTCACAGATGCGGGCGTGGTTGGCGAAGACCGGCGTTGTAAACACCGGCATCCACATCTACGACCTCGACCGAAATCGTCTCGAAGAACTCGTCGGTGTCGACTCAGATGCTATCCTCGAACTCGACGGTCTTACCGAGGAGCAGCAGACTTTCTTGCGAGGTCTCGCTCTCATCGACCCAGTGAAGCCGATTCCAAACACAGAGGTTCGCAAAGTCGCTGAGGCCGCGTATGGCGTCGAGCTTCCTCAGAGCAAGATTTCGGACCTCATCCTGAATCCGCTCGAAGATTCGGGGTACATCACCTGGAAGAATCCATCTGATGTAACGGGTAAACCCAACCTCGTGGAACCGACCGACCAGTTTGAGGCAGAGGTCATGAAACCCGTATTGGAGGACATCAGTGAGCGTACTGGTGTACCCCGCCCTGTCCTCCGCCTCTCGTTTGACGAAATCTCCGAGCGGTTGGACTCCGACTCCACACACGAAAAAGGGGTCGCACTGGAGACCCTCGCCGTGAAGATAGGACGAATGCTCGGCTTGGAGTTCGCCGGGTGGCGCGTCCGCGGTCAGAAGACCGGCGGGTCCGAGGTCGACGTAGTGATGGACGAAGTCGACACAACGTTTGGTCGGTGGCAGATACAATGCAAGAACATCAAGGACGACCTCGAAACCAAGCACGTGGCCCGAGAGGTCGGCATCGCTCGGATGCTGCAAACGAATACCATCTTGATGGTAGCCCGCTCAGGTCTCTCGGGTGATGCAAAGCTGTACGCCAACCGCATTATGCGTCATGAGAATATCTCTATCCTGTTTCTCCACGGTGACGACCTCGACCAGTTCGACGAGAGGCCCGAACACCTCGCCGAGACGCTACAGGATGAGGCCAACCGTATCAAGACCCTCAAACGCCTCGACCGCCGTGACATGGTTGAGGAGGGTGACGGTGAAGGCAAGATGACGTACGATGAGGAGGAGGCTCTGGAAGAGTATCAAGAGGATATAGCGGAGTACATCACCGACGAAGAAGACGTGCAGAACTCGCTAACCGATTTCGCCCCGGATGAGGACAGTTAGTCGAGTTCCGCGAACTCTTCGAAGTCGTCTAGGGCGCTCTGGTCCTCGTCGATGATTTTATCGATTTCCTCCATCGTCATGAAGCGTACCTTGGAGGTTTGCAGGTATTTCTCCTGCAGCTCAAATGCGAGCCACTTGCGGCCGAGGTCTTGCGCGACACGCCCAGTCATGTTGCTGCCAGCGAAGATGTCGAGGACAGTGTCGCCCGGCTCGGACAAGAACCGGATGAAGAAATCGGGTAATTGTCTCGGGAACCGTGCTGGGTGCGAATCGACATCCAGCTTCTTGCACGCTTTGAGATAGTGTGTATTCGACGCGGTGTTGGCGATTTCGAGAAGATTCGGTGGGATAGACCCCTTTTCCTTTGGGTCGTCAAACTTATCGCTGATGTCGTGCCCAGAGGGTCTCTTCTTGTCCTTATATCCGTTCTCCATCAGCTCCTTCTGCGAGTCGGAATATTCCTGGAGAACACGGACGTTGTCCGCCTCTGGCCGTTCGGTCTTTGAAAGGCACCAGACGTGGTTCACAGCGTCCTTGCAGCGGATACGCTCGATAGTGACCCACTGCGCTGGCGTAGGGAGCTTGGCAGGGTTGTACCAGTAGAAATCCTGTGCGAGGTGGAATGGGCCATCGCTACCGGCGAGGCGAGTGAGTAACTCGAAATGGTAGATAGAGCGGACTGGTTTGCCCTTTTCCCAACCGCCACCGATGTCGATGACCCAGCTACCGTCCTCCGTGAGAACGCGGTAAACCCGGTCGGCGAAGTCCATGAACCAGTCGTTGTACTCGTCCGGGTCTTTGTTGCCATATTCCTTCTTCTTCTGGAGTCCAAACGGCGGAGAGGTGACCAGCAGGTCGATACTCTCCTCTGGCAACTCGTCCAGAAGCTCAAGGCTATCTCCGAGATACGCAGCCCCGTCATTTGTCTGGTAATAGGGCTCGGAGTCCAGCAATTCGGTCAGTTCAGTATTCCCATGCATCGTGGTCTCTTCGGGTTCGGTTGTTGTACGTGAGGATGCCATTGGGACTTAATTAAGACGTGGTTTGTGGTTCTGCAGTGCTATCAGAGAGACGCAAATTCCCCTAGAACGAATTGTACGCGTCACATATCATGCCATGCACAAAGCCATAATAAATGTTTTCAAGATGAGCTGAAAGGACAGGATATTGAGTTGTCTCGGCCCTCTGTGTAGGTTGTCTGTGGCCGACTGTTTGCCAGCTCTCAGCGGGCTAGAGGGAAAGGGGGGTCCCAGTCAGACAAGCGCGCTAGGTGCGCGTCCGCGTGAGACTCAGTCGGTCTCACTTTGTCGTCATCAAGCAACTCGTCGAGTTTGTGTCGGTGATTGATGCAGAACTTGGTTCTCCTACGGGAACTTAGCGTCGTTCGGACATGCTCACCGCTACTGGTCTCGTTCTGACCAAAGGTCTACTAGTCATTCCCCTCACTGGCTGCCTCCATCGCTGCCTCGAAGTCCACATCCGCTTCGAGTTCATGTTCGAAGAGGTGCCGTGTTGCCTTCATGTATCGCTCGGCGACATCCAGCCACTCGTAGAAGTACTCTACGTCCGCGGCGAGGTCATTAACCTCCTCCCGGATGGCATCCGTATCGACATCCCGACGTGCCATCTCCTCTACGCGGTCAACACGTGACTGGAGAGTCCACACGGTCTCCTCGATTTGGGCGCGCTGCTCCCCCGAGCCGCGGACAACCGAGAGCAGTGACTGGAGGTCTCCCCGAGCGTGCAGCGTATAGCCGCTGCTGGTCATGCGGAACTGCTTGGGTGGACTTCCTCCGCCGCCCGCAGCCTCATCCTCGCCACAGTCTCGCAGATACCCTGTATTGGCGAGCTTGTTGGTGGAGTGCTGTACCTGTCCATTGGTTAGTCCCGTCGCTGAAGAGATGTTGCTGCGGTTCAGGTCTATCCCCTCTCCGCCTCGGGAGACAAACAAATCTAGTACGAGGGCGTCGTTCTCGTTCAGTACTGTCCCCTCGACCCGCTTAGAACGTTGTACCATAGCGGGTAGCACATGTCAATCTAAGCGCAAAGGTTATCGGGTCAAAACAAGTCAAAACCCAGCCATGAGGTGTACTGCCTGAGAAGGCTTGATACGGCTGTGAACCTTTCCCAACGACACCTCTTTTGTGGGGGTGGCGGACAATAGTGAATGATGGACCGAGCTATGGATGTGGGGATGCCGGCAAGGGAGAAGAATGTAAAGGCTGTCTGTGAAGAGTGGGCCCGATGGAGGCAACTCAAACCTCCGAGAACGTGGATGCGAAGGTCTCTCTCAACAGGGTTGGTGAGCGGTACAAAAGATTCCTGAGGCGAGAAGGAAACGAAGAGAATGGAAGTCTGGCCGAGCTATGAACCTGGGGAGTCCGGCGCGCAATGAGAGTGCGTATCGAGGTTATCAAAAGAGTACTGAAGACACAGGTTCACAGATAATAAGTATATAAAATTGAATTGGACTACGCTGAAATTGATGTTTTCGAAGTTACTCCAAATCCATCTATCGCCTGGTATTGGGCGATTCATGGCTTCTACTGTCCATCCCGATTTACATAGAGACAGGGTCAGGGGTAGCTGTGTAGGGCGGTAAGCGGCGCGAGCGTTCTGCGAGCGCCGTGTTTTCCCCTACGCGCCTCTTAGGCGCATAGCCCTAAGCGGGGGTGGGATGATTGTAGCCCGCCGTGTATGGGCTAGGTTCTGGGTTGAAACTAGGCGTGCGCCGGTCCAGATAGTGGTTATATCGTGGTATAAATTCACACGGAATTGGTGCTGATAAGTTACTACGCTGTTGCGAAATTGAGTAATCGCTGGTGATATACTGATTCACGGCGAAAAAAGAAGTGCAGAATAGTGATGCCTCTATCGAGCGAGCTGACCCGCCGCTGGGTATTATCTTAAGGCGATGTCCGTATCGGTGATGTCGCCGTGTTCACGGGCGACTTTGAGCATTTCCCAGCAGTCCAAGCGTGAATGGTTTGGCAGCGGGGTGTACTCACCGGTGGCCGTGTCTGGGGTGTTCTCGTCGTCGCGGTCCGCTTCGGGTGACTCTTTGCTGGTGTCCTTCTCCACTCCGCGGAATTGACCGCTGAACCAGCCTTTGAGGCGCTCCCATGCGCTGTCCGTTTCGCGTTCCTTCTTGCGTTCGCGGCGTTCCTCGCGTGCTTCTCCGGGCGTCTTCCCTTCGTCGTTGATGGTGTCCTCGACGGTCCCTTTTGCCTCGGGGGTTTTCCAGGTGATGACGAGCGGCGTGCCCGGCGTCTTGCGAATGATGCCCGCCTCGTTGAACCTGCGAATGTAGTTGCGGACTGTGTCGTACGCGAGACCGGTCTTGTCCATAATCTCTTGGTAGGTCGCGCCTTGGTCGCCGCGCTCGTATAGGACGAGCAGGATGTCGCGGAACGAGTTGGTCTGTCGACGGCGCAGGTAGTCCTCGACGGCGTGGCGTAGGTCCGGGTCGTTGCGATAGGATTCGAGTTGCTGGCTCCGGGCAGACAGAGTGGGGGTCTCGACGCTGATTCTGCCTGTTTGGGCAGTGAAGTGCAGGTCGGAGACCAGTGCGTTCGCGTCGAGGCCAGCGAACCGCAGGTGTCCGATACAGATGCGGGCGAGGTGGTGGCGGACCTCGTCGAGGTATCGCCGATGGACTGTACCTTTCGCGGCCGCCTCTATCTTAGGGTGGTTGAGCGGGTCGTCGTCGGCTCGGAGATGTACGTTCTTGTCGTTATACGTCTTGAGCATAATGCCAGTGTCTGGCACACTGTCGTCGCAAAGGGATTCAGGCGTCTCGAATCCGATGGTATCGAAAGCGCCAGCGGCAGCGTCTACTCGCTTGATACCGTAGCGGCCGCGTTTGGCCTTTGCTCGGGATTCGAGGGATGCCCCTTGGATTTCCATGAGGGCGAAACTGTTCCCGATGGCGTGGACGACTCCCCGCTCGTACTCTTTGCTGTAACGGTAGTGGGCTTCAAGTTGACCGACATGTTCGGTAGCGGGGTACGGTTCATAGAGGTCATGCACCAGCGACTGCGCGGCGAGGTCGTCGAGGTCCGTGAATTCTTTGACAAGGGCGCGGAGGTAGATACGGGCGACAGCGTGGGCATCTTCGAAGTTCTGCAAGTATGAACCCTGGACTTCGATGTAGCTTCCCTCTTTGCGGTCTCCGTCGTCGGCCTTCGGCCATGTGACGGCGTCGCCGCTGCTAGTCTCCATACCGTGGCTGCGCCGCCGGATGGTCATGCTCGCCTTCGCGGGCGTGCCCGGTTTCGTCTCGTCGGACTCGTACAGGCCTATCGAGTACTCATAGAGATTGCTGCCGTCGTAGTAGTGGTCTCCCTGCCATGACTTGATGCCGACGTAGTACTCGGCGTCCCCCGCCGTGTGTGGCGGGTTAATAGGTCCGGCAAGGAACGGCTCGCGGTTCTCTTCGTCGCTATTGTGGAGTGATTGGACGAGCTTCCATAGCTTGAGGTACAGCTCGTTGTCATCGTTGAGCTGGTATTTCCACACACCTTTGTGGACAATAGGCTGACTCTCGAAGGTGTCTTCGACGAGTTCGAGAGTCGTTTTCTGTTTGCCAGTTGGAATGCTGGCGCTGTTCGTCAAACTCATCGACCATCACCAGACACCTCCGTTGGTGGGGTGGGGAGGGCGTGTCTTGCCATGAGCAAAACCACAATGCGACGTAGCCCATTTAGGTCTGTCGCGTACTTGGAAGCATAATCGTGGGTAGAACAACCCTAATTGTCGGCAGATATATACACCTCTATGAAGGTAATAAATACGCGGCGCTACATGCGCCCGTCTGTCTTGCCAACTCCCGTGTGGTCCTTCTAACCAACCACTCTTTCAATACGTTTCACCGGAACAAGCATTTGGTACACCCCGCGTCCACTCCCCTTGGGCCATTAATACTAATCCCGACACCTATTTAAAATACTTTAGCAGCGGAGGAGAAGACGATTTACTCATAGCAGCACAGGTCTTCTATAAAAATCTTCTACTATGTGATAGTTGTGTGTAGATTGACATGATAAGGCTTAAACGGCAAGTCCCCGGCGGGTCGGATACCGCATGAGCGAAGAAGAACAACCCTCCCCCACGGACCTCGCCAAGTTGGTCTCCGATAGTGTAGAGGACCTCCTCCACGATGCGGGGGTCGTCCCCAACCTAGAACCGATGACGCCCCGAGAAGCGGTCAATGAGTACTTCAAAGTGCGCGACTTGAAGCCGAAAACGAAGAACAAGCACGAGTCAAGCCTCGGGTTCTTCGTCGACTGGGGTGAGAACGTGGCCGGTATCAGCGAGATGAATTTCCTCTCCGGGAGCGACCTCAAAGATTACCGCGTATGGCGACGGGAAGAGTCGTCAGAACAAGTTGACGAACTGAGTCCCAAAACAGAGGAGACGGAGCAAAAAATCGTCCGTAAGTTCATCAAAGTATGCGGGACATTCGATGCTGTCCGCCCCGGATTGCACGAGCACGTACTCATCCCCGACCTAGACGATGAGGATGAGGTCCGCAATACGGTCCTCGATTCTGAAACTGTCAAACAAATCCTCGAACATCTCCGCAAGTACGAGTACGCCACCCGAGAGCACGTTATATGGGAGCTGTTCGCGTCTGCAGGGCCGCGACTCGGAGGCATCCGCTCGCTGGACGTGGACGACTACGAGCGCGGAGACTCAGGACCGTACCTCAAACTCCGCCACCGGCCTGATACGGAAACTACCCTCAAAAACGGCAAGGATGGAGAGCGCAACGTCTTCATCTCCGAGTCTTTGGCGGAGGTGTTAGACGACTACATCAAAGACCAGCGCGAAGACAGCGAGGACAAGTTCGGACGTGAACCCCTGCTATCGAGCAAACAGGGCCGCCTCGCCGAGAGTACCATCCGAAACTACGTCTATGCTTGGACGCGGCCGTGCGTCCTTGGCAGAGGCTGTCCGTACGGAAAGGACCCAGACGAGTGTAAGGCAGCGCAGCGGAACAACTGGGCGTCACAGTGCCCGGGGAGCCTCTCGCCTCATCCTATCCGCAAGGGCTACATCACGCAAGAGCTCAACTCGGGAGTTCTGATGGAACACCTTAGCGACCGGTGCGACGTATCGGAGAAAATCTTGGAAAAACACTACGACAAGCGAACCGAGGCCGAGAAGATGGCCACCCGGAAGGAGGCCATGCAGGCTCTGACTCGGTTGGAACCAGGATACGGTGAGAAGTAGTTAGAGGTTCCGCAAGAACTTCCGGCGCTGCTCCATCTTCGTCTTCTCGCTCCGCTGGTCGTAATGCTTCTCAAGTACGTTGGCTCCTACGTTCGCCCGTTCAGCGACAACTTCTGTCGGCACGTCCGACTGCAGGTGGTAAGTAATTGCACCGCGGCGAACTGCGTGAGACGAGACGGATTCCGGGCACTTAGACGCCCCTTGGTAGGACCCGGCTTCGCACTCGTCTGGGTCACGGTTCAACGGGCAGGGTGCGTCAATGTCACACGGACGGGTCCGCGCATAGGTTATAGAAGTGACTGTCACCGGGTGGATGCGGCCTTGTTTCGTCGACACGAGTGGGTCCCTTCCATATTCGTCCACTACCTCGGGCCGCTGCGAGTCTATCCAGTCGTCGAGTAGGTCGCAGATAGGGGCTGAGAGCGCGACCATTCGCTCTCCCTCTTCTTGGTTTTTCAACGGCGTCCCCGTCTCGGGCCGGTGACGTATCTCCAGACACTGGTCCTCAGAGTGGTAGTCTTGCAGGTCCGCGGCTCGCACAGCTCCGCGTCGCAGCATCGTATGCCATTGCAGCGCGAGTACTATGTGGGCCCTAGAAGCGTACTCGTATTTAGATAAGTGGTCGAGAATTGCCTCGGCATGTTCCCGGTTGAGCATCACATCTCGGACATTTTCCTTGCCTTCGAGGTCGGGGGACATCACCTTCTCGCTGAGGTCCCTACGTACTGCATCGATGGTTTCGAGGAACCGGATGAACACGCGTAGCGTGTCCATCTGGGTCTTTTCAGTGACCGGAGCAATGCCGCCGTTCATGTTGGTCCTCCAGAGTCGGAACTCGTGGAGATTGCGCCCAGTAAGTTCGTTCAGGTTGTCGATACTTTTCTCTTCATTACACCATCGGATGAAGTGACCGAGGCGAGACCGGTGCGACCGCAAGGTCGATTCAGATACTTCGCGTCGCCGGTGGTCGAGGTACAGTTGCAGGGCCTCGTCTGGTCCGATGGGTTCGAGTTCGTCCATATGTGGATTCTCCCACGAATCTCATCGGTGTCGCCTCCAACTGCGGCGACCGTCCCCGTCCGCTGATTCGTATTTGTTATGGCCCGTCCAGTGTGCCTGCAGCGCCCATCCCTTTTCGGGTTGCTTATGATCTAAGGATGAGTGCAAAGTACGTCTGGCTTCGGTAAGCTGCGAGCGGTTCTAGATTCGAACTCGAGGGGCAACCAACGCGATATTTGTGGTTGCGGTGACCGTCGGTGAGATATGACCGAACCGTCCGAGATACTTATCCGACTTGCTGACGAGTTCGCAGCCGTCATTCCGGAAGTCGATGCGACGGCTAAACACGGCCGGTGGAAATCCGGGATCGGTCCGTTCGAGGAAGAGAATCAGATCGAACTGATCTTCGAAGCGCTCGAGGACAGTCCATTTCGGGATCGGATCGAGACCGAAGTGACGTATCTCGATGGCGAGCAGCGGTGCGACCTCGTCGTCGACTGCGACGGCATTCGGCTGCCGGTCGAAGCGAAGTTGCTTCGGTTCCGGTACGACAACGGAAACATCGATCCGAACAGCTTCGCGCGGATATTCACGCCGTTTCCGGAGCGGAATTCGTCGTCACTACTGACGGATACGAAGAAGCTCTTCGAGTCCGGATTCGAATCGAAGGTGGCGTACTCGGGCTGTACTATGAGCAGATCGACGAGGAGTACGACCGGATGAGCGCCGAGGCAGTCGCCGAGAAGTTCTGCCTCGATGTCGCCCACTGGTACGATTTCGACGTTGAAACACGACGGATCGCGACGTTCGACGGACTTCGGCATCCGGTATTTCAGCGAGGTGCGGTCATCACGTGGCAGCTTCTCGAGTGAATGACCGAGCTACCGCAGCGTCGAGCCGCTCAGTACCGGGTGCTACGAGTATGACAGCCTACTTATCCACGACGAGCACTGGCCGCTCCGCTTGCCGAACGACGGCGTCGACCGTACTCCCGAGCAGCGCCCCCTTGAACGACGAGCGTCCTCGAGAGCCGATGACGATCACATCGGCGTCCTGCTCCGCAGCGTAGGTCAGAATCTCCTCGTGGGGTACGCCGGTGCGGATCGTCGTCTCGAGCGCCAATCCTTCGGCTGCAGCCTCGAGGTCGGCGAGCACCGACTCGGCGCGCTGCCGTCGCCGTCGGTCAGCCTCCTCGGGATCGACGATCGCGTTGTCGTACTCGGTTCGACTCTCGAGCACGACGATCCCGTAGAGAGGGATGTCGAACTGGCGGGCGAGCGTGATCGCGTGGTCGACGGCCGCCGTGGCGGTATCGCTCCCGTCGGTTGCGACGAGGACCGAATCGTACATGACTACTGGTCGACGCGCCAGCAAGAAAGCAGTACCCCCGGCGATGGGATCGACCGTTCCGGACTGCAGACGTCGGTTGTCATCACGCGACCCGCTCGCCGCGAAACTCGACATCTATATGGGAGCGTTCCCAAGGAGCGGTATGGAAGAGGAAGTTCCAGTAACCCGTCGGGATCTCGGGTTGCTCGTCGTCATCTCGCTCCTCGGCGGCGTCGTCATCGCCTCGGCGCTGTTACCGGTGGAACTGTCGCCACAGTTTCTCAACGCCGTGCTGGTCGGCGCGATGTTAGTTTCCTTTTTCATGTTCATCCCCGTCATGGGGATTCGCATGTTTCTCGAGGATCGGACGGACGACTGATCAGGTCGGACGCGAACCACCTCATTTACGACGCCTTCGACCCGCGCCGCGCGTTAGTCCCGCATCTTGTCCGGCATCGTCGAGAACCGGGCCGTCCCGCGCATATCCGAACGCTTCGACGGCGGCGGTGCCATCGTCGAATACCGCGTGCCACTCCCCGAGGTGCCGCGATTGCCGCGACCGCCGCCCGACCCGAGGTCCGCTCCGAGCAGGCCGTCATCCGACTCGTCGCTTGCCTCGTCTTCCGGTTCCGACCCACTTTCGCTCTCGGCGGCCGCTGATTCGTCGGATTCGCCAGCCGCTTCGGATTCGTCGGCATCTCCGCCACCGCCGAGCGCTTCGAGTCGTTCCTGAAGCTGGCTCACGTCGTCACTGAAATCCGTGAGCGACGACGACATCGCGGACCGCAATCGCTCCTCGAGGTCGCTGGTTCCGCCCCCAGCGTCGCTCGTCGCCTCGTCCGCTTCCGCACCGTTCGAGTCCTCGTCGGCTGACGACGCAGCGGATTCGTCGCCTGACTTTGACTCGGCCTCGACGGAATCGTCCGAACCGGCGCCACTGGAATCGCCGATACCTGCGCGAACGCTGCCGATGGCGTCCTCGAGGCCCTCACCGCGGTCGCCGAGCCGGGAGAGGTGGAGCAACCGTCGAAGATCGTCGACCTCGTCCGGATCGCCCTGCGAGATCGCCGCCGGAATCGAGTCCGGTTCGCTCCCGTCGGGGAGCGTATCCAGTCCGACCGCCTCGAGTAGCTCGTCGGGGTCCGCGGAGTCGAGGATTTCGTTCGCTTCGTCGGCGAGGTCGCGGATATCGTTCGCCGTCGATTCGTCGTCGGCCGTGGATCCGGCCACCAGCGAGCCGCTCTGTTCGTCGGCTCGCTCCAGCAGGTCGGTGACCCGATCGTGTAGTTGTTCGCTCATGGATCTCGTATGCCGTTGGGTCGTTTCGCGTCGTCTCGCGGCGCTTCGGTCTCTCCGGGCCGGGCCAGTTCCCGGCCCAATGCGCCGTCGCGCCGAGCGGGCTTCGATCGCCGAACTCGAACGGTCTTATGACGCCTCCGACTCCGCTTTCTCGTTCTCGTTCTCGCTCTCGTTCGAGTCCGACTCGTCTGTCTCGGAGTCGCTCTCGGTCGCCTCCTCGTCGTCACCCGCTACAGCCTCGATGATCTCGTCGGTCATCTCCTCGCGGCTGAGGTTCGCCTTGACGCCCACGTCCTTGGCGATCGACTGCAGATCCTGGTACGACATGATCCCGAGGAAGTCCTCGAGCGTCTCCCGCCGGAGGTCCTCGAGGTCGTCCGCCGAGGGTTCGGACTCGCCTTCCTCGTCGGTTGTGCCTTCGTCTTCACCCTCGGTTTCGGCGTCCGCAGTATCCTCCGCTTCGGGCTCCTCCTCGGCGTCCGACTCGTCCGCTTCGGATTCGTCTTCGGTTGCCTCCTCTTCCTCGTCTTCGTCGCTTTCGGCGTCCGGTTCGGTCTCCCCTTCGGATTCGTCCTCGTCGCTCTCGAGCAAGCCGTCGAGGCCGCTGGCTTCGCTGGCCGATCCGGCGGCCGACTCGACGGCGTCTCGAGCGCTGGCCGCTTTGCCTTTGGCCTCGGATTCGGCTTCGCTCTCGGCATCGTCCGAGTCCGAGTCTGAGTCCGCGTCAGCTTCTGATTCCGCATCGCTTTCGCCCTCGTCGCCGCCCTCGAGCAGCCCCTCGAGGCTGCCGCCCTCGGTGACGTCCTGCGCCAGCGACCGAACCGAGTCCGTCGCGTCGTTTTCTTCGACGCTCTCCCGGATGGCGTCGCGGATCGCGGCTACGAGGTCCGACTGCATCTCCTTGCGATCCTTCCCTTCCTCGAAGCCCTCCGCGAGCGCCTCGTGGATGCCGCGGCCGATCGCCGCACCGAGTTCGCGACCGACGCGTTCGCCGAACTCGCGACCGACCGCAGCGCCGACCTCGCCGCCGTCGATGCTGTCCTCGATGCTGCCGTCATCGAGGAGGTCGGCGACGTCGAGCTGGTTGCTCACCTCTTGGCTCACCAGCTCCTTCAGTCCGCTCTTACTCACGGCGCTCACCTCGAGGGCGGGTCGTCCGTCGGGTGTCGGGAAGCTGCTGCCACGTCATGGTCAGTCCTCCTCGGCTTCGGCCGCTTCTTCGTCCGCGTCCTCGGCGTCGCCCTCGGACGAGTCGCTGTCGTCGCTCGTTTCGGATTCGTCCGCCTCGCTCTCGTCGTCATCGGCGGATTCCAACTCGTCGTCGGTCGACTCGTCAGTCTGTTCTTCGTCGGTGTCTTCGTCCGCCGACTCGTCGGCCTCGTCCTCGGTTTCCTCCTCGTCTTCAGACTCGTCTTCGTCCCCGGCTTCGTCTTCAGTTTCCTTCTCGCCCTCGGATTCGTCTTCAGCGCCTTCTTCGTCCTCCTCTGCGTCGGACTCCTCTGCCTCGGATTCGTCCTCGTCTTCCTCGGTAGTCCCGAGCAACTCTTCGACGACCATATCGCCGATCGTCCGGCCGATGGATTCGCCGACCTTTCGGCCCACGAGAGCACCGATCTGGCCCCCGAGGGCTTCTCCGAGGGGCTGATCCTCGTCGATCTCGTCCTCCCACTGCGTCCCCTCGACGAGGTCGTCGACGTCGATGTTGTCGGTGATCTTTTCGTAGTCGATGCGCTGGACCATTGACTCGGACTTGGTATCGGTGTCGGATTCTCCACTCATCGTTAGGCTGCCTCCGCTGTCGCGTCGGATTGATCACTCGCCTCTTCCTGCTGTTCCTCGGGCTCTAACTGATCGATCATTTGCTCGAGTACCTGGCTGACGACCGCTGACACGAGTTCCTCAACTGGCAGGCTCGGTATGAGTCCGGCGAGCCCCTCTTTCGCCCGGCTGCCGGCGGCGGATATCGGACCCGGCGATTCGGCCGTTTCGTCCTCGCTTTCGTCGCCTTCCTCCGCCTCCTCGTCCTCCGCTTCGTCCGGCGTCTCTTCGCCCTCTTCGCCCTCTTCGCCTTCGCCTTCGGCCTCGTCCGGCGCTTCCCCTTCTTCGCCGTCGCCCGCTTCTTCCGTTTCCTCCGTCGGCGCTTCATCCTCGCCTTCGCCGCCGAAGAGCCCGCGGAGCCACTCCACCGGCTTGCCGAGAATCCCCTTCACCCAGCTGAGGGCCGAAGATATCCGACCGCCGGATTCAGCTTCCTCTTCCGCTTCTTCGCCTTCGCCCTCGGCCGCTTCCTCACCCTCGGCTTCTTCCTCGCCGCCGAGTCCAAGCAGCCCCAGCAGCTTGTTGAACAGTTCCTTCGGCTTGCTCACCAGGTTGCTGAGGAACTCCTTCGGCTTCTCGAGCAGACCGCTGAGCATCTCCTTGGCCCTCCCGGGAATCTCCTTCAGCTTCCCAGGAACCTTCTTGAGCATCTCGATCGGCTTGCTCAGGAGCTCTTTCGCCTTGTCGATCATCGCACCGGGGCCGTCGAGTAGCCCCGTCACCGCGGACAGAAGATTCCCGAGCAAATTGTTACCGCCCGGTCGCGCGGACACGTCGAGCTGGAGGGGGTTCAGGTTGACCTCGAGGCCGAGTAAATCGAGGAACAGACCGTCGAGATCGAGGTGGAGGACGCCCGAGGCGTCGTCGCCTTCGTAGACCTTTTCGGCGTCGTCGGCGTGCCCCTCTTCTCGATTGTCCTCGGTGAGTTCGCCGGTATCCTCGCCGACGTCCGGTTCTTCCTCTTCGTCGGCTTCTTCCTCCTCCCCGGCCTCCGCTTCTTCATCTTCGCCCTCTTCACCTTCCTCCTCGAGATCCTCTTCTTCGGCTTCTTCCTCGAGGTCTTCTTCGTCTTCCTGCTCCTCGGTTTCCTCGTCTTCTTCAGCTTCTTCCTCGGCTCCTTCTTCGGTTTCGTCGGCCTCTTCCTCAGTTTCCGCTTCCTCGTCTTCGGCTTCTTCGTCCACCTCAGCCTCTTCTTCGGCCTCCGTTTCCTCGTCTTCGGCTTCTTCGTCCTCTTCGGCCTCTTCTTCAGTCTCCGCTTCCTCGTCCTCAGCTTCTTCGTCCTCTTCTTGCTCAGCTTCCGCTTCTTCGTCTTCCGCTTCCTCGGCACCCTCTTCTTCAGCCTCCGAGCCCTCTGACGCAGATTCTTCTTCAGCTTCCGCTTCTTCGCCGTCCTCGTCCACAGGTTCTGCTTCCGTTTCCTCGGGGTCGTCTCCGTCCCCTTCCTCCTCGTCAGGTTCCGACATCTCCGCCTGCCCGCCGTCGGTCATCACCCTTCGATCCGTTCGAGCCGCTCGGTCACCGTCGCGACGGTCGCTCGAGGCGTCCGCGACCTCCACGGGATCGGGACAGTCCTCGGAACCATCATCTTCTAGGCGCGCTGTCATTATGTGGGGAAAACACGAGAGTGAGCGTTGTGGTGATTTCCCTTGCGTGTGCGACTGACCACCGCGTGCCGGCCGGTTTCGAGAACTGATAAAAAAGCGGAACGGCGGAACCGATCGATCGAGTCGACCGTCCCCGAATCCTACTCGAGGGCAGTCACGCGGAGGGCGTACTCGCCGCGAGTCTCGTCCTCGTCGTGGTATTCGACGGGTTCCTCGATCGCGGCGAGGGTTTCGTCATCGGTCGCCGCGGCGGTCGCGATACCTGGAAGGCGCTCGACGGTCGCCGCTCCCGACTCGAGGTCGTACCGCCGGACGGCGTGGGTCTCGGGATCGCGAACGCGGAAGTTCTGCGCACAGGGGGCGACGAGCCGGTCGCCCTCGGCGGCGAGTCCGTGGACGAAGCCGCGGACCGCGTCGTCCCACAGCGGCGTCGCCTCCCGGTCGAACGCGGCGATCCGATGCTCGTTCGGATGGCAATTTTCGGTTTCGCGGCTCTCTTCGGCGTAGGTGTTGCCGGTCACGAACGCTACCCGACCGTCGTTGGCGTGGACGTGGTTCGGATAGGCGTACAGCGTCTCTCCGTCGATGTCGGTCGGCACGGCGAGGTCGACCCGCCAGCGCTCGGCGCCGCCGGGTCCCAGCAGGTAGCCGCGCTTGTCCCCGTGGCTCGCGACGGCGACCGTCTCGCCGTCGAACGAGACGTCGCCGACCCGGCGGTCGCCCTCGGTACCCGGATCCCAGGTCCACTCGAGGGTGCCGGATTCGGTCTCGAGCACCACGAGTCCGGTGTCGTGGTCGCCCATGCAGCGGTTGTAGCCGACGGCCAGCCGCTCGCCGTCGGCGGCCAGGTCCATCGCGATCGGAGAGGCGTCGGTCTCGTACCGCCAGCGGACTGTGCCGTCGGATTCGAATGCGTAGACCGTACTGTGCCACTGACGGGTCTCGCCGTCGCGCTCGTAGCGTCGGGCGGCGGCGTACAACTGCCCCGTTTCCGCGTCGGCCTCGAGCGCGACGACGTAGGGCAAGTAGAAGACGCTGTCCTCGACCGGCTCGCCGACGTCCGCGGCGGTATCGTATCGCCAGCGCTGCTCGCCGGTCTCGGCGTCGTAGCCGGCGATCGCCCCGCTGTCGCCGCGGCCGGCGACGACGATCGTCTCGGCGGTTCCGCCGTCGGACTCGGCCCCGCCAGCCTCGAGCGACGCGATCCCGACCGCATGGTCCGGGTGGTCGACGGTCCATCGGGGTTCCGGCTCGTGCTCGAGTTCGGAACCGGCGCCGGACGAATCGCCCTCGAGCGCGTCGCGCTCGTAGGCGGTCACGATGCCGTCCCACCGTCCGGCGACGAGCAACTCGGCGGTCGCGTGGACCGCAGACCGGGTCCACATGTGGCGACTGCGGGCAGGTTCGATCTCGCCGAGCGAGACGCTGGCGAATTCGCTCGAGCGCTCGGGGACGGCGTCGGATTCAGCGTCGGCCATCGTCTCGACTCACTCGTCGTCTTCGACCGGGAAGGTCTCGTGGAGGGTATCGTGGGCGTCGCCGAGCCCGTCGACGATGCTCTCTCCCTGCGCGCGCAGCCGCTGGACCGCGCGCTCGGCGTCGCGAACCGCGAGCAGTCTCCCCCGAGTGTAGTCATACTCGGGGTCGTCGCTGTCCATCGTAGCGACCTCCTCCTCGAGGTCGACGAGGGCGGCGTCGAGGTGGCGTTCAACCTCTGCGAGGCTCTCAGCGTTCGCCAGCCCCTCGATCGGCCCCTCGAGGTGGCCCTCGAGTTCCTTCTCGGCGTGCTCGCGGGCGCTCTGGTCCCCGACGCCGAGGACGTTCATCAGTCCGAGTCGTAGCGCTTCGATTTCGTGGCAGCTCATAGGTGTGGTGAATTATGGAGTCGTGTTCGTCTCGAGTTGGTTGGCTATCGATACTCCTTACAACGTCTGATCGACCAAGTCGCTCACGATGCGATCCCGATCGAGGTGGTCGGAAACGATCCGTTCGGCGTCCTCGCTCGCGACGTCACCGTACCAGATCCCGTCCGGATAGACGGCGACCATCGGGCCGTCGCCGCAGCGGCCGAGACAGGACGACCGGGTGATCCGGGCGTCGCAGTGCTCGGAATCCCGCACTTCCTGTCGCAGCCGCTCGAGGACCGCCGGCGAGCCCATCTCGGCGCAGGTCTGGTTCATACAGACCGCGACGTGCTTTTCGGGGGCGTCGTGGCTGTGAGGTTCGTCGTCGACGTCCTCCCGGTCGGCGTGGGTCTCTTGGTGGGCCAGCGCGCGCAGCATGGCGCGGGCGCCGCCGACGTCCTCCTCGTAGCCCTCGAGGTCGACCTTGTACTTGCACGTGTCGCAGGACATCTCGACGTTTCCCGACCTCGCTTCCTGCCACCGGTCGGCGAAGACGTCCAGCAGCCGCGAGTCCGTCCCGAGGGGATCGCCGGCCAGCGCGTCGACGTAGGGATAGTCGTCGTCGAACTCCGCGGTCCAGTCCCGTACTCGCTGGGTGAGCACGCCGTCGCCGAGCATGTACGGCAGGACGACCACGGCGTCGGGCCGGTGCTTCGAGAGCCCGTGGAGGGTGTCCTCGAGCGTCGGCTCCGTGACGCCGATGAAGGTCGCCTCGACGCGGTCGAATTCCCGCCCCTCGTAGAGCAGGCGAGCGAGTTTGTGGACGTCGCCGTTGGCGTCCGGATCGCTCGAGCCGCGGCCGCAGAGGACGACCGCGACGTCGTCTTCTTCGCGGTCGACGCCCAGTTCGGCCTCGACCGCAGCGGCGCGGTCGTCCAGCAGATCCAGGATCGCCGGGTGGATGCCCAGGTGGGCCCCGTTGTCGATCGCGAGGTCGTACTCGGCGCGGGCCTGCTCGATCGCCAGCGGCACGTCGTTCTTGACGTGGCTCGCGGCGAACAGCGAGCAGTGGACGACCGTCACCCGGTCGGCGACCGGTTCCAGTCCCGCGAACGCCTCGTCGATCGCCGGCTCCGCCAGCTCGAGGAACGCGGCGTCGACCGGGATACCCAGCCGCGACTCGAGGCCGGCGGCCAGTTCGCGGACCTGCTCGTTGGACTTCTCGCGCCGGGAGCCGTGGCCGATCAGCAGGACGGCCTCGTCGTCGAACGCGGCGGTCGCGCCGGGCGCGGATTCGTCGGATGTAGGTGTGCTCATCGTGTTGTGGCGTTCGTCGTGAGTGGTCGGTTACTCGTCGTCGCCGTACGCGTCGGCCTGCTCGAGGCTCCGCTCGAGCTTCCGACGACGACTCGGCGCGAACAGGCCGGTTTCTTCGCAGTTCTCGTAGAGCCAGGTGCCGAAAGCCGGCGCGTCGGCGTCGTCGACGCCGAACCAGTAGCCGCCCGACGACGTTTCCGAGAGGTCGTCGTAGGCGGCGTCGACGGGACACTCGTCGATCAGTTCCTGCGCGAACGCGAGCAGGTCGCGGTCGTCGTGGACGAACGAGATACCCACGGTGCCGCTCGAGGACTTGAAGCAGATCGTGCCGCAGCCCTCGAGCAGCCCTCGGAGGAGTTCGCGGTCGTACTCGCTGAACGCGCCGAAGCGGTAGTTGCCGCGGCCGTCGACGGGGAGGCCGAGCGCGCCGCTGCGACCGAGGAGGCCGGTATCGTCGCCATCGATCGTCAGCGTGTACTCGTCCTCCGTCCGCGTGATCGACGTATCGTGGGCGTAGTCGCGGGTGGTCGTCTCGTGCTCTAAGTCGCCGCCGGCGACCGCGGCGAGCACCTGCGCCGAGGCCTCGTCGTTCGCCACGACCTCGATGCGGTCGTCGGTCACGTCGCCGCTACCGGCGACGTGGCCCCAGAAGTACGCCGTGGCGGCGTGGCCGGCCAGCGGGTCCGCGGGGACTTCGATCTCGAGCGGTTCGTCGCCGTCGGCGCTCGATCGGGCGTCGCTCATTCGCCCACCTCCCGGACGGCGATGGCGTCCGTCGGGCAGGCCGCCGCGGCCTGCTGGGCCTCGTCGATGCGGTCGTCGTCGAACGTCGCGACGACCCGCTCGTCGGTGTCGGTGACCTCGCCCTCGCAGTCGTAGACCGGGTCCGCGTCCGGATCGACGGTCGCGAGGCCGTCCTCGCCCTCGACGAACCGCGGATCGCGGGTCAGGCAGGCGAAGATGCCGTCGCAGGCGTCCTTCTCGATGGTGACTTCGTATCGTGGCATGCGTGGTAGTGAGTGGTGGTATCGGTCGCGTCGGCGCCTCAGTAGTCGTACTTCGTCTCGTAGCCCCGCGGCGTGACCATCCGGTCGTCCCAGACGTAGGTGTCCTCGGTGCCGACGACGATCGTCGTTGTCATGTCGATAATCTCGCTTTCCCCGAGTTCCTCGAGTTCGCCGAGTTCGGTGATCATCACCTGCTCGTCCTCGCGGCCCGCGCCGTGGACGATGCCGACGGGCGTGTCGGGGTCGCGGTGAGTCAGCAGGATCTCGCAGGCCTTCTGAAAGTTCTCGCGGCGCTTGCGGCTCCACGGGTTGTAGATCGTGATCGCGAAGTTCTCACTCGCGACGGAGTGGAGCCGCGACTCGATCTCCGGCATCGGCACGAGGTGGTCCGACAGTGAGATCGAAACGGTGTCGTTCACGAGCGGCGCGCCGAGGCGTGCGGCGCAGGATTGGGCTGCGGGAACGCCCGGCACTACCTCGAAGTCGACCATCGAGGCCGTCGCGCCCTTCGACTCGAGAATCTCGAGCGCCAGCCCGGCGAGCGCGTAGACGTTCGGGTCGCCGCTGCCGACGATGGCGACGTCGTTGCCCGCCAGTGCGCGGTCGATCGACTCCTCGGTGCGGGAGACCTCGCCGCACATCGGCGTATCGTAGATATCGTCGGCCTGCTCAGTGATCTCGTCCGGGATGAGTTCGATGTAGGTCGTGTAGCCGACGATGTGGTCGGCCTCGAGCAGCGCGTCCTTGGCGCGCTCGGTCATCCCTTCCGGGTGACCGGGACCGAGGCCGACGGCGATCAGTTGGCCGGGTTCGGCGTCGAAGTCCTCGATCGTCGCGCCGACCTCCTTCTCGTTGCCGCTCGAGTCGTCGGAACTCGAGGCGCCGCACTTCGATCCGCTCGAGGACGACGAAGACGAACTCGAGGAGCCGCCGCACTTGGAACTACTCGAGTCATCGCTTCCGCTCGAGCCACCGCATTTCGAACCGCTCGAGTCCGAGTCGGCGCTCGAGGCCTCGCCCTCGGAACTGCTGCTCGAGGCCCCGCATTTGGTGGTGCTCGAAGAATCGGTTTCGTCAGTGCTCGAAGCGCCGCACTTCGAGGTCGATTCGCCGTCAGCGTCGGAATCGGTATCGGTGTCCGTGCTCATGGGTTCGTGGTCTCAGAAGTCGTCGACGTCACGCCCGCCGCGCGGGGTGACGAGGTACGTTCGGTCGTCGTTATGCCAGGTCTCGGTCTCGTGGTTGCCGATGATCAGCGAGGTGCCCATCCCCGAGACTTTGTCGTCGTGGTCGGCAGCCTCGCCCAGGGTCGTGATGAACTGGCTCTCGCCGTTGCGGCCGGCGTCCGCGCGGCCGGCGTCGTTGACGATCGCCACGTAGGCGTCGTCCGTGCGCTCCTCGCGGACGATCTCGACCGCCTGCTCGTAGTTGCGCCAGCAGTTGTAGAGGACGATTACAAAGTCGCTGATCGCCGCCGCGCGGAGTTTCTCCTCGATCTCGTCCCAGCCTCGCCACTTATCCGACAGCGAGACGGTACAGAAGTCGTTACACAGCGGCGCGCCGACGTTGGCCGCGCCGCCCAGCGCCGCCGTCATGCCGGGGACGACCTCGATCGGCACATCCGTCGCCGACTCCTCCTCGGCCATCTTGAAGATGAGGTCGGACTTGCCGTAGACCGACGGATCGCCGCCCGAGACGTGGGCGACGTCTTTCCCCTCGCGGACGTAGTCGAACGCCGCGCGAGCGAGTTCGATCTGCCGTCCCATCGTCGAGCGAACGATCTCCTGCTCGGTGCCGTCTTCGCGGGTCGCGATTCCCTCATCGTCTGTCCGCTCCTCCGAGGGGATGGTGCCGTCGTCGCGCAGGAACTCCTGATAGAGGCTCGAGGCGATGACGACGTCGGCGGACTCGATGACTTCCTTGGCCCGTTTGGTCATGTGATCCGGCAGGCCGGGGCCGATGCCGACCACGTAGAGGGTGCCGTGGTCGTCGGGGGTGCCGGCGCTGTCGGTGGGGGCGTCTTCGACGCTCATTTGCCGATCGCCACCGTCACCTCGTCCTCATAACTGAGTTTCTTGAGGACCAACTCGTGGTCGCGGCCGCCGGCGATCGCGGACGCCTCGGAGACGCCCGGCCAGCCGATCAGTTCCTTCGACTTGGAGGGCGTCGGTCCCTCGTGCTCGAGCAGCGTCTCCTTGTCGAAGGTGACCACGCCCAGATCGAGTTCCTGCGCGGCCTCGAGCAGCCCTTCCTCGTCTTCCTTCCGGGTCGCGGTGCCGACGAACTCGACGTCCTCGAGTTCGTAGTCGGTTTGCTCGAGGGCTTCTTCCCAGGCCTCGAGGAAGCGCTCCTTATCGGCGCCGGAGACGCTGCCGGTGCCGATGACGACGCCATCGTCTTTGTTGCGCTTGAGGACGGTCACGTCGTCGCCGACGAGGACCGCTCGCGGCCCCTCGAGTCGCGCGACCGGTCCGAGGTTCTCGTCCAGCACTGCGAGGTTCGTCTGGACCGTCGAGTCGCCGTTGACCACGTGGGCGTCCATCGCCTTTGCGCGAGACTCGACGCCCTGCTTCCCTGCAGCCTCCGAGGCGGTCGTCATCGCCGGCACGGCGCCCATCGTCGCCAGATCCTGCGCGACCTGATTCGCGCCGTGGTGGCCGCCCGTAATCGGGATCGCCCACGTCAGTTCCTCGTCGACCACGCAGATCGCGGGATCCTCCCACTTGTCGTCGAGCAAGTGGGCCGTCTTTCGCATCGCGATCCCCGAGGCCATCAGCCCGACGAAACAGTCGTACTCGCCCCAGTACTGCTCGAACACGTCGCCGTGGTACTCGATGATGTCGATCGCTTCATAGCGATCCGCGAGTTCGGTCTGGATTTCCTCGGCCGTCTCGAGTTTACGCTCGAAGGAGATGATCGCGATCTCCTCCGCAACTTCGCCGTCACTGTCCGGCGTGGCACAGTGTCCGCTGTCGTCGTTCGTCTCGGAACTCATCGTCTCCCTCCGTTCCGATTGCTGCGTACGCTCACGAGAGAGACAATCAACTCCCTCCCTAATACAACCTACGTTTCTCATATACAAGATAGGTTTACCTAAGCTTATTCTGTAATACTCCGTATTGAGTTGGATATCGGAGTTATTCGGGATAATTGGTCCTCAAGCGACGAAATAGCATGAAGAAAACTGCGAGCGTTCCTCGGGCTACCTCCTCAAGAAGCGGCCTACCCGTCGTTTTCTTCGGTCTCGAGGCGTCTCTTCAACATGTACACTGTAGTACCGAGGCCGGAAACTGCAGCGGGGACGCCGAATCCAGGGAGGCCGTCATCATCAGAATCTGCATCGGCAGCCGACGAGTTCGAACTGCTAGCTCTGGTTCCACTGCTCCCACTGCTGGAGGCGTTACTGCTTTCGGCACTGTTGACCGACGGCAGATCCGCCATTGATGTTGTTGTCTCGTGATGATGGTTGAACGTCCCCAGAAGGACCCGGGAGTCGACGCTGTCGCCATTTTCGGGATCCGCCACGACCGTAGCTGAACCACCTGAGTATTCGTCGAAATCAGTCTCGAGTTCCCATTCAATCTCGCCGGTTCCAGCGTGAACGCCGTACATGGTCTGGTCGCTTCCACCGACACCCGTGTACACCATCCCATCGTAGACCGTTGGAGACGTATCGCCAGGAGTAATGTCGGTGAGCGCCCACTGCTCTTCACCTGTCTTTGCGTCCACTGCGTACAGTCCGTCGCCACCGGTGAAGACGAGTCCGTCGGCGACTGTTGGAGAAAGCAAATCCCCACTCCAAGATGTATCATACGACCACTGCTCCTCGCCTGTTTGCGGATCCAGAGCATACAGGTTGTCGCCGTGGATGTATAACGTGTCGTCGACGAACACAGGCGATGGGGAACCTTCGATCGAATCCGTCACCACCCGCTCTTGTTCACCCGTTTCCGGATCAACTGCGTACAGCGCCTCATCGTAGGCGGCGACGTAGAGGGTATCGTCATAGATAGCCGGCGATGAGTCGACCCAGTCCTCAGGATCGAAGAACGTCCACTCGTGCTCGCCGGTCTCCGCATTGACTGCATCAAGTGTATGATCCCGTGAACCAGCGTAGACAGTATCATTATGAACTGTCGGCGATGAAGTCACGCGATCTTCTGGTAAGTCGAATTCCCACTCCTCGTCACCCGTCTCTGCGTCGACAGCGTACAGTGTATTGTCGAGAGCACCGACGTAAACAGTGCCGTCGACGACCGTTGGTGAGGAGCTAATCGGTCCTGGCTCATCAAAACGCCACACGTTTTCGCCTGTTGTTGCATCAAGAGCGTACAGTCGTTCGTAACTAGAGCCAACGTAAAGCGTTCCATCGACGACAATTGGCGATGATCGCGGTGAACCAGGTCCGCTCCGTTCCCACAGCCTCTCTCCCGTCAGTGCATCGACGGCGATGAGGTTACCGCCATACCCTGAGGCGAAGATAGTGGGACCTGTCGCGGCTTCGTTCTGTAAACTATTGACCACCGTCGTTGTTTCGGCGATGGTCAGGGATCCGCCGATCATACTCAGTACCGACCGGCGGTTTATTGTGGTCATCGTCATATGTTTGTCTCCCTCCTACCATTGTTCCGCGGAACCCAGCCACTGTGTAATCTGATCCCTCGGAGGTCTTTACTGTCTTCCATCTGTTACACTTTTGTTGTGACACTATCAATATTAATCTATCCTCTATAGATGAAATATAACCAAGATATTACTTCGGAATGGTGTAACGTCGGACTAACAAGTACCAGCAGGGATGCTTGCTTAAATCGAAGTACTTGATGAATACGACTCGTAACACTTATCAACCGTATTCCGGGAAGTGACACTTGTTTTCTATCGTCTTCTGGGCTTCATCGGGGTCAAAGTCCGGTCCGATGTGGTTCCAAGTTGGAGAACACGCTGTCTGTCCAATCCGCTTAGGCTGCGTATCGGCTACTGCAGGAACACCACCATTTCGGACGACTGCGCCCGGCATGATGACGATGACTTCGGTGGAACTCTCGAACGTGATTGGCTCATTCCTTCCAAGTTCTATCTCGGTGCCGTCGTGTAATTCGACCTCGATCGGTCGATGCTCGCGGACGTAAGTCAACCGTTCTGTATCGGCGGGACTACCGACCGAGGCGCTGACTTCGAATCGGGCATACTCTCCTTTGACCGTGCTATTCCAAGTGTTCGTCTGGAAGAACCAGAACTGCGGTGGGTAGGGTGTAATCGGAACACCCGGCCACGGTGCTCGGTTGTCACTCTGGATCGTCATCGGAACGTGCTCGGTCTCCGTGTCGAAGTCGGTGATCGTCTTGTTTTCGGGCCGGATCGCCGGATCCTGCTCCCGGCTAATATTCACGTGGGTCATGTACGTCGGCGATCCGGAAATCTCGAACTGGGCGTCGTCGAGTACTGGCGATCCCTCGATCTCACCTGGATCGTACTCGACGTCTGCATTCACGACATCTTGTGCGAATCCGAGGATCTCGTCAGCGCTGTCGGTTCCGCCTTCACTCATCTCGTTGATCTCGTCTTCAAAATCTTCGACTTGCCCCTCGTACTGGTCGCCGATCCGCTCGATGTAGTGGTAGAGTCGATCGAAGTACGCCTTCCGGATCTGTGCCGTCAGATACTCGCCTGTCGTTTCGAACTCTCCGTCGGCTGCACCTTCGGAGAGGCCGGCGTACACGAAGTCGTCTTCGACCGCTTTGATGTGATCGATAGCGCCGGTGATCGGCTCCGCGTCAGAATCCAGAAGCTCGGTTCGTTCGACGGTATACGCGTTGTCCTCCTTTTGAGCCCACTCGGTGAACTCGTCGTGGGTTCGTTCGAGTTCGATGCGCAGATCTTCGATGAGTTCATTCTCGGCGGGTTCGAGCGCCGTCAGGTCGTAATCTTCCTGAAACGAGTCAGACACGACTGCGTCTCGCATCTTCGCCTCGATGTCGCCGCTGTCTTCGACTTCTCCGCTGATTCTTCGCGCGTTGGATTCGAGGTCGGTCTCGATCGTGCCGTACGACCTGACATTCATCGCATCGACGGGAGACTTGCGAAACGCGACGTTGAAGTTCTGGCCGCTTCCGACCTCGACCCGATTTTGGTCCGCGCGCTTGTCCAGTTCGAGCGACTGATAGTCGTACTCGATATCCGGACTCCGATCGAGGACGAACTCCTCGTCGTCGTAGTGCATCCCCTCCTCGTAGAAGTCGTAGGTCGATTCGATTTCGACCTCTGTTTCGACCGTCATGTCTCCAGTAGGCGAGCGGGAAACCACTACTTCTTCGCCGTACTCGCTCGCGTTCTCGGAGTCGTCGTGGACCCAGCGTTCGTCCGCCTCGAGGTCGACGTCAGCGGTCACGTCGATCTCGTGGATCGTCTCACTTCCCGAATCAGGCAACGCATCGTGGTTCGCGTCCACCTCGTGAACGTTCGTGATCATCACGTCGAATTCCTCGAGCGAGTAGTTCCCTCCGGGTCTGTCCGGCTGTGGGAGATTCCCCCGTGATCTATCAGTTACGGACCTGTCGAGGCCGATATCGTAGAGCTCTTTCGTCATACTCCCGATGGTCCGATCCTCGTTGGTGTCGATGTCTGGCGGATCGGCCTCTTCCTCGATCGAATCTTCGACCTCGTCCTGATATTGTTCGTCGGCTTCGTCGACGATCTCGTCGGTCTGCTCGACGAGGTGTTCGGCCTGATCGACGTACGTCTCCGCTTCGTCGACGTGGGCGTTCGCCGCGTAGTACGTGTACGAGACCTCGGCGGACTCGACGAACGGAATCCGCTCTTCCTCGTTCATCACCTCCATCTCCTCGAGTTCGCTTCGTAGCAACTCCGAGGGCTCCGGCACGTCGGGCAGCTCGCCGGTGGCCGAATCGCCGAATAACCAGTTCTGGACCGCACCGTCGCCGCAAAGTTGTTCCTCGATGTCGATTTCCTCGGTGCCTCCATCACTACCGTTGGTTTCGATTTTCCCGTCTCCGAGTTGCTCTGCCGCTTTATCGAAACCATCCGCACCATCACCGTTACCGCCGTCGTTGTTCGTGTCGGGCTTCTTTTTCTTTCCACCTCCCGTTCTCCCCATAGAGTCCAGCATCTGATACGACATGCAGACGTATTTCGGTCGCATGGTCCGATCGGCGTACGGGTCCGTCGTCCCGAAAACGTCGTGCTGGACGTCGAAGATCGCGTCGTTCATCAGGACTTCCGTGTGTTCCGGCTCGAGCACGCGCCAAAAGTCGTGATCGTCAGGCCTCGCTGTTCGGTCAAACCGATCCCAGCCAGCTTTGAAGTACGCGAGGAGATACAGCCGGGCGGCGGAGTGCTGGCCGAGGCCGGAGAGTTCGCTATTGAGATCCGCATCGAAGAAGTCCGCGTCGAGCTGGGATTCGTACTCGGTCGTCCGTTCGTCCAGTTGTTTCACCGGTGCGCCGACCGTCACCGTGATCGGTCGGGTTTCCGTCGCCGTGGCGGTGCTGTGAATCTCGACGTCTTCGATCGTCACCTCGAGCAGCCCGGCCTCGAGTTCCGTGTCGGCGTAGTCGCCGATCACCAGGTCGACCCTGTCGATCGCCTCGTCGGGCGTAATCGCATCGTCGCTGGCGCCGTCTTCGGTTACCTTCGGGATGGAGACCGTCGTTTTGGTGTCGGTGCTGACAGTTTGTCCGGCAGCGGGCAGGCGTTCGTACGCCTCGAGGTAAATGAGCAATTTGAGGTAGTTCTCGAAGTTCTCGTCGCGATCGTTCGCCGTCGCATCGATGGCATCGATACCCGTGTCGTTATGGACGGTTATGAGCGGTGCACTCACCGCGCTGTGACTCGCGTCGATCGACGCGGACCGGAGTTCCGACTGGGCCGCGGTGACGCTCCGGTCCATACCCAGTTCGGCTTCTTGATCGACGACCGGCGCTGATCGCTGCTCGAGGACCGCAATCGCCCCGAGACTCGTAACGAGCAACAGGACGGCGATCATCGCGAACGGGATGCGGGCGCGGTCGTCGTCGGCGATCGATACGGTTCGGGATCGTCTCTCGTGGGTCGACATTATTCGGTTGTCTGGACCGTCAGGTCCGCAGTTTCGATCGAAATGTACTCCTCGAGGAGCGGTTCCGCTTCGGCGACGAACTCGTCCTCGCGCGGTGCGGGACGCAGCTCGTCGTACGTCCGTTCTAGGTCGTCGGAAATTTCGTGGTCGTGCATGTCCTCGGCGACCGTCTCCGCGAGCGCGTCGGCGAGCAGTTCGTTCGCACGCTCGGCGTTCGGATTCGAGCCAACGATTTCCTCGTTCACGTCGTCCCGTAACTCCGCTCCGTCCAGCGCCAACGCGAGCTTCCGGTAGTCGTAGGTCGTCACCGCGTTCTCGGTGCGCGTCGACTCCAGGGCGTACTGGGTTTCGGCGACGGGGAACATCGCCTCGATGATCGTCGACGCGAGCGCGTTCGCGGCGGCCTCGAGTCCGTCGCCGCTCGTGCGCTGTCCCTCGTGGTAGGCGGCTGCAATCTCCTCGTAGTCGGCCCCGGCCATCGTCGTCGAAACCGTCCCGCTCGCGCTCGAGACGGCCACCGACTGCGCCGGTCGGTCGCCGCTGGTCGCGGTCCCGCCGAACGAACTGTCCTCGTAGGGTTCCCACGTCGCGACGACGTAGATCGAATCGTCGGCGCCGACGAGCTGTCTCTGAATCGCTGCGTCGACGGACGCTTCGACCTCGTGGCCGTACGCGAACGGCCGCGTACCGTCGTAGTCGACGTTCACGATCGCCGCCTCGACCAGGAGGCCGCTCGCCGGGCCGTATCTCGTGACGCGGTACGCGTCGGGTGCCTCGTCGGGCTCGTACCCGTCCGGAACGTCGAACTGATCCGTCTCGTCCACCGCTGCGACGCCGGACTCGTTTTCGGCCCGGAGGTCGTAGGTGATCGTCACGGTCGACCCGGTGACCGTCTGGTACGAACGATCCCCGCGGTCCCGATCGACCGAGCTATCGTCGCGCGAGAGGTGGACGCCGATGAGCAATACGCTTGCGCTGATAAGCAACAGCGCCAGCGAGACGTCCATCACGGTCGAAATCGCCCGGTCGGGATCCGGCCTCACCATACTGCCACCCGGAGCGTTCCGGATCGAACGTCAGCCTCGTTCTCGACGGTGACCGGAACCGACCGCGTTGCAACGGAGGCGTCGTCGGGGATGCCGTCTTCCGCCACGTACTGCTCGACTGCGGACGGGGACGTGTCGTGGTTCGGATACCCCGACGGAAACGCTGCGTCGACGGTCAGCCGATTCGCATCCTCGTCGATCGCCGTGATACGCACGTACACCGTCGCACCGGCTGGGAGCGGCTCGGTATCGTCGATACGATCCCTGAGCGTGGGATCGTCGTGCGCGTAAAACACGCCGTTGTCCTCGAGGTCGTCCCAGACGCGGTCGATCGTCCGGTCGGCCGTCGCGTGTCGGCTGGTTCCCGGAAGCACGCTCTGGTACGCAACCGCGTAGATTCCGATCCCGACGACCAGGATTCCGACCGCGACGATCGCCGCGAACGGTTCCGTCTGAGCCCTAGACTGCGACCAGCGTGACATCGTAGTTCCCTCCGTCGTCGAGCCCGATTGCCGGATGATCGCGGTCGAAATCGGCTTCACGTTCGATTTCGTTGTCCCGCTCGTGTACGTCGTCGATTCCGAGACTGCTACTCGTCAGTGTGCGTTCTGGTAATTCGTCGTCACCTGCGAATTCGGCGCTGTACTCGACGGGCTCCGCAGCGGGTTGGTGAAGGTTCGACGATCTGATTTCGATCGAAATCGTCCCCGAGCCATCGCGAAACGTCTCATCGCGGCTCTCCTCGAACGAACCGCTGCCGGCGTAGTCCCCTTCGACGGAGAAGCGAATCGCTCTCCCTTCGACCCCGTCGTATCGGAGTTCTACCTCCCGAATATTTTCTCTGATCCGATCCTCTCCCGGTAGGGTATCGGTTTCCGTTACTTCCACTGTGGTCGCTTCGGTGAGCGGCTCGAGGTCGTCGATCCCGGAGTCGACCGTGACTTTGCGGGCGTGAAGCGTGCCCTCGGCGACGAGTTCGTCGCCGGTGTTCTCGTCGTAGGCCGTTTCGACTTCGTCCTGGAACACCGCGAGCGCGTGGGTATCACCGTCTCGAAGTTCCGCCTCGTATTCGTCTTCGAACGACGCGCCGTCGGTGAGGTTCTCGAGTCGCTCGTGGCCGTTGACCGGCACGACGACGCCGTACGAGAAACTCGCGTGAGCGGTCCCGTGCTCGTTTTCCATGGTGATCGTCCGGCGGTCGACCGTCACGCGGTCGGCGTCGTGCTCGTAGGTCGCACTGGCGGCGTACTCGCTGCCCGTGGCCCCCTCGATCGCGTTCGCCGCCGCCGGCGCGTCCGGCGGCGGTCCCGTTGCGACACCCAGCGCGAGTCCCGCGAGCGCGACGCTGACGATCGAGACCGCGACGTAGGTGTACCACGCGTCGGCGGGCGTCTCCAGATCCATGCCGTCGTTGGCCGCGGTACGGTATATAAAATCCAGTACGCTCACAGCGGCGCGACCAGAACGACGTCGATCAACGCGACGGTCAGCACGAACAGCACCATCGAGGAGACCAGCGTCCGACCGACGTGGTAGCCGAACAGCGTCCGATCCATCCCGAACCGGAGCGCGTACGACAGCGGCGTCAGAATGGCGGCCAACAGGAGCAGGTAGACGGCCACGACGACGCCGAGTTGGTCCGTCGCCAGCGTCGTCGCGTCGCCCATTCCCGCAGCGGCGGCGTCGAAGTTCTCGGCCGAAAGCATCCCCGCCATTCCGACGGTCGCCCCGCCGACCATCGGGCCGAAGTACGCCGCCGTGTTGTCGAGCGTGCTCGTCACGCGCACGAGTTCGCGTTTCGTCTCCGCCTCGACGTCCTCGAGTTCCTCGAGGTGGTCGGCCATCGCGACGATCGCGCGGCCGGCCGGCTTCCCCTCGTCGCCGGCGATCGCGAGCAGCGCCGCCATGCTCCGGGCTCGCTGACTGGGTACGTCGCGGAGCGCGCCGTAGTCGCCGAGGAAGGCCTCCTCGACGCTCGTGTGCAGGCGCCGCTGGACGCCGGCCGCGTGCGCGAGCATCTCTCCGGTCTCGTCGGCGACGCGGTCGGCGGCGAGTTCGATGGCGGCCTCGACCGACTCTCCCTCGGCGACCTGTCGGCCGATGATATAGAGGGCGTCGGTCAGGTTTTCTTCGACGTTGCGCACGCGGTTTCGAAGCTCGAGGATCGGGCTGTAGACCGCCAACAGGGCGACGCCGAGGCCGATCCCGAACGCAGCGATTTCGGCGAGGTACGCGGGTCCGACCGCGTCGACGGTGACGTAGGTCGCACCGGCGGCGAGCAGTCCCCAGCCCGCGCGGAGCCAGAGCCGATCCGGCAGGTCGGGATGCGTCCGATCGATCTCCGGCGGCGGAAAGGCGACGGGGCGGCGCACGAGCAGCCAGATCGCGGCGCCGACCAGACACAGCGGCAGCACGACATCGTAGAGGAGCACGAACATCCAGATGTTGAGCGAGACGCCCGCCATCGGCGCCGCGGGGACGAGCGCGATCAGCGCCAGCGGGAGCAGGATGCCGAAGGCGAACAGCATCGTCGTCGGCGCCCTGATCGCAGCCGTGAACTCGGCCATCTGACTCCGCGTCCCGTCGAGGATGGCCGACAGCGCCCGCTCGAGCGTGCGCCCGCGCTCCCCCTCCGGAGCGTCCTGTGCGGTCGCCAGCAGCGTCGACGAGCGCCGCAGCGCCGGGAAGTGCGGCGCCCACTCCTCGGCGAAGGACAGCAGGCCGGCCCGCGGCGTCCCCTTCGAGCGGGTGACGTGGGCGGCGAGGCTCCGGGCTAACGGTCCCTCGCCCGTCCGCGCGGCGAACCGGACCGCGTTCTCGAGCGAGGGGTGGATTTGCATGCGCAGGACCGCGCGTCCGACGAGCGTCGGCGTATCGCCGAGCGCCTCCGTTCGCCGAAACGCGGCCGCCAGGTGCGGCCACGAGTGAACGGCGTGGATCGACGCGAGCGACGCCGTCAGCACGAAGAAGCCGACGAACGAAAACGGGACGCCGTAGAGCAACAGCGGCAACGGGACGAACGCGGCGAGCAATCCTGCGCCGTAGCCCGCTCTGACGACCGTCTCGGCGTCGTACGGCGGTTCGACGAATCGGACGGAGTCGCGGAGGTCGTCGCTGGCCGAGACCGGGTACGGGTACAGCCGGGCGAGGCCGCGAACGAGAGTCGATTCCACCGCCATCGTTTATCCTCTGTCGGCGTACGCCGCGGCGACGTCGTCCGGTGACACCCGCCCGTCCTCGGCGAGGGCCCGCATCGCGTCGGTTCGGTCGGCGATCGTCTCCCTGACGTCGGCGTACGCTTCGGTCGGGCCGGCGATCGCGTTGACGAACCGGCTCTCGCCCCGGTCGATACGGCCGGTCGGCGCCGCTTCGGAGCCCTCGAGTTCGTACAGCGGTTCGAACCGGACGTCCTCGCCGTCGCCGAGTACCTCCTCGACGCGAGCGACCCGGCGGCTGCGTCCCTCGCCGGTTCGGTACGACTGGACCGTGACGACGAGGTCGGTCGCGGCGAACGACGACGGCTCGACCCCCAGATCGGAGACGACGCGCTCGTACACCGCCGACGCCCCGTCGCCGTGGATGGTCCCCAGCACCGCGTTGGCGTTCGCACCGACGCGCATCGCCTCGTAGAGGACCGCGGCTTCCTCGCCGCGGATCTCGCCGACGACCAGCGCGCCGTCCCCCAGTCGGAGGGCCGTCCGGAGCGCGTCCGCCGGCGAGATTTCGGGACCGTCGCCGGTACCGGTTCGAAGCGCCTGCACGTCGCGCCCGACCGACTGGAGCGCGGCGACCGGCAACTCGGGCGTGTCCTCGATGAGCACCGTCCGCGTGTCCGGCGTCACCTCGTAGAGCAGGGTTCCCAGCAGCGTCGTCTTCCCCGCGCCGCGGGTGCCGGCGATCAGCGCCGCGGCGTTGCGCTCGATCGCGACCGAGAGAAAGCCCGCGACGGCCGGCGGCACCGTCCCGTTGGCGACCAGCGCGGGCAGCGTGAACCGGTCGTCGGACCGCTCGCGGAACGCGAAGCCGGTTCCGTCCGCGACCGGATCGGTAACGCCCGCGATGCGAAGCCCGCGACCGTTCGCCAGCGACGCCGTCGCGTCGATCGTCGGCTTCGCCCGCGAGAACGCTCGGCCGCTGGTTCGCCGGATGCGAGAGGCCAGCGCCTCCGCACCGATCTCGGTGAGGTGGACGTTGGTCTCCATCGCGACCCCGTCGCACTCGACTCGGAGCGGATTCGCCGTTACCGGCGACGTGGCGTAGACGTCGGTGACCGCCGGATCGGCGAACAGATCCTCGAGCACGCCGTAGCCGTCCGTGTGCTTCTCGAGGATCGCCGTCAGCGTCGGATCGACGGGCTCGTCCGCCTCGGAGACGAGTTCGACGGCGCGAGAGGGCGCGCGGTCGCCGTCGACCCACCCCTCGGCGATCGCCTCGTAGCCGTCGACGAGCAGTTCGCGTTCGGCCGGCGACAGCGAAAGGTCGACGACCTCGAGCGCGTACAGCGGCAGTCGATCCGCGCGTTCGTAAACCCGCGCCGTGCTTCCGGTCGCGAGCTCCCTGACGTCGGTGAGTCGAGCCCGGCCCGTGTCGTCGATCGCCCGCTCGACGAAGTAGTAGGCGATTTCCAGGCCCGTTCGCGGCGAGAATACGTCCGCGTACTCGCCGACACCCGAGACGGCGTCGAGCAACCCGGACTCGCGGGCGACGTCGCCGATCGCGTCGACCCGCGTCTCGAGGGTCGCCGCTTCCCCGAGCGGATCGCGCGCGACATCGCGCGCCAGCCCGTCGTCGCGCGAGCCGAACAGTTCGACGAACCGGCCGGCGGCGCCGAGTAGCGCCGCCGCTTCGGCGTCGTACCGGTACTGCAGTCCGTTCGAGCGAACGACGATCGCGTCAGCATCGCGCTCGGCCAGTGCGGTGACGACCGACCGGCGGCACGACGGCGCCTCGGCGAGCATGCCGTCGCAGTTCGACGCGTCGACGACGAGCGTTCGGTCCTCGAACTCGAGCGTACAGTCGCAGTCGCCGCGATCCGTCTCCCGGTCGTCGAAGAGGGACTCGAGGCCGATTCCGGCGAGCAGCGTCGGCACGACGCCCGATCGCTCGCCGTCGGCCGCGGCCTCGTTCGATGGCATAGGCTAGCTGGCTCGCGTTCCGGTTTAAACTCGGACATCGCGAGGGGGTGGTTCCGTCGCGCTCGACGACTCGAGCCGGGCAGCGTACCTCGTCAGGAGTCCGGAAACGTCGCGACGACGACCGGTCGGCCGTCGGCGTCCGGGCGGAGCGCGAGTCGGACGGCCTTCGTGCCGCTCCAGCCGATTTCGGTCGTCCGATCGGCCGTCGGCTCGCAGTAGACGAGACGGCTCTCGAGGATCATCCGCCCGCGCGTGCCGTCGGTCAGCACGTACCGCGCGACGCTGGCGTCGTCGGCGACCGGTTCGATCTCGAGGCGGTCGACGCCCGCTCGAGTCAGCGAACGCGTCGGGACCGAAAACTCGACCACCCGCCGCGGGTTCGGATGGCCGGCGGGGGAAACTTCTTCGCTCGCCTCGAGGTCGACCGCCGCCGCTTCGACGGCCGCGAGTTCGCTGCGGAGTTCGCGTTCGGTCGCCTCGCCGGCCGCGTCGTCGATCGCGAGCCCGGCCAGTCCGAAGATTGCGAGCGTCAGGAGGACCGCGACCACGTACCGGATCATGGAAACCGAGCGCGAAGCGACCCGAACAGTCCCGATTCGGCGTCGTCGCCGTCGGTCTCGTCGTCGGGCTGCGCTGGCCGGTCGCCTCTCGAGGGGGCGTCCTCGCGTGGCCGTGGTTCGTCGGATCCTGCGACGATGTCGGCCACCGTTTCCTCCGGCGTCTGTGCCGTCTCGGCACCGGTTCCGTCGTCACCGGCACCTGTCGCGAACTCGAGCGACGCGCTCTCGGACGGGTCGTCCGCTGCGTCCGTCCCGTCTATCGACTCGTCGTCGAACTCGAACGCAGACCCGGCCCCGCCCTCGCCAGCACCGTCGTCCGAATCGGAACCGGACCGAGTCCCTTCCGTCTCCCTTTCGGTCGGTTCTCGAAGAACGCCGCCCCGGACATCGTCGAGTTCGACCTCGAGCCGGTCGACTCGGCGCTCGAGTCGATCGACCGTTGCAACCGCTGACGCGGCCTGTCGCTCGACGTCGTCGTTGATCGATTCGACGTTGCCGACGTACCCCTCGAGCGACCGGACCGCCGCTTCGAGGTCGGCGAGCCGTCGCTCGTGTTCGTCGACGCGCGTCTCGAGGTCGGCGACGGTCTCGGCGAGCGCCGCCACTTCCGCGAGTTCGTCCAGCGCCGCGTCGCCGTCGACGACGACGCGCTCGACGGCCGACAACCGCTGCTCGAGTCGATCGAGGTCGGTCATGGCGGAGGTTGCCGCGCGATCGGGTTTAAACTCGGACCCGGAGGTAACGCGATTCGACTCGAGACCGATTACAGCTGATCGGCGACCTCGCGTGCGCTCGGACTGCCGCCGCCGTGAGGCGTGTCCCGCCGGCGAATCCGGGCGGCGTGGATCGTCTCCGTCGCGTCGTCGATCACGACGACGCTCCCCGGGTCGGTCGGGAGCCGGTCGGCGAGCGACTCGTGGACGTACGTCGGCTGGGCGGCCTCGAGCGCCGCCAGATCGGCCTCGGCCGTCAGCCGGTGGGCGACCAGCACGTCGGACTGGGAAACGGCCGTCTCCGAGAGCGAACTCGGCTGCTGGGTCGCGAGGACGAGGCTGACGCCTGGAGCGCGCCCGCGCGTGAGTATCCTATGTAGTGCGTCCGCCGCGACGCCGGCGAAGAACGCGTGGGCCTCGTCGAGCAGGAGCCACGGCAGCCGATCGATCGTCCCCGTAACCCGTGCGCGGTACAGCGCCTCCGCGACGGCGCGACACACCGCGTTCATCGGGGCGGCCTCGAGTCCGGAGACGTCCACGACGGTGACCGCCGAGCCGGCGAGTTCGGCCGCATCGAGCCCGTCCGGGTCGAACGCGCCCCACGACTCCGCAAGCGCGATGTGGTTGGTCGCGGCCCGCTTGTCGGCCCCCGGCGCGTCCGTCGCCGCGACGTGATCGCGCATCTCCTCGAGCGTCGCCGATTCCTGGGCGGCCCGCCAGACGAGACTCCCCGCGCCGCTCTCGGGGGAGAGGCCGAGCAGCGCACACCACGACCGGGGATCGAGCGCGTCGACCGCGACGGTCGGTTCGGTGACAACCTCGACCGGAACCGGCTCACCGGTCGACCCGTCGGCGAGCGTCTCGAAGACGCCCATCGGGTCGACGATCACCGGCGCGACGCCGGACGCGCGTGCGAGCTCTTCGGCGACGACGCCGAGGGTGTAGGACTTCCCGTAGCCGCGCTTGCCCACGACCAACATCGCGTGCGGGCCGTCGAGATCCACGTACAGGTCGGCCCCGTCGCTGCCGTCGAGCGCGCGGTACGTACCGACTCGCCCCGCCTGTACCGTCTCGGCGTCGCTCCCCCGTCCGATGACGAAACTCATGGCGACGGTTCCCGCGGCTTCCCACTTGAACCCGCGGCCCGGGGTTTACGTACGAAGGGGCGACCAACGGCGGTATGGCTTCAGGACGAGAGTCACCGTCACCGACCGTATCGATATCCGTCGGCCCGAGGCGCTCGTTCGCCGACGACGATCGGGCGATCGAGGGGTTGCCGATCAGACTCGTGATCGCGCTCATCGTCGGCGTCGTCTCGCTCGGGATCATGCTCCAGATTCTCGGCGGCATCGACGGCTTCCAAACGGACACCGAAGTCGACGTCCAGTTCGACGACGCGACGATCGCGGAGGACGACGACGACGTGAGCATCTACGTCGTCGACGAGGACGGCAACGAGGTGACCGACGCCGTCGTCGTCGCGCAGGCCGGCACGGCGCGGATGGACGGAGCGTTATCTAAAGAGACGGGCGACGATAACGAGGTCGAATTCGACTTCGACAGCGACGGCGAGCTGTCGCTCGCCCCGGACCAGTCGACGGGCACGATCGAGTTCACGGTCCAACCGCCGGCCGACTCCGACTGGGAGGACGACGAGCCGAACAACGAACTGCTGGTGGTCGACGACTGAGCGGCGTGGGCCGTTCTCGAGTCGAGTCGAATCCGGTCAGTCGGCCAGTTGCGGACGCCCCGTTCGCCCGCTTACAGCGAGTCCGTATCGAGCCCGCCGACGATGCGCCGGAGCGCGACGACGGCGGCGATACCCGCGAGACAGTAGCCCGCGAGGAGCGCCCAACTCGTTCCCGTCGAACTGCCCATCGCGAACTTCGCGACGGTGTTGGCGGGATGTTCGGGCAACAGACTCGCAACTACGAGGGCGCCGACGATACTGATCGAGTAGCACAACTGCGCCTGCCGCCGATCCGGTGCGACCAGTGCGACGATCGCACCGACGCCGACGACGAGCAGCGACAGCGCGGCAACCAGCGTAACCAGCGCCGTCGGAGTCGCGATCGACGTTCCGTTGACCGCGAGCAGAACCATCCAGGCGACGGCCTGCAACGGTGCCAGCGCCGCCGTCGCCGCGACTTTCGCGTCGACGATCTCGGTCAGCGAGAGCGGGGCGACCCGAAGCAGCGTGAGCGTCCCCCGATCGCGCTCCTCGATCAGCGAGTCGACGACGATCGAGCCGCTGATGAACACCGGCAGGAAGCAAAGCAGCGGCAGCAAGACGGTGTAGGTGAAGCCGACGTAGGGACTCGCCTGGATCGCTGACGGGACGAAAAGGGGCGTCTCAGCTAGCCGCCCCGCGTCAGCGTTCGCCAGCCGCTCGGTGCGCTCGAGATCCTTCAAGGCGTCGCGCAACTGGACGACCAGCAGCGTCGTCTCGAGCCCCTCTTCGGGCGCGGTGACGTGGACGAACAGTTGGCCCTCGTCCGTCCGCGAGGTCCGCAAAACGGCGGCGACGTCGCCGCGGTCGAACGCCTGCTGTGCGCTCGCGGCGTCGTACTGGCGGGCGGAGAGGCCCTCCTGCCGGATCGCGACCTCGACGAGGTCGTCGGCGCCGTCGCCGGTCACCGCGACTTCGGTCTGGTAGCCGTCGACCGCGCCGGGATCGTACAGCGAGACGAGGCCGACGACGAGGAACGACGAGAACGCCGCGATAAACAACTGGATCGCGATCGCGAGCATGATCGTCTTCTCGGACCGTAGCGAACCGAGTTCTCGGCGGACGAGCGCCAGGCGAGCGCGCCAAGATGTGCCGTCGCCGTCCAATTGGTTCAGCTCGTCCTCGAGCGTCGGCGGGTTCGGCCCCTGCTCACGCGACAAGGGCGATCACCCCCGCGTTGTAGGCCGCGTGGACGAGCGTCGCGGCGACGAATCCGAGCGCGTAGCCGACCGAACCGCGACTCGCCCCGATCGCCGAAACGATCGCCGTCGCGGCGTGGAGCGCGAGCGGCGCGAGGAAGATCGCACCCGCGAGCAGCGGCCCGCTCGTGCTCGCGAGGTCGGGACCGAAGGCCGCGGTGCCGACCGTCAGTTCGGGGAGCCCGACGAACTGGACGATGTGGGTGATCTTTTCGCCGACGAAGAAGCCGAGCCCCGACAGCGAGCCGACCGCGACCGCGACGCGAAGCGACGCCTCGAACCTCGAGCGGGCGAAGCCGGCGTAGACGTGGACGCTCTTCGCGAGTTCCTCGATCGCCGCCGCGAGCACGAGGACGATCGGGAGCGCGACCGCCTCGGGAACCGCGAACAGCAGGGCGACGATGAGCAACTGCCCCGCGAAGATGAAGGGAATAAAGAGGATCGAGAGGACGAACGGGCTCAAGCGGGCGTCCCACCGCGAGAGCGCGTCGATCTGGCTCGCGATCGCGTCGAGCACCTTCGCCGGGATCGGCTTCTGGGCGAACATGTCCTCCTCGCGGTAGATACCGACGCCGAGCAGGAAGCAGACGACCGCGCTGAGGTAGAACGGCAGCGTCGAGAACAGGTACTCGCCGGCCGCGACCGACTCGCCCTGCAGGGCCGTCACGATGAGCGTCAGCGGCGAGATCAGCGCGATCGGCGTTACGTCGGTGAAGATCGCCGGGATGAAGGCGTAGGTCGTCAGCCCGACGCTGATCGCGACAGTGACGAACGTGAGTTCCTTGAACGAGCGGGCGAGCATCGCGCCGACGAACGTCGACGCGAGGAACAGCAGTGCGATCGGCAGTGCCGCGGCGACGGCGAGCAACCCGCCATCGATCGCGTACGCGATTCCAGCCGCGATAGCGACCAGCGCGAGCAGGTACGGCAACGTCTTGCCCGCGACGATCTCGTAGCGCGAGGCCGGCGACACCAACAGCAATTCGCCGCGGCGCTTGATCCGTTCGTCCATGATCGTGCTCCCGTAGGCCTGGATGACGAAGTTCATCGGCACGACGAACAGGAACGCGAGCACGAGCGACCGGAACGGGAACGGCGGCGAGAGCGAGCCGGGTGCGCCGACCGTCGTCTCGGCAGCTCCCGTCGATCCGCCGACGTTCGGGACCTGTAGTTCGTCATCGCCGCTCGAGGCGTCACCTTCGTCGTTCGTATCGGAACGGGCTCCATCGCTTGTCGGTCCGTCATCGGATATCGTCCCGTCGCCGGTATCATCGTCCGCAGAACCAGCGCTGCCGGAGTCGTCCAGTGTGGCGAGGTCGCGTTCTCGGTAGTCGAGTTCGACGAGGACCGGATACGCGGCTGCCTCGTCGGCTTCCTGAGTCATCAGCGCCTCGTTATAGCCGTCGATCGCGTCGCGAAACGCGTCGTAGGCGGGTTCGCCGTTGTCGCCGACGTCCCATATTCTGTCGCCGGAGACGACGAGATCGACAGATTCGCCTATTCTATCTCGGTCACCGCCCTCGAGCGGCACCGGCCGGAACTGGGCGCTCTCGACGGCGACGTCGTGGTACGGATTGGACTCGTCGACGGCGACCACGTAGATCTCGTCCTCGAGGCCCAGCCCCTCGTCGGCGACGCCGAATCCGACGACGCCGACGACGAGGACCATCGCGGCGAGGACCAGCACGGTCTTCCGGTCGATGGTGCCGGTACTGCTCGAGACTTCCCACCGGGCGATTCGGGCGGTTCTCGAGAGCGATTCGCGGAAGCGAGTCGCCACGCCGGCTGACGCCTGGATATCGGCGCCGCGATCAGTCCCGTCGCGCGACGGCTCGAGCCCAGTCACGTCCTCGTTCACCGCGTCGTCCCCGCTCACGGCTCGGCCTCCGCGTCCCGGTTCCGGGTGCGGTTGCGCTCCGCGTCGGGGTCCGCACCGCTCGCGATCTCGAGGAAGATGTCCTCGAGGCTCGGCGTCTTCGTCTGGATGTCGGTGACGCGACCGCCCTCGGCTTCGACGGCTTCGCGGATGGCCTCGACGGAGGCCATGTCCGCGACGACGTGGCGGACTTGCTGTCCGTCATTCGTCTCTTCGCGCGTGACTTCGATGGCCCGTGATTGGTCGTCGTCGAGCGCGTCGCTCCCGTCTTTCGTCGCGTAGACGTGGTACTCGGTGCCGCCGTGTTCGTCGCGGATCTCGTCGACGCTCCCGCGGGCGATGATCCGCCCGTCGTTCATCACCGCGACGCGATCGCAGATGCTCTCGACGTGGTAGAGGTTGTGCGCGCTGAAGACGATCGTCTTCCCCTGCTCGCTCAGTTCGCGGGTGAACTCGATGATGTAGTTCGTCGTCAGCGGGTCGAGACCCGAGGCCGGCTCGTCGAAGATGAGCACGTCCGGATCGTTCACCAGCGCCCGCGCGATCGCGACCTTCCGCTTCATGCCCTTCGACATGTTGCCGATCCGCCGGTCGCGGTGCTCGAGGTCCAGGCGGTCGAGCGTGTCCGCGATCCGCTCGGTCGCGACCTCGCCGGGGACGTCGTAGAGATCTGCAAAGAACTCGAGGTAGTCCGTCGCCGTCATGTCCTCGTACAGCGGCGACTCCTCGGGGAGGAAGCCGAGTCGTCGCTGCATCGCCGGTTCGCCGGGTTGGCGGCCGGCGACGACCGCGGTTCCGGCCGTCGGTTCGACGAGTCCCGCGAGCATCTTCAGCGTCGTCGTCTTCCCCGCGCCGTTGGGGCCGACGACGCCGAACACCTCGCCGCGCTCGATCGCGAAGGTGCTGCCTTCGACGGCGGGAAAGTCGCCGTACTCTTTCCGGAGCCCGTCCACTTCGAGTATCGCCATTCGTTTCTCGAGAATAAGCGTCCGTAGTAAAGTGTAGTGGCCGGTGACAGTCGTCCGAAACGTCCGATTTGGGCTCGCTTTCGAGTATCTTCGACAGTAGAGATACCCGGTGTCCGGTGATTCACGACGGTTCCGATCTTCTCGAGTGTCGATCTGATCGGCGCAGAAGTACGTATTTTGACACGGTGGGGTGGTTATCCCAGTCGGGCGGCAACTATCCGGGAGCTTTCCCTATGTTAGCTGGTTCGTATCCGAACTGCTATACGGATGGGGACGCTACGAACGATCGACCGAGATGTCTTCCCCCCAGACGAAATCCCGCGACGACGAGGCCACTCCCCGCAGCGACGGCGAGAACGAGAGCGATGCCGACCAGCACGGCCACGACGCCGCCTGTCCCGTCATCGCGTCGATCGAGCAGATCGGCTCGCAGTGGCGACTCGCGGTCCTCCACGAACTGCTAGACGGCGAGCAGCGGTTCAACGAACTCAAGCGCTCGACCGACGCCAACGCCCGCACCCTGTCGCGCGTTCTCGACGACCTCGGCGAGATGGGGTTCGTCGAGCGTCGCATCGAGGAGGACTCGCCGATCGCGACCTACTACAGCCTCACCGAGAAGGGCAAGTCCTTAGAGCCGGTGTTCGACGAGATCGAGTGCTGGGCGGGCAGTTGGCTCGACGAGGACGCGCTCGAGAAGTAGCGCCAACAACGTTTGTTTTGAGCGGCCGTCCGCCGTCGACGTCAGTCGTCGACGTCGAGTTCGACCAACTCGAGCGAGCGATCGAGGTGGCAGACGTCGTGGGGCGGGTCGCCGCGGATCTCCCGAATGCGGTACTCCTCGTCGAATTCGACGCCGTCGGGTTCGCAGTACTCGTGACTCGGACACTCGACGTACGGGCAGGGACCCTGCAGACTCGCTTTACTCCCCGCGAACGCGCCCTTCGACGGAACGTTCGCCTCGACGGCGGCGGGCTCGACTTCGACGGCACGGACGCCGCCGTCGTGCATCGCGCACTCCAGCGTTTGCGCCTTTTCGCGGACGTCGGTAACGCGGTACTTGGTGCCCTCGGAGAGATTGAGACACTGGCTGCGGTAGGGACAGCCGGCGCAGCCGTCGGCCTCGCCCTGATAGACGAATTCGGTGCCGGGCTCGGCCAAGCGGGAGCCGATGAGCGTGACGGTCGACATAGCACGGCGTAGTCGGCACGCGCGGTTAAGCCTCTCGTCCTCGTCACGCGACGTCTTCACGTCCGCCTATCCGGCCCGTCCAGCGACAGGCTCGAGGCGCAGGATCCTGAACCGCTATTCGGTCTTCGCATCGCCGCGACCCGTCAGTTCGTCGAGCCGATCGAAGTACCGCTCGCGGGGCACCTGGTACAGCCCCCGGTAGTCGATCTCCCCGTCGTCGAACGCCCGCGCGAGTTCGACCGTGCGCTCGAGCGCTTCCGCCCGCGTCGGGTAGCGGTCGTGGTCCTCGAGCGTGACGTCGGGCTCGAGGTAGAGCGTGACGAACCAGTCGCTGGCGCCGGTGGCGTCGGTCGGGTTCCGCCCGGGGCGGCGGGTTCGCCGGCCGTGGGTGAGGTACAGGGTCGGCAGACAGGGCGCGGGAAATTCGGCGGCGTCGAAGACGTCGGGCCGGTACGCGAGGACGAGGCGACCGTCGTCGCCCCGAGACCAGACGGCCCAGGAATCGGGCAGGTCCGTCAGTTCGTCCATATCGGCCGTACCGTCGCCGGTCCTAAAGCCTCGTCGTCGCGGGACGATGCGACTGCGATTGACGACTGTTTCCCGGTCTCGAGCGTTCTCTGCCGCGAGATCGACGTCCCGCTAGCCGTCCGACTTACCGGGCTTGCAGGATCCGGGAACAGCGTTGTTACTCCGGCCCACTCTCATGCGACCGCATTTCACGCGATGCAGCGCGTCCCGAAATATAAGCGGAGTAACGTATGAGTGGTACTAACGTATGCGCCCAGGCAATCGAGCGCGCGCGAGCGCGCCACGCCAGTGCAGGCCCGTCGTTTACGGCACCCGTCTTCAAAAAATGAGGTGTGGTATCAATTGACGGTGTACGGTTCTGGCAGGATTTGCCTGCAATTAACTGCTGGTAAATACCTTTTGGGGCTAAGATTAAGTACCTGGATTACTCACTCATTAAATACTATCGGTATCCGATCGCCGGACCGATCCACTCTGCGTCCGTCCCCGGCGCACGTCGCGCACGATCTCCGATCCGGTCGTTGCGCAACGACGAGTGGTGATCGATCACACATGACACGACACGTCGCCGCCCGACGGGGTCCGCGCTCACCGAGCGCCGCGCTCGAGGAGGGACGACCGTGTGACGTCGTCGAACGGGCGGGCCGGATGACCGGTCCCCCGACGAAGCGGGCGGGCTGGACCGCCGGAATCGGTTCGGCCGCGCGAGGCTCCAGCCGGTCGACTGCTGCCCACTCCACGACGCGCTCCCCGCGCGATCACAACAGAACCCGACGGCAGGGGAGCACCCAACGAGCACTGATACAATGAACGGTGACATCGAGACGCTCGAGACGCTCAGCACGGAATACAAGGAATCGATGCCCGCGGACCTGCGGGAAACCAAGTCCTTCGACTGGTACTTAGAGGAAGTCTACGAGGACCCGAAGATCGCCCGCAACGCCCACCAGCGGGTTGCGGATATGTTCGACCACTACGGGACGACCTACGACGAGACGGAGGGCATGGTCGAGTACCTGCTGGCCAGCGAAGACCCGCTGCACGACGGCGAGAACACCTTCTACGGGAAGGTGATCCACCAGTCGATCCACGAGTTCGTCAACAAGGTCAAGTCCGGCGCCCGCCGGCTCGGCCCCGAGCGGCGTATCAAGCTGCTGCTCGGCCCGGTCGGCTCCGGCAAGTCCCACTTCGACAAGCAGGTGCGCCGCTACTTCGAGGATTACACTCTGCGCGAGGAGGGCCGGATGTACACGTTCCGCTGGACGAACCTCTGCGACGTCGTCCAGGATCAGGACCCGGCCGACGACACGGTTCGGTCCCCGATGAACCAGGACCCGCTCGTCCTGCTGCCGCTCGAGCAGCGCCAGCGGGTCATCGACGATCTCAACGAGAACTTAGACGCGCCCTACACGATCCAGAACGACCAGGCGCTGGATCCCGAGTCGGAGTTCTACATGGACAAGCTGCTGGCCTACTACGACGACGACCTCCAGCAGGTCCTCGAGAACCACGTCGAGATTATCCGACTGGTCGCCGACGAGAACAAGCGCCAGGCGCTCGAGACGTTCGAGCCCAAGGACAAGAAGAACCAGGACGAGACCGAACTGACCGGCGACGTCAACTACTCGAAGATCGCCATCTACGGCGAATCCGATCCGCGCGCGTTCGACTACTCGGGGGCGTTCTGTAACGCCAACCGCGGTATCTTCTCCGGCGAGGAGTTGCTGAAGCTGCAGCGGGAGTTCCTCTACGACTTCCTGCACGCCACCCAGGAGCAGACGATCAAGCCGAAGAACAACCCGCGGATCGACATCGACCAGGTGATCGTCGGCCGCACCAACATGCCCGAGTACAAGGACAAGAAGGGCGACGAGAAGATGGAGGCGTTCAACGACCGCACCAAGCGGATCGACTTCCCGTACGTCCTCTCCTACGAGGACGAGGCCCAGATCTACTGGAAGATGTTAAACAACGCCGACGTGCCGGACATCAACGTCGAGCCCCACACGCTCGAGATGGCCGGCCTGTTCGGCGTCCTCACGCGCATCGAGGAGCCCGACGCCGAAACCGTCGATCTGCTCTCGAAGGCCAAAGCCTACAACGGCGAGATCGACGAGGGCGACGACATCGACGTGAAGAAGCTCCGCGAGGAGGCCGAACAGAAGGCCGAGATCGGCGAGGGCATGGTCGGCGTCTCGCCCCGGTTCATCGGCGACGAGATCGCCGAGGCTATCATGGACTCCAAACACCGCCAGCGCGGGTTCCTCTCGCCGCTGACGGTGTTCAACTTCTTCGAGGAGAACCTCGAACACCACGGCTCCATCCCGGAGGACAACTTCGAGAAGTACTACCGCTACCTCGAGACGGTCCGCGAGGAGTACAGGGAGCGGGCCATCGAGGACGTCCGCCACGCCCTCGCGTACGACGTCGACGAGATCCAGCGCCAGGGCGAGAAGTACATGGACCACGTCATGGCCTACATCGACGACGACACCATCGAGGACGAGCTCACGGGCCGCGAGCAGGAACCCGACGAGACCTTCCTGCGCTCCGTCGAGGAAAAACTCGACATCCCCGAGGACCGCAAGGACGACTTCCGTCAGGAAGTGAGCAATTGGGTCTCCCGGCGCGCCCGCGAGGGCGAAGCGTTCAACCCGCAGGACAACGAGCGCCTGCGCCGCGCACTCGAGCGCAAACTCTGGGAGGACAAGAAGCACAACATCAACTTCTCCGCGCTGGTCTCGGCCAACGAGTTTGACGACGACGAACGGTCCGCGTGGATCGACGCCCTGATGGAGCAGGGATACTCCGAGGGCGGCGCCAAGGAAGTACTCGAGTTCGCCGGCGCGGAGGTCGCCAAGGCAGAGATGGACGACTAACATGACCGAACGCGACTACGTCACCGAGGCCGACCGCCAACTCGAGGAGACCTACGAGGAGCCGATGGGCCTCGCGGCGTACGTCGATCGGATCTTCGAGAACCCGACGATCGCCTCCCACGCCTCGAAGTACCTGCTCGAGGCGATCGAGGCGGCCGGCACGCGCACGGTGGTCGAGGAGGGCGAGGAGAAGGAGCGCTACCGCTTCTTCGACGATCCGCACAACGACGGCGAGCACGCCATCCTCGGCAACACCGAGGTGCTGAACGGGTTCGTCGACGACCTCCGATCGATCGCCGCGGGCCGGGCGAAAGACGAGAAGATCATCTGGTTCGAGGGGCCCACCGCCACCGGAAAGTCGGAACTCAAGCGCTGTCTGGTCAACGGACTGCGCGAGTACTCCAAGACGCCCGAGGGCCGGCGGTACACCGTCGAGTGGAACGTTACGACCGCCGAGGCCGGCGAGCGCGGGCTGAGCTACGGCGGCGATCCGACCGCGACCGACGACCAGAACTGGTACGAGAGTCCCGTTCAGGCCCACCCCCTGTCGGTGTTCCCGGAGGACGTCCGCCAGGGCATCCTCGAGGATCTGAACGCCGAACTCGACGACCACGTCCCGGTACGGGTCGACGCGGAACTCGACCCGTTCTCCCGGGAAGCGTACGACTACTTGGAGGAGCGCTACCGTCGGGACGGCGAGGAAGCGCTGTTCTCGGCGATCACGGACGACGCGCACCTGCGCGTGAAGAACTACGTGGTCGACGTGGGCCAGGGCGTCGGCGTCCTCCACAGCGAGGACGAGGGCCAGCCCAAGGAACGGCTCGTCGGCTCGTGGATGCACGGGATGCTCCAGGAACTGGATTCGCGCGGGCGAAAGAACCCGCAGGCGTTCAGCTACGACGGCGTGCTCTCGCAGGGCAACGGCGTCCTCACGATCGTCGAGGACGCGGCCCAACACGCCGACCTGCTCCAGAAGCTGCTGAACGTGCCCGACGAGCAGTCCGTGAAGCTGGACAAGGGGATCGGGATGGACGTCGACACGCAGATGCTGATCATCTCGAACCCCGACCTCGAGGCCCAGCTCAATCAGCACGCCGACCGCAACGGGATGGACCCGCTGAAAGCGTTGAAGCGGCGACTCGACAAGCACCGCTTCGGCTACCTGACGAACCTCAGCCTCGAGTCCGAGCTCATCCGGCGCGAGCTGACCAACGAGACGGAGGTTTGGGAGGCGGAAAGCTACGACGAACTCGAGGACCGGATCCGCGCGCCGGTGACGGTCGCGGTCAAGAACCAGGCCGGCGAGACGACGGTGGAGGAGTTCGCACCGCACGCGCTCGAGGCGGCCGCGCTGTACGCGGTCGTCACGCGGTTGGACGAGGAGAACCTGCCGAACGGGCTCGACCTCGTGGATAAGGCCTTGATCTACGATCAGGGCTACTTACAGGAGGGCGACACCCGCCGCGAGAAGGAGGAGTTCGACTTCGACGACGACAACAACGACGGCGACCACGGGATTCCGGTCACGTACACGCGGGATACCCTGGCGGAACTCCTGCAGACTGATCGGGACCGCCACCACCCCGACTTGGCGGTCGAGGACGTCGTCATGCCCCGCGACGTGTTGAACGCGATGGCCGAGGGGCTGGCCGAGGCGCCGGTCTTCTCGACGGGCGAGCGCTCGGAGTTCGAGAACCGCGTCGTTCCGGTGAAGAACTACATCTACGACCGGCAGGAGTCAGACGTCATCGAGGCGATCATGCACGACAAGCGGGTCGACGAGGAGACCGTCGCCGAGTACGTCGAGCACGTCTACGCGTGGGAGACCGACGAGCCGCTGTACAACGACCGCGGCGAGCGCGTCGAGCCGGACCCGCTGAAGATGAAGCTGTTCGAGGTCGAGCACCTCGGGCGGTTCTCCGAGGACGAGTACGAGGGGAACCTCCCCCGCGAGAGCGTCCGCAACTTCCGCCGCGAGAAGGTGATCACCTCCTTGAACCGCCACGCCTGGGAGCACCGCAACGAGGACTTCTCCGTCGAGGACGTCGACCTCACCGCGATCCCGGTGATCAAGACCGTCCTCGAGAGCCACGACTGGGACGACGTCAAGCGGACCTTCGAGGACTTCGACCCCCGCCAGTGGGACGACCCGCCGAGCGGCACCGAGACGGCGGCGATCAAGGAGGATACGATCGAGACGATGGTCGACCTCTTCGGGTACTCCGAGGCGTCGGCCGAACTGACAAGCAGACACGTCATGGGACAGGTGAGCTACAGATGGGACTGAGAGACGATCTCGAACGATTCCGCGAAGTGGGCGAAAAGCGCCGTGAGGATCTGGCCGACTTCATCCAGTACGGCGACCTCGGGGGCAGCGGCCCCGGACAGATCAACATCCCGGTGAAGATCGTCTCGCTGCCGGAGTTCGAGTACGATCAGCGCGACAAGGGCGGCGTCGGGCAGGGCGACGGCGACACGCCCGACACCGGCCAGCCGGTCGGCCAGCCCCAACCCCAGCCGGGAGACGGCGACGGTGACGAGGACGGCGAACCCGGCGAGGAGGGCGGCGAGCACGAGTACTACGAGATGGACCCCGAGGAGTTCGCCCAGGAGTTGGACGAGGAACTCGGACTCGACCTCGATCCGAAGGGCAAGAAGGTCGTCGAGGAGAAGGAGGGTCCCTTCACCGACCTCACGCGGACCGGCCCCAACAGCACGCTCGACTTCGAGCGGATGTTCAAGGAGGGGCTCAAGCGCAAGCTGGCGATGGACTTCGACGAGGAGTTCCTCCGCGAACTCTGCAAGGTCGAGGGCATCGAACCCCGCGACGTCTTCGAGTGGGCCCGCGGCGAGAACCTGCCGGTTTCGATGGCCTGGATCGAAGAGGCCTACAAGGACATCCCCGACGATGAGCGAGGGAAGTGGGCCTCGATCGAGGAGGTCGAGAACAACGTCGAGCGCGAGGACGTCCAGCAGAAGATCCGCCGCGAGGGGATCGACCACGTCCCCTTCCGCCGCGAGGACGAGCGCTACCGCCACCCCGAGATCATCGAGGAGAAAGAGAAGAACGTCGTCGTGGTCAACATCCGCGACGTCTCCGGCTCGATGCGCGAGAAGAAGCGGGAACTCGTCGAGCGCACCTTCACGCCGCTCGACTGGTACCTCCAGGGCAAGTACGACAACGCCGAGTTCGTCTACATCGCCCACGACGCCGAGGCCTGGGAGGTCGAGCGCGAGGAGTTCTTCGGCATCCGCAGCGGCGGCGGCACGAAGATCTCGAGCGCGTACGAACTGGCCGCCGAACTGCTCGAGGAGTACCCCTGGAGCGACTGGAACCGCTACGTCTTCGCGGCCGGCGACTCCGAGAACTCCTCGAACGACACCGAGGAGCGAGTCATCCCGATGATGGAGCAGATTCCGGCGAACCTCCACGCCTACGTCGAGACCCAGCCCAGCGGCAACGCGATCAACGCCACCCACGCCGAGGAGCTCGAGCGCCACTTCGGCACGGACGACGACGAGGTTGCGGTGGCCTACGTCAACGGCGAGGCGGACGTGACCGACGCGATCTACGAGATCCTCTCGACGGAGAGTGATGACGATGAGTAAATCCAACTCCAACGCCGATCGCTTCCGCAAACAGGCGATCGCTACCGACCTCGAGGAACCGGTCGAAGAGGCCCGCAACCTCGCTCAGAAGCTCGGCCTCGAACCCTACCCCGTCAAGTACTGGATCATCGACTACGACGAGATGAACGAACTCATCGCCTACGGCGGCTTCCAGAGCCGCTACCCGCACTGGCGGTGGGGCATGCAGTACGACAAGCAGCGCAAGCAGGGCCAGTACGGCGGCGGGAAGGCCTTCGAGATCGTCAACAACGACAATCCGGCCCACGCGTTCCTCCAGGAGTCGAACACGCTGGCCGACCAGAAGGCCGTCATCACCCACGTCGAGGCCCACTCGGACTTCTTCGCGAACAACGAGTGGTTCGGGCTCTTTACCAGCGGCCGGGCCGACGAGGAGCAGGTCAACGCCGCCGCGATGCTCGAGCGCCACGCGCGGGCCATCGACGACTACATGTCCGACCCCGACATCGACCGCGCGGAGGTCGAAAAGTGGATCGACCACTGCCTCTCGCTCGAGGACAACATCGACCAGCACCGCGTCTTCCAGCGTCGCCTCGAGGTCGACGGTCCGGGCGACGAACTCGAGGACTTGGACGACGACCTCGCGGAGAAACTCGACGAACTGAACCTCTCCGACGAGATCAAAGGCGAGGTGTTCGACGAGGAGTGGCTCGAGCAACTCGAGGGCGAGGACGGCGGCGTCACGTTCCCCGACGAGCCCGAAAAAGACATCCTCGCGTTCGTTCGCGAACACGGCAAGCGGTACGACGACGACGCCGAACGGGCCGTCGAGATGGAGGAGTGGCAGCGAGACGTGCTCGACATGATGCGGGCGGAGGCGTACTACTTCGCCGCCCAGAAGATGACGAAGGTGATGAACGAGGGCTGGGCCGCCTACTGGGAGTCGACGATGATGACCGACGAGACCTTCGCCGGCGACGACGAGTTCATGAACTACGCCGACCACATGGCGAAGGTCCTCGCGTCCGGCGGCCTGAACCCCTACAGCCTCGGCATGGAGCTGTGGGAGTACGTCGAGAACACCACCAACCGCCGCGAAGTCCTCGAGCACCTGCTGCGCGTCGAGGGCATCTCGTGGCGCAACCTCGCCGACGTCGTCGACTTCGACGACGTTCTCGAAACGCTCGAGCCTCCGGAACCGATCGACACTATCACCCCCGAGACGCTGGACTCGCTCGAGGAAGTCCCTGACGAGTGGGTCGACCGCGAGGCCCTCGAGAAGGCCCGCGAGGGCGAGATCGACGTCGAAAAGTACCCCTGGAAGGTGCTGACCTACGAGGGACTGGCTCGGCGCCACTACTCGCTGGTCAAGCGCCAGAACCGCGGCTTCCTCTCGCGGGTCAACCAGAACGAACTCGAGCGGATCGGCCGCTACCTGTTCGACGACGCCCGGTACTCGTCGGTCGAGGAAGCGCTCGAGGACGTCGACTTCGCCGCGGGCTGGGATCGGATGTTCGACATCCGCGAGAGCCACAACGACGTCACCTTCCTCGACGAGTTCCTCACGGAGGAGTTCATCACGGAAAACAACTACTTCACCTACGAGCACTCGCAGGCGACCGGGCAGTTCCACGTCGCCAGCGACGCCGCCGAGGATGTCAAGAAGAAGTTGCTCCTGCAGTTCACCAACTTCGGGAAGCCGACGATCGCGGTCTACGACGGCAACTACAACAACGCCAACGAACTGCTGCTGGGCCACCAGTACAACGGCGTCATGCTCGACCTCGGGAAGGCCAAGGAGACCTTGAAGCGCATCTTCGAGCTCTGGGGCCGGCCGGTGAACCTGCTGACGATCGTCAAGGAGGTCGACGAGCACGACATCGAGGTCGCGAAGCGTCGCAACCGCGAACCCGAGGCCCAAGAGCGCGGGAAACTGATCCGCTACGACGGCGACGAGGTCACCGTCGAGGACGTACCGTGGGAGGAAGTCGAGCACCTCTCGGCAGACGACGTCGACTACGACACGAAACCCGAGAACTGGCTCGCCTGAACGGCCGATTGACTTCCGGCCCGTCCGCTTCTTTCAGCTATCCGTGAATTAAACAGACAGAAGATTTTTACCGCCGATAGGATATGGAGCGCATGTTATGGATGGGGATGGGGGCGAGGGCAGCGCACAACTCCACCGCTCCGCGGACTCGCACGCGGCTGCGGATTCGAACTCGAGTGGGGGCTCGAGTTCGAGTCCGACGCTACACGGCGACGCGGACGCGGAGTTCAACCTGCCGGCGGTCCTCGCACAACTCGACGCAACGGACGCGGACGTACAGCGACAGGCGGTTCGGACGATCCGGGCTCACGTCGACGATCGTCCCGAGGCCTGTATCCCGACCGTCTCGAAGTTACGAACGCTGCTCGAGCGGCCGGACCTCGAGTACCACGAGGCGGTCGCCTACTGCCTCGCGGAACTGGCCGAGGAGTCGGCCGCCGACGTCGCACCGTCCGCGGACGAGATCGTCTCGTTCGCGACCGAACGGCCGTCGCACCCGGCGACGGCCGATTGCTGTCGGAGTCTGGCGGCCATCGCCGACGAGCGACCGGGCGCGCTCGTCGACCGCGTCGATGCGCTCGTTCCGACTCTCGAGAGCGACGATGCGACAGTGCGGGCGAACGCCGCGCTCGCGCTCGCCCGCGTGGCCGACGGGGCTGACGGCCCCCTCGAGCAGACTGATACACCCGACGTGCTCGAGGACGTACGCGCGATACTCGCCGATCTCGAGCGCACCGATCCCGACCCCGATGTTCGGGAGTGGGCCGCACAGGCGCGCGATCGACTGCGCTGAACCGTAACTATCAGACCGCCGGCCCGCGTTCGCCCGCGTATGCGGACGGAATTCACCGTCGACACCGACGCGCGACTCACGACCGTCGAGGTCACCGACCAGATTGCGGCAGCCGTTCCAGACGACCTCGAGTCGGGCACCTGCACGGCGTTCGTCGAGCACACGACCGCGGGGCTCGTCGTTCAGGAGAACGAATCGCGGCTCCGCGAGGACCTCGAGTCGTATCTCTCGGAACTCGTGCCTGACGAAGGCCACGCCCACGATCAACTGGACGGCAACGCGGACTCGCACCTGCGCGCGACGCTGATCGGGCCGGACGTGACGATACCCGTTACGGACGGCGAACTGGCGCTCGGCGCGTGGCAATCGATCCTGTTCGTCGAGTGCGACGGGCCGCGAACGCGGACGGTCTCGGTGACGACCGTCGGTGACTCTGCATAGCTCAGGGACGGATCGGTCGATCCGCGGAAACGTAATCGACGCCCCGCCGCTCGAGCAGTTTCGCCACCAGCCGCCGTTCGATCGACCACGAGTGGACCTCGAGGCCGACGGCCTTCGCCCGGGGAACGAGCCGCGTCGTCAGGCAGCGCCACCAGTTCGCGCCGATGACGTCACAGCCGAGTTCGACCGCCGTCGTGACCGGGTTCTCGAGGTGACGGTTGGCGAGCAGACCCGTCGGCTGGCCGGAATCGAGGTCGCGCATCGTCCGCAGTTCCGGGACGAGAAACGAGGTCGTGACGACGCGGTTCTCGAGATCCTCGATCGCCTCGAGAACGTCCGCAGCGATCCCGAGTTCCTTCATCTCGAGGTTGACCACCACGTCCGATGGGAGCGCAGCGATCGTCTCCTCGAGCGTCGGAATCCGTTCGCCGGACTCGAGGACGGTGTGGGTCTTGAGTTCCTCGAGGGAACTGTGGACGACGGTGCCGACGCCGCCGGTGACGCGGTCGATCGTTTCGTCGTGAACGACGACGAGTTCGCCGGAGCCACAGCGTCGAACGTCGAACTCGACGGCGTCCGCTCGGTCGGCCGCCGACCGGATCGCCGCGATCGTATTCTCGGGAGCCGTTGCGGAGAACCCGCGGTGTGCGATCACTCGCATTCACCGCTCAAAACGGCTCGAATATCGTTATAACCCCCCTCCGGTCTCCCCCGGTAGACTCCCCATTTCTGTTGATAAGATCCACCGGAGATCTTCGCAGGCAATTTCCGACGGCTCGACTGATTGCCAGTTCCAAAGCCTTTAGCAAGTACTCTTAAACCCATACCGTTACTACCACAATCCAAGTGCCTAATTCGATGTCCTCCGTTCCATCTTCCCCTAGACCTGCTTGTGGTGACCTCGTATGAGCGGTCGGCTAACCGAACCCGTCGAAATTCTGTTGGTCGAGGACAATCCCGGCGACGTCCGGCTCATTCAGGAAGCGTTCAAGGACCTCCCGACCGAGGTCACGCTGTGCGTCGTTACCGACGGGGACGACGCGCTAACCCTGCTCCAGGACCGACAGGCCGAGACGGCACCCCTCCCCGATCTCGTCCTGCTCGATCTCAACCTGCCGCGAATGGGCGGACTCGAGTTCCTCGAGGCGATCCAGGACGAGCCCGCGTTTGCTCGGCTCCCGGTCCTCGTGTTGACGAGTTCAGAGGCCTACGAGGACGTCCTCGAGAGCTACGAGCTCGCCGCAAACGCCTACCTCACCAAACCGACCGATCCCGACGAGTTTTCCTCGATGGTCGAGACGATCGCGGAGTTCTGGTTCCAGCGCGCTGCGCTGCCGCCGATGGCGTAGTCGGACGGTCGAATCGATCACCGACCGAGTCGATCGAGTCTACAATCGAATCGGGCCGCCGTCTCCGTTTCCGTTCGTTTGACCCCTGCCATTGATCCCCTCTGCCGTTGCAGGGCCGCCTATGGCAACCGCCAAATCGTTCACCGTCGACTTCGACGACACCGTCGCCGTCATCACCGGCGCCAGCGGCGCGCTCGGGAGCGCCGCGGTCGACCGCTTCCGAGCTGCCGGCGCGACGGTCTGTGCCGTCGACGTCGTCGCCCCCGACGCGGAGGACAGCCTGCTCGAGCCCGACTCGAAGACCCACTTCTACGAGGCCGACCTCACCGACGAGTCCGACGTCTCCGAACTCGTCGCGTCGATCGTCGACGATCGCGGTCGGATCGACCACCTGCTGAACATCGCCGGCACCTGGACGGGCGGCGATCCGATCGAGGAGACCGACCTCGAGGAGTTCGAGTTGCTGGTCGACGTCAACCTGAAGACGGCGTTTCTCGCGTCGAAACACGCGTTGCCGCACCTGCAGGAAAACGAGGGGTCGATCGTCAGCGTCAGCGCCCGCTCCTCGCTCGAGGGCGGCGAAGGCGACGGGCCGTACCGCATCACGAAGGCGGGCATCCGGATTCTCACGGAGACGCTCGCCGAGGAGAACGAGGGGACCGTTCGCGCGAACTGCGTGATGCCGAGCGTGATCGACACGCCGGCGAATCGGGAAATGATGCCGGACGCGGATCACGGGGCCTGGGTCGAGCCGGCCGAGATCGCGGACGTGATGGCCTTCCTCTGTAGCGACGGGGCGGCGGTGACCAGCGGCGCCGCGGTGCCGGTCTACGGCGAGGCCTGACCGGTTCGCTGAGCGGCTAGTCGACGCTGCGGATCGCGTCGTCGGCCGACAGTTCCACGGTCTCCGATCTGATCTCGTCGTCCTCGCGCCACTGGTAGTACCGGTATTTCGTCCCCGCGATCTCGGTGACCGTGACGGTCGCGCGTTCGGGAACCCCCGGCGGGTAGCCGCCGTTGTCGCTGTCGTCGTCGGAATCACCGTCACTCGAGTCGCTACCGTTCCGTTCCGCTTCGACCCACGCAGCGAGATCCTCCGCGTACGCCGCGACCGCGGGCAGTGCCTCCGGGTCGCGTTTCGCGAGTTCGACGAGGGACTCGCGAAGCGACGGTTCGAGCGCGGCCGGCGGACGCGGCCGGTCGTTGTCGGCCATGGATCGGCGATTCGTCGCGAGCGATAAAATGGGCGCCGGTTGCGGAACCTGTGTCGAACACGCAGCCGGCCCGCGGCGCTCGAGCCACCGTTGATATACCAACTATTAACACCTGATATCGGATTTATATTCAAGCGCAGTACACGCTTATATACCAGCGCGGAGTTCGTTCACGTGACAATGCAGACACAGGAGCACCGCTCCGCGGAAACAGCACGGATCGGACCCGTTCCCGAGAGTATCGAGTCCACGCAGGCGAAACTCGTGTACGTCTACCTCGCGGCGACGGGGAGCGCGACGATCGACGAACTTCGGGAGACGCTGGCGCTGAAGAAGATCACGTTATTGAGCGTGCTACGGTCCCTGATACGGGTCGGTATAGTCGAGAAGGACGGCTCGAACTACGTCGTTACGGCGTGACAGGGTTGGCGTGACTGGGTTCGGTGACGAGTAGCACTATGTCTGCGTCGAGTTCGGTGCTCGAGCGACGAGTGCTCTCCGGCGACCGGGTGCCGCTAAAAAAGGACGAACAATGAACGGAACCGCAAACGGCGAGTGACTGGTGACGAACGGCGAACTGCGAGTGCGAGCCGTCCTCGAGCGCGGAGCCGACGAAATCGAACCGCATCGTCGAGAGCCGCGACGGAAACCGACGCGTAAAGTCGGTGTGACTGTGAACCTGAATCGCGGAGGCTGCCGAGTTAGTGTTAGTACTTCTCGAGGTAGCGATCGATCTCCCACTGGGAGACGTCGACGAGGTACTCCTCGAACTCCTGGCTCTTCGCTTCGACGAACTTGGGCGCGACGTGTTCGCCCAGCGCGTTGTAGATGACTTCGTCGTTCTCGAGGGCTTCGACGGCTTCGCCGAGGTTCGACGGCAGCGTGTCGATGCCGTACTCTTCTCGCTTCTCGTCGTCGAACTCGTAGATGTTCTCGCGGATCGGGTCGGGACACTCGAGGTCCTGCTCGATGCCGTCCAGCCCCGCGTGGATCATGGCGGCGAACGCGAGGTACGGGTTACAGGACGGGTCCGGCGAGCGCAGTTCGATGCGGCTCGCGGCCGGGACGCGGGCGGCCGGCTTGCGGACCAGCGCCGAGCGGTTGCGGTCCGACCAGGCGACGTAGACCGGCGCCTCGTAGCCCGGCACCAGGCGCTTGTAGCTGTTCACGGTGGGGTTCGCGACCGCCGTGATCGCCGGCGCGTGCTCGAGGATGCCGGCGAGGTAGGAGTGGGCGGTGTCCGAGAGGTTGAACTCGTCGTCCTCGTCGTGGAACGCGTTCTCGCCGTCCGTCGTCATCAGCGACTGGTGGGTGTGCATGCCGGAGCCGTTGATGCGCGGGATCGGCTTCGGCATGAAGGTGGCGTGCAGATCGTGCTGGGCGGCGATCGCGCGGACGACCATCCGGAAGGTGGCGACGTTGTCGGCCGTCGACAGCGCGTCGTCGTACTCGAAGTTGATCTCGTGTTGCCCCTTCGCGACCTCGTGGTGGCTCGCCTCGATCTCGAAGCCCATACTCTCGAGGCCGTAGATGATGTCGCGGCGGACGTCGCTGGCGAGGTCCTTGGGCGCGACGTCGAAGTAGCCGCCGTGGTCGCCGGTCTCGGTCGTGGCGTTCCCGTCTTCGTCTTCCTCGAAGAGGAAGAACTCCGGTTCCGGTGCGAAGTTGACGGTGTAGCCCATGTCTTCGGCGCGCTCGAGGGCGTTCTTCAGCACGCGGCGCGGGTCGCCCTCGAAGGGCTCGCCCGTGGAGGTGTCGTAGACGTCGCAGATCATCCGGGCCGCGGCGCTTTCCTCGTCGTTGCGCCACGGGAGGACCGCGAACGTGTCCGGATCGGGGACGAGGCGCATGTCCGATTCCTGAATGCGGACGAAGCCCTCGATCGAGGAGCCGTCGAAGTAGATCCCCTCGGTGAAGGCCTTCTCGGCCTGCCGGGCCGGCACGGCGACGTTCTTGACCGTGCCCAGAATGTCGGTAAACTGCAGGCGGAGGAAGTCGACGTCTTCCTCCTCGATTTTCTCCAGTACTTCTTCTTCCGCAGCGGTCAGGTTGTCACCTGTCATCTTCTACTCGAGTAAGCCAATGGATTCTACTATTAAAGCTCTACTGTTGTGGGCGAATATACTCAGATCGGATCAGAAATATTCAATCGTACGCTTCCAACATCCGATAGCCGGGTTCGATGTGAATTCCGTTCGCAAAACGGGAGCAAAATTTGAGAATGTTCGCGATGGTGGTCGGAACGGGGTTTACATTCGTCTGAATATGCGTGAACAGCCAATGAATCGGCCGTTCTCCGCGAGCGAGCTGCGGATACTGGATCGCGAACTGTAGCCCGAACGCTAGCTGTAGATCAACTCGAGCGCCTGACGGCGACGATTTTCGGCAGCCGCGTTCGACCGGCCGCCGTCGGACTGGCGGTCGTCGCCGTCGTCGCGACGCGGTCGTTCCGTAATCCGCGTCTCGCAGACCGGACAGACGTAGACGACGGTCTCGCCGCGCTCGCGACGACGCCAGTCCCCGTCGATCGGACTGGCGTGGTCGCACGTCCGGCAGAATAACGTCGATTTTCGACGCACTGCCGCCTTGTGAGTGCCGGATTCCGTCATCGGAGGTCCCTAGGCGTTCGACGCATAAATGTCCTATCTGTGATGATTATAGATCCTGTACGCGTCCGGTACCGCGCCGGTCCGTCCGGAACAATTCCAAAGTGGGCACCCGAATCCGTATCAAGAGTATAAGTATTGGTCGAATGGGCGATTGTCGGGGCGAACCGCGCCGCCAGCCGGCCGCCCGCGCCGCCGATATCGATATCCGTCCGGCGCCCCTCCCTCGTCTATGAGCGACGCCACGCCGAAACCGACGCAACTCGCGGACGGAGCCGAGCTAGAGTCGTTCGTCGACCGGTACGACGTAGCGCTCGTCGAGTTCTACACGGTCGGCTGTCCGAAGTGTCAGGCGATGGAGCCGGTGCTCGGAAACGTCGCCCGGTCGACCGCCGTTCCGATCGGGATGCTCAATCCCGGCGACGATCTCGGACTGGTCGACCGGTTCGATATCGAGTCCGTCCCGTCGCTGCTCCTCTTTCGAGACGGCGAACCCGTCGCCCGGCTCGCGGACGGCTTCGTGGGCGGTGACGAACTCGTCGACTTCCTCGCGGAGCACGCGCCCGGGGCCGTCGACGCAGACGCGTAGCTGCAGGACGATTCGAGTCGGCCGCCAGGAGTCGACTACTCCTCGTTCGCCTCGAGGTCCGCGGGATCGACCTCGCCCTCGAGGTACCGCTCGCCGAGGTCGGTGATGTCGTAGACGCCGGTCATCGGGTTCTCCAGCAGGCCGCGCTCCGCGAGTTCGCGGCATCGGTAGGCCGCGTGCGGCCCCCGGCAGATCCCTTCGTCCCTGATCTGACTCGGCTCGAAAACCTCGTCCTCGCACAGCAACTCGAGGATGTCGTCGTCCACCGGATCCATCCAGTCGGCGGGGTCGGTCATACGGGCGACTACGCGCGTCTGCGGTAAGAACGATCCGTTTTCGGGGCTCGAGGCGGCCGGGACCTACTCCGCGGTGCCGTAATCCACGTGGACGTTCGGCGCCGCCGCGGGCGAGTGGCCCGTGATCTTGCGGTCGACGAAGGTTACGTCGACGAGGTCGCCGTCGAAGCGGAACGCGACGGTTCCGGTTTCGACGGTCCCTTCGACGGTCGTTCCGGAGACGACCGTGGTCTCGCGGGCGCCGGCGGCGTCGATCGCGCCGTCGACCGTGATCTCGAAACTCGAGGGCGCGCCGTGGCCGACGACGGTCACTTCGTTGGGGAAAGTGGTCTCGTCCGTTCGGTCGGCCCCGTCGGTTGCGATAATCGTGGCGGGAGCCGTCTCGGTCGCGTCCGGACTCGCGCTCGCGTTCCACCCGTCCGCTCGCTCGGTCGACGCATCGTCCAGTTCGGCATCGACGTCGGTCGCTTCGTTCCGTGCCATACCCGTTCGAAGGTGGGTATACGATCATAAACCTTCCCACTGAATTATCCGTCCGATCTCGAGAAATTTGGATCGAATTATCCGTTTCGAGGAGAGTTCTCGCGTTGCAGTTGCAGGGCCAATCGTCGTTCGGCCGTTCCCCGGATCGCGGCCGTATGGACGCGAAAGGACCGGCGCTCGGGTCGACGACCGGCCCGACGAAGACGGTGCCGTGACGACTCGCAGGAAGTGAGAACGTCAAAACGACGGCGACGGCGGGGCGACTCCAACGAGCGGTCAAAACGATCGCCGACGCGTTACGACGAGAGCGGACTCGCCGTTCTCCCGTCCGGCGGCGCGACCGTTACTCGGCGTCGTCGAGGAGGCCGAGTTCCGTCGCGATCAGGTCGGCGATGTGGTCCGCGACGTCAGGATCGACTTCGGCGACGTCTTCGCCGTCGTGGAGTTGATCGTTGTGTCGCTCGACCGTCTCGGCGAGATCGGTCAGCGGCACGCGGGAGGTCGTTTCGCACTCGGGACACACGACGGGTACGCGCGGATCGTCGTCCGGGTCAGCGGGCGCCATTGTCGGGAGTCTCACTGCGATCGTCAAAACCTAATTGGTATTGGTTCCGGCCGCGCTCGAGAGCCGCACCGAACCGGCCGTCTCGAGGGGGAGGACGACCGCGCTATCGGCGGATCAGGACGACCGCGAACCGACGACCCGCGCGAGCATCGCGGAGCTCAGCGCGACGACCGCGGCGACCGCGCCGAAGCCGGGCAGTCCGTCGCCCGTGCTGGCATCGCCGCTGTCGTCGCTCTCGTCGGTTCCGTTCGCATCGGACGGGGTCGATTCTGCCGACTCGTTCTCGCTCTCGTTCCCCTCGTCGCCGCTCGAGTTCGTCGCGTTCTCGTCGCCGTCGGTGGCGGCCGTCTCGTCGTCGGTCGACTCGTCGAGGCTGATATCTTTGTCGCCGTCGAGCTGGAGCACGACGACGACCTGGCCGTGCGAGCGGTCGGGGTAGTACGTCCAGCCGCCGCCGGCCTCCTCGTAGGATTCGGCGTCCTCGATCGGGTCGACGTCGGTGTCCCAGGTGTCGTGGGCCTGCTGGACGTAGCCGACGAGTTCGATATCGTCCGCGTGCTCGCCGGCGATTTCGGCCTCGCCGTACTGCACCTCTCCGCCGTCTTCCGGCAGGCCGTGGATTTCGATACAGTGGGCGTCCATGTAGCCGTCGCCCTGCGGGACGTCGGGACTCGTGCCGAACTGGTCGGCGTCGAGCGGCCGATCGTAGTGCTCGGTCAGCGGGTACTCGACGGTCACCGGGTCGGCGTGGGAGTGCCAGTCGATCGACTCGCCGGTCGGCACGGTGACGGTCGTGTTCGGCACGCTCTCGCCGGACACGACCTGCCCGGCCTCGTTGAACAGCGAGACGCAGATCTTCCCCGAGCCGTTGCCGAGGTACGGGGAGCGGTACTCGTCGCGCGGGTTGATGTAGCTGATCCACCGGTTGTCGTCCGCCTTCGCCTCGAAGTAGGGGTCGCCCTCCTCGGGAGCCGACACGGCGAACTCGCTTTCCGAGACGTTCTGCTGGAGGGCGGCGTTCGCCTGCGGACTCGAGTCGGCATCGACGGCGTTCGCACCGGTCGTCGCCCCGACGGCGACGCCGACCGTCGCGACGCTACTGACCACGACGAGGGCCGCGAGAACGAGTGCAGTCCGCGTGCGCCCGTTCCCCGCACCTCGCGGGAAGAAGTTCCGCATTCGTCTCACCTCGCGCTGGCCTCCGGAGCGGTCGTCTCGAGCGATTGCGGTGCGAGGGTCGAACGGTTCCGACCGTCCGTCCCTCCCGATCCACTGGTGGGAGCACCTGCCGCAGCGCAGAGGGTTACGGTACGTCGTCTCGAGCGTGCGGACAGTTCCGGTGAGCGATCAGTCGGAATCGGTGACTGTCGTGAATCGATAACTGTCATCTGGTCGAAGTACTGACCCCTCCCCTGTAGCTATGAATCGCATACCCGGTCGGAAGGCGGTCCCTACCGCAGTTACGGCCCGGTTTCGACGCCGGTTCGGGGCGGTCGACCCCTTGCGTTGCCACCCCGAATCGACTTCCGGGGCGGGAGAGTAGGGGTCCCGATGCGCCTTCCGTCGACCACACGAACGCGCGAGCGATCCGCGCGAGCGACTGCACCGCCGGGCAATGGCGCCTCGGGCGGCGGCCTCGCGCGGAAGCTGTTGTTGCTCTCGCTGGGGCTCGCTGCCGTCGTGTACGCCGTCTCGCGGTACGCGGACGTCCCCGACGAGTTCGAGAAGATTCCGATCGGCGACCGGGACGAGAAGGAAATCGACCGGAGCGAGGAGGGGCCGCCGACCGAGGACGCGAAGTCGGCGGCCGAATCGGACGCCGACGTTACCGGTCTCGACGACTCCGACGCCGAGACCGGGGCCGACGCCGACGCTACGACCGACGTGATCGACGACGCGGAGACCAACGTCGACATCACCGACGAGGAGCGCTCGGCCGAGGAGATCTCCGAGCGGGCCGACGAAAACATTCCGGAGCCGGGGGAGATGGCCGTCGACGAGGACGTCGTCGACGAACTGGTCGACGAGGGGACGGCGGACTCCGACGAAGACGCCGAAAGCGGCGAGTCGTGAACGCTCCCGTTCGTTGAACCGGGGGCGGAGCGTGGACCTTATGCGTCGCTCGCCCCTACGAGAAATCGATGACTGACGGGGACGTCGCGGCCTTTACGCACCTCGGTTCGACGGTTCGCGGGGCGCTTTCCGAGCGCGGGTTTTCGACGCCGACGGCGCCCCAGCGGCTGGCGATTCCGCCGCTGGCCGCGGGGCAGAACACGCTCGTGATCGCGCCCACCGGGAGCGGCAAGACCGAGACGGCGATGCTCCCCGTGTTCGACCACCTCGTCGCCGACGACGGGCCACCCGAGGGGTTCGGCGCGCTCTACGTCACCCCGCTGCGGGCCTTGAACCGCGACATGCGCGAGCGCCTCGAGTGGTGGGGCGAGTACCTCGGCCTCGAGGTCGACGTCCGCCACGGCGACACGACCCAGTACCAGCGGGGGAAGCAGGCCGAGAACCCGCCGGACGTGCTGATCACGACCCCCGAGACGGTGCAGGCGATGCTCACCGGTGAGCGCCTGCGCGAGGCCCTGCAGGACGTCTCCCACGTCGTGATCGACGAGGTCCACGAACTCGCCGCCTCGAAGCGGGGCGCGCAGTTGGCGATCGGTCTCGAGCGACTGCACGACCTCGCGGGCGAGATGCAGCGGATCGGCCTGTCGGCGACCGTCGGCGACCCCGAGGACGTCGGCCAGTTCCTCACCGGGGGCCGCCCCTGCGAGATCCGCGAGATCGACGTCGGGAGCAACGTCGACGTGGCGGTCCGTCAGCCCGAGATCACCGAGGAGGACAAGGAACTGTCGGGGACGCTGATGACCGACGCCAGCACGGCCAGCCACGTCCGGCTGATCCGCGACGTCGTCGCCGACCACGAGTCGACGCTGATCTTCGTCAACACTCGCCAGACCGCCGAGGCGCTGGGATCGCGGTTCAAGGAACTGGACCTCCCGATCGGCGTCCACCACGGCTCGCTCTCGAAGGAGGCCCGGATCGAGGTCGAGGATCGGTTCAAGACGGGCGAACTGGACGGGCTGCTCTGTACGTCCTCGATGGAACTCGGGATCGACGTCGGCCGCGTCGACCACGTGATCCAGTACAAGAGCCCGCGGCAGGTCACGCGCCTGCTCCAGCGGATCGGCCGTGCCGGCCACCGTCAGGACGAGGTTTCGAGCGGCACCATCGTCACGACCCGGCCGGACGACACCTTCGAGGCGCTCGCGATCGCCCGCCGCGCCCGCGAGGGCGAGGTCGAACCGGCGGCGATCCACGAGGGCAGCTTGGACGTCGTCGCCAACCAGATCCCAGGGATCGTCCAGAGCCGCGGCGACACCCGCTTCCGGGAGGCCTACGACACCGTCACGCGCGCGTACCCGTTCCGTGACCTCCCCGAGGAGACGCTCCGCGAGATCTGCTCGGAACTGCACCGCAATCGGATCGTCTGGTTCGACGAGGGGGAGGATCGCCTCGAGACGACCGGCGGGACCTGGCAGTACGTCTACGCGAACCTCTCGATGATCCCCGACGAGGAGACCTACGAGGTCCACGACATCGCATCGGGCCAGCAGATCGGCACCCTGGACGAGCGGTTCGTCGTCAACTTCGCCCAGCCGGGCGAGGTGTTCGTCCAGCGCGGCGAGATGTGGCGGATCGCCGAGATCGACGACGAAGAGGGAAAGGTGAAGGTCAGCCCGATCGAGGACCCCGCCGGCGAAGTGCCCTCCTGGATCGGACAGGAGATTCCGGTCCCCGCAGCGGTCGCCCAGGAGGTCGGCGAGATCCGGGCCGTCGCACAGCCCCAACTCGAGACGGGTGCCGACGCGGCCGCCGTCGGCCGCGAACTCGCCCACCGGTATCCGGCCGACGAGTACACGCTCACCGAGGCCTGCGACCAACTCGAGAAACAGATCGAAGCCGAGGCGCCGATGCCGACGGCCGACCGGATCGTCCTCGAGCGACAGGGCCGGACGATCGTGCTCAACGCCTGCTTCGGCCACACGGCCAACGAAACGCTGGGCCGCGTGCTCTCGGCGCTGCTGGGCCAGCGGGCCGGTTCCTCCGTGGGACTGGAGACCGACCCCTACCGGATCGAACTCGAGGTCCCGAGTTCGATCGCGACCAGCGACGTCGTCGAGGTGCTCGAGGACACCGACCCGGATCACGTCGAGACGATCGTCGAGCTCGGGCTCAAGAACTCCGACGCCCTGGCGTTCCGGCTCGCGCAGGTCTCCGCGAAGTTCGGCGCGCTCAAGCGCTGGCAGGGCCAGGGCTCGGGCCGGATCTCCAACGAGCGCCTGCTCGCGGCGCTGGAGGACACGCCGATGTACGAGGAGGCGGTCCGCGAGGTGTTCCACGAGGATCTGGACATCGAGCGGGCGAGCGCGGTGCTCGCGGGGATCCAGTCGGGCGAGCTCGAGTTGGTCACCCAACGCGGCCGCACGCCGGTCGGACAAGGCGGGCGCTCGTCTTCGGGGAAGGAATTGCTCGCGCCGGAGAACGCCGACGCGAGCGTCATCGAGACGGTCAGGGAGCGCCTGCAGAACGACCGGGTCATCCTGCTGTGTACCCACTGCAAGGACTGGAAGGTCAAGACGAAGGTCAAGCGAGTCTCGGACCAGCCCGAGTGTCCCGAGTGCGGCTCGACTCGGATCGCGTCGCTGAACCCGTGGGCCGAGGAGGTCGTGCAGGCGGTCCGAGCGGCGGAGAAAGACGAGGAACAGGAGCGGATGACCGAGCGCGCCTACCGCGCCGCGAGCCTGGTCCAGAGTCACGGCAAGCGGGCCGTCACCGCGATGGCCGCCCGCGGCGTCGGGCCGCACAACGCCGCCCAGATCATCAACAAGCTCCGCGAGAACGAGGACGAGTTCTACCGGGACATCCTCTCGAAGGAGCGCGAGTACGCCCGGACCCAGTCGTTCTGGGACTGAGCGGTGATGGTTGCGGTCAACTGCGCTCAATAATCGTCTGAGACGATATAAACGGGAGGTGAAACGGTTCAATTCTATAAAATGAACCGAACAAATACGGCGAGTCACCGCAGCCCTTATCCTCACTTATGCCGAAACTTCGGCGATGGAATCCGGGCCGCCTTCGACGCCGCCGACGAGTGACACGGACCACGAGAGCGACTCTGCGGGTTCGAGTCCGCGTCGGATTGGCGCGCTTCTCGCGGCGGCCGACATCGCCGGTTTCCGCGCGACGGAAACCGGTGTTATCACCGACGTCAACGACGCGTTCGCGTCGTTGACCGGTTACGGCCGATCGGAACTCGAAGGCGCGTCGATCACGGACCTCGTCACCGACGACGACGACATTCTCGAGGGCCTCGTCGCGACGGATGCGGAGAGCGAATCGGAAGCCGAGACCGACGCGGCAGCACTCCTCGAAAGTGGCGCGGAGCCGGTGTCGATCCCCGTCTCGCTGCGGACGAAAGGCGAGTCGTACATCTCCTGCGACCTCCACCTCGAGGTCTTCCCGGGTCCCGACGACGAGCGGGAGTTCGGCGGCATCGTCGACCGCCGGCCAAGCGCGACGGCGACCGTCTCGGAACCCGACCTCACCTACGGGAAGACGTTTCAGGCGCTGGCCGAGGCGCTGCCTGACGGAATTATCGTCCTCGACACGAACAGCGATATCCAGTACGCCAATCCGGCCATCGAGCGGATCCTCGGCTACACGCCCGACGAACTGGTCGGCTCGAGCAAGGTCAATATCATCCCACCTCGCCTTCGGCAAACCCACCTCGACGCGCTCCAGCGCTATCTCGAGACGGGCGAGCGACACTTGAACTGGACCTACGTCGAACTTCCCGGCCAGCACAAGGCGGGCCACGAGGTGCCCCTTGCCGTCTCGCTCAACGACTTCACGTACGACGGCGACCGCTACTTCGTCGGCCTCTTCCGAGATATTTCACCGCGCAAAGCCGCCGAGCAGGCGCTGACGGAGAAGGTCGTCCAACTCGAGTCGGTCAACTATCTCGGCCGCTACGCGCTCGAGAACCCGGACGTCGACGACCTGCTCGACAAGGCGACTCGGCTGATCGAAACGGCGCTCGACGTCGAGTGCTGTCTCGTGCTGGAGACCGACCCGTCGCCGGGCGACGCTCCGGGTCTCGCCGTCCGCGCGAGCGTCGGTTGCTCCGACGCGCTGCTCGAGAACGAGACGACGCCCGCGTTGTCCTCGTCGGAGCCGGCGCTGTTGGCGGAGCGAACGCTCGCCGACGGCGAGCCGATCGTGGTCGAATCTTTCGCGGCCGACGACAGGGTCGAACGGTCGTCAGTGCTGGCCGACACCGGCATTCAGAGTGGGATGGGCGTCACGATCGGTCCCGCGGACGATCCGTGGGGCGTACTGGCCGTCTACGACGATCAGGAGCGGGAGTTCGCCGACCACGACGTCGATTTCCTCGAGAGCACCGCGACGCTCCTCGCGACCGGAATCGAGCGCCAACAGTACGAACGCCGGCTCAACGAGACGGTCGCCGACCTCGAGGAGTCGAACGAACGGTTAGAGCAGTTCGCGTACGCCGCCTCCCACGACCTCCAGGAACCCCTGCGGATGGTCTCGAGCTACCTCCAGCTCGTCGAGGACCGGTACGTCGACGAGTTGGACGAGGACGCCGAGGAGTTCATCGAGTTCGCCGTCGACGGCGCCGAGCGGATGCGCGAGATGATCGACGGACTGCTCGCGTACTCGCGGATCGACTCGCAGGGCGATCCGTTCGAGCCCGTCGACCTCGACGACGTGCTCGAGGACGTGCTGACGGACCTACAGGTGAAGATCGAGGACACCGACGCGGAGATCACGACGGAGTCGCTGCCGACCGTCGAGGGCGACGACAGCCAGTTGCGGCAACTGTTCCAGAACCTGCTGTCGAACGCCCTCGAGTACAGCGGGGACGAGCCGCCGCGGGTCCACGTCGCCGTCGAGCGAAATCGCCGGACGTGGGAAATTTCCGTGGAAGACGAGGGGATCGGCATCGATCCGGACGAGACCGATCGCGTCTTCCGGGTGTTCCAGCGGCTCCACAGCCGCGACGAGTACCCAGGCACGGGGATCGGACTGGCGCTCTGTCGGCGCATCGTCGAGCGCCACGGCGGTCGCATCTGGGTCGACTCCGAGCCCGGCGAGGGGTCGACGTTCGCGTTCACGATCCCCGTCGACGGACCGCAGAATCAGGCGTAATAACGCTTCTGGCAGGGTGCCAAACGGTTTATAGTAATTCGTCCGAGTTGTCTGTCTATGTCACCGTATCGCGTTCTCTTCGTCGACGACAGCGACTTTCTGACGGAACACGTCAGCCGGACGTTGCAGTCGGAGCACGGCTTCGACGTCGAGACCGTCGCGACGGCTGCGGACGCCCGGTCGACGCTCGCCGACTCGGCGTCGTTCGACTGCGTCATCTCCAGCTACGAACTGCTCGAGGAGAACGGGCTCGAGCTCGCGGCGTCGCTGCACGACGAGGCGACGGTCCCCGACCTGCCGTTCGTGCTCTTTACCGGGAACCCGCTCGAGCCGCTGGTCGACGAGGCGCTCGAGGCGGGCGTCTCGGCGTTCGTCAGCAAGAGCGACCACGCGACGGGCGAGATGAACGTCTTCGCGAATCGGATTCGGCTGGCGATCGAAGCGCACGGGTAAGCGTTGCTGGGAGCGTCTCGGTATCACGGGCGCTTCCGTTCGAGCTCTATTCCCATTTCGGCGATCCGTTCACCGCTCTGTTCTTCCGGCCCGGGTCGTCGCCGACGCCCTGCCCTCCGTAACGGCCATACGCCTCGCCGTCGTGGATCCCATATGAAGTTCGCTCCCGGGGCCTGGAAGTACGCCATCCTTCCGCTGCTCGCCGCGCCGTTCGCGCTCGTGATCAGCGCCACGGCAGGCATCCTCTCGCTCGCGGCCGGCGCCGGCGTCCTCGCGTTTTTCCGCGATCCCGACCGCACGCCGCCGCCGACGGGCGTCGTCGCACCGGCCGACGGCCGCGTCTCCGTGCTCCGCGAGGAGGGCGACCGCGTCCGGCTCGGCATCTTCATGAACGTCTGGCACGTCCACGTCGTCCGCGCGCCGTTCGCCGGCCGCGTCGCCGACGTCGAACACGTCTCCGGCGCGAACCGGCCCGCCTTCTCCAAGGAGTCCGACCGGAACGAGCGGGTCCACGTCCGCCTCGAGACCGACTCGCCGAACCTGCCGGCCGACTCGACCGACGGCGAGACTGACCCTGCACCCGACCCGGACGACTACGCCGACACGCCCGCAAGCGACGCCGAAGTCACTCTCATCGCGGGCGCGTTCGCCCGGCGGATCCACCCCTACGTCGAGGCCGACGACGACGTAGAGCGCGGCGAACGCATCGGCCACATCGCCTTCGGTAGCCGCGTCGACGTTCTCTTTCCGCCGTCGGTAGACAAATCGGCCATCGCCGTCGAACCCGGCGACTCGACCACCGCAGGCGAGACGATCGTCCTCGAGGGCGGCGGATTCGAGGCCGGCGACCTCGAGTTCGACGTGACGACCGAGACGCCCGACGGCGCGGGCGAGGGGATCGACGCCGATGGTGGCTCTGACACCGAGTCCGACGATTCGGCCTCGAGCCCCGCCTAAGTTCGCGTCCCAGGATCTATCTTCGTTCTTCCATCTCGCTGATCCTCGAGCCCAGCCGATCGCAGCCGCCGGCTTGCAAAGGTACAGCCAGCGCTTATGTGACTCGTCATTGCTTCAACAGCCACGCCTGCAGTGGCATCGACTCGCCCTCGGGCGATCGGCTGCCACGGTTGCAGGACGCAACGTCAGCGATCGACGCGCCGTCCCTGCCCCTCGCCGCGGCCCGAGGGGACCGCCCTGTCGTCAGCGACACTCCGCTGTAGTCGACGATTTTCGGAGTACTGCGACCAGGACGGCCTCGAGGCCCCATCGCTCGTGCGGACCGATCGCCGCCGGTTCGGCCGGCGACGGAGGCTTGCGAACGGCGCGGCGAGCGCGATCGGCCAACAATGTCAGGACACGATTCACACGACGAACGGCAGGCGGAGGAGAACGCGACAGATAATTCGGAACCCGCCGGTAACAGCGATCGGACGAACGAGACCGAGCAGTCGATCGCCGACGGCGGCTCGAGCGAGACCGACGGCGGAAGCGAGAGCGACGGTCAGCCCGGAACCAGCGACCGCACCGAGGGCGTCGACGAGAACAGCAAGCAGGACCAACTCGACGAGGTGCGGGAGAACTCCGAGGGCGAGGAGCTGACGACGGACCACGGCGTCAAGGTCAGCGACACGGACAACTCCCTGAAGGCCGGCGAGCGCGGGCCGACGATCATGGAGGACTTCCACTTCCGGGAGAAGATGACCCAGTTCGACCACGAGTCGATCCCGGAACGAGTAGTCCACGCGCGTGGAACCGGCGTTCACGGCTACTTCCAGCCCTACGAGGATCCGGATCTCGGCGACGAATACGACGATATCGAGGAGCTGACGAAGGCGAAGGTTCTGACCGACCCGGACCAGAAGACGCCGGTCTTCACTCGGTTCTCGACGGTCGTCGGCTCCCGGGGCTCCGCGGACACGGTGCGAGACGTCCGCGGCTTCGCGACGAAGTTCTACACCGAGGAGGGCAACTGGGACCTCGTCGGGAACAACATCCCCGTCTTCTTCATCCAGGACGCGATGGAGTTCCCCGATCTGGTCCACTCGATCAAGCCGGACCCCGACGACGGGACGCCGCAGGCCTCGGCGGCCCACGACACCTTTTGGGACTTCGCCTCCCTCAAGCCCGAGATTACGCACATGATCATGTGGGTCCTCTCCGGTCGCGCGCTCCCGCGCGCGTATCGGATGATGCAAGGGTTCGGCGTCCACACCTTCCGGCTGGTCAACGAGGAAGGCGAGTCGGTGTTCGTCAAGTTCCACTGGGCGCCCGAGTACGACACCAGCCAACTCGTCTGGGACGAGACGCAGAAGATCGCCGGCAAGAACCCCGACTTCAACCGTCAGGACCTCTACGACGTCATCGAGGCTGGGTACGAACCCGAGTTCGAACTCGGGGTTCAGATCTTCGACGAGGAGGACGCCGAGGAGTTCGACTTCGACGTCCTCGATCCGACGAAGATCGTCCCCGAGTCGGAGGTTCCCGTGCGGCCGATCGGGAAGATGACCCTGAACGAGACGCCGGACAACTTCTTCGCGGAGGTCGAGCAGGTCGCGTTCCACCCCGGGAACGTCGTCCCCGGGATCGACTTCTCGAACGACCCGCTCCTGCAGGGCCGGCTGTTCTCCTACCAGGATACCCAACTCAATCGCTTCGGCAGCGCCAACTGGGACGAGATTCCGATCAACCGGCCGATCGCCGAGCGGCACAACAACCAGCGGGCCGGCTTCATGCGCCAGGAGATCAACGAGGGCAAGGCCTCCTACAAACCCAATTCCATCGGCGACGACGATCCGCAGGAAGCGCCCGAGGAGGAGGGCGGCTACGAACACTACGCCGAAAAGATCGACGGAAAGAAGATCCGAAACCGCTCCGAGAGTTTCCAGAACCACTTCGATCAGGCCCGGCTGTTCTGGAACAGCATGACCGAACCCGAGAAACAGAACATCATCGACGCCGCCCACTTCGAACTCGGCAAGGTCGACCGCGTGGAGATCCGCGAGCGGATGGTCTACGACCTGTTCAACAACGTCGACCACGAGTTCGCCAAGCGCGTCGCGGAGGGCATCGGCGTCGAGCCGCCCGAGGAACCCGGCGACCAGATGCCGACCCACGACCGCGAGGACTCGCGGCTGAGCATTGAAGAGCGCCGGGACGCCGACTCCATCGAAACCCGCAAGATCGCCGTCCTCGTCGACGACGACTACGACAGCGACCACCTCGAGACGATCCAGTCCACCTTACAGGACGAGGGCGGCCGCGTCAAGATCGTCTCGAAGGTGCTCGGCGACAAGGAGGCCGAAAACGGGGATACGGTCGCGGCCGACAAGAGCCACGTCACCACGGAGTCGGTCCTGTTCGACGCGGTCTACGTCCCCGGCGGCGACCACGTCGACGCGCTCGTAGAGCAGGGCAACGCGAAGCACTTCGTCGCCGAGATGTTCAAACACAAGAAGCCGATCGCCGCCGCCGGCGCGGGTACAGACCTGCTCGAGGCGGTCGAACTGCCGGGCGTCGACGTCGCGAACGCCCGCGAGGGCATCGTCTCCGAGCAGGGCGTCGTGATGGATCCCGACGGCGAGGACCTCGAGTCGTTCGCCGAGGAGTTCGTCGACGCGATCGCCCAGCACCGCCACTGGGAGCGCGATCCGAAGGAAGTACCGGCCTAACGGCCGCCGAATGGATGATTTCCGTCTTTTGAGTTCGGTCTGAGACCGTCGATCGAGGAAACCCGTTCACGGCCGATTTCGAGGGAACTCACAGTACGAGCGGTGCGTCGAGACCGGGATCGGCGTCGATGATGGCCGAAAGCTGGGGCTGTAAGCGGTCGAACCGGGACGTCGGTTCCACCAGCCCCCGTTCCCGGTCGTAGTCGACGAGCGACAGGTCCGCTAACTTCGGGAGGTGGACGTGGTGCAGCGAGATCCGAATCCGCGTCGATTCGTCCTCGGAGACCGCCTCCGGCGGCGCGTGGTGATTGTATTTGACGATCGTATGCTCGAGGTCCCGCACGGTAAGCGACCGCTCCTCGCCCGCGAGTGCCGCGAGAACGATCCGACGGTGTCGGTCCTGACACAGCTCGAGGACGGTACTGAATTCGGTAGATGTCCCAACCATACCGGAATAAAACGCCCCTTCGGGCAAGAGGCGAGGGGCTGTATAGTACTACTTCCATCACCGCCGGAAGACGATCCGAGGATCTGATCTACTCCTCGTCGGGATGAGTGATCGTCAACGTACTCGTGATGAGATTGTTGTACGCCGCGCGGAACCGGTTCGAGAGCGTCTGCTGGGAGACGCCCAGTATGTCGGCCAGTTCGCGCATCGTCACCGCCCGCGGAACCTCGTAGTAGCCCGCCTCGAGCGCGGTGATCAGCGTTTCCCGCTGCGTCGGCGTGAGGTCGTACTGGGCGCTCGCCATCGGCTGTTCCTGTTCCTGGATCCGGTTGAGTTCGTAGGAGATGTCGTTCTCCTCGCAGTACGCTTGAAAGTCCGAGAGCGAGTCACGATTGTCGAATCGCATCCGGAGGTCCCACTCCTCGCCCTTCCCGATCGCTCGCATGATCGTTGCGCCGAGGTCGACGTACGCGTAAACGATCGTTTCGATGTTGTCCGTCCACTCGGCGCGGTACAATCTCGCCCCCTCCACCTCGTCGACGTTGGCGATATTCTTCACGGAGTCGTCGTCCCGAAACGCGTCCTCGAACGCCGCCTGATCGTCGCCGCTCACCCAGAAATACGGCATGATCCGATCCTCCATCGTCGCCACCACCTGCTCGATCTCGACGACCATCTGCGGCGCCGCCGTGAGCGCGTGGTGCATCGCAAGATCGTCCGATTTGACGGAAAATTCGGCGATAATGCTCATAGGATCGATTTGCGAGCGAGCAAGATAAGTGCCGGTCACGATACGACAACGACCGCTGCGGTCGACCGGCCGACGACCGGCCCAACCGGGTCCCGCGTCGCGTGAGCCGTCACCGAGCGAAACGCGTCACCGGTTAGACGTCTCCGTCCTCTCGGGCCGCCTCGAGGTGCCGGCGTTCGATCAGAACCTCGTCGGCCTTCTCGTTTGCCTCGTCGGGCTCGTATTCGCTCGCGACCTCGCGGATCGCACGCATCGACGCGTCGCGAACGAGGGCTTCGAGGTCGGCGCCGGTGTACCCTTCGAGTTCGGCCGCCAGCTCGGCGATGTCGAGGTCGTCCGCGAGCGGCTTCCCGCGGGCGTGGACCTCGAGGATCTTCTCGCGGGCCTCGCGGTCGGGCTCGCCGACGTAGACGTGCGTGTCGAGTCGGCCGGGACGGAGCAGGGCGGGATCGATGTGCTCCTTGCGGTTGGTCGCGGCGAGGACGACCAGATTCGGGTTCTCGCGCATGCCGTCGAGTTCCGTCAGCAGTTGCGAGACGACGCGTTCGGTGACCTCGTGGCCCTCGCCGCGGGCCGAGGTGATCGCGTCGATCTCGTCGAAGAAGACGATAGAGGGCGCGGACTGGCGGGCGCGCTCGAACACCTCGCGGATGGCCTTCTCGCTCTCACCGACGTAGCGGTCGATGATCTCCGGGCCGTCGACGCGGATGAAGTTGACGTCCGTCTCGCCGGCCAGGGCCCGCGCGAGCAAGGTTTTGCCGGTCCCCGGCGGCCCGTGCAGCAAAACGCCGGAGGGCGGTTCGGTATTGGTCTCCTCGAACAGGCGGTCGTAGGTCAGCGGCCACTCCACCGATTCGCGGAGGGTGCCCTTCGCCGCCTCGAGGCCGCCGACGTCCGAGAAGTCCGTGTTCGGCGATTCGGCGACGTACTCGCGCATCGCGGACGGTTCAACCGCCGCGAGCGCCTCGTCGAAGTGGCGCTTACGGACCGTCGGGTTCCGGTTCCATTCCTCGCGGTCATCGGTATCGGTCGGCCGACCGCGGATCGCCGCCATCGCGGCCTCGCTTGTCACCGAGTCGAGGTCCGCGCCGACGAAGCCGTGGGTGCGTCGGGCGATCGCGTCGATGTTGACGTCGTCGCCCAGCGGCATCCCGCGAGTGTGGACCTCGAGAATCTCCCTGCGGCCTTCCTCGCCGGGGACGCCGATCTGGATCTCGCGGTCGAACCGGCCGCCCCGGCGGAGCGCGGGATCGATCGCGTCGACGCGGTTGGTCGCGCCGATGACGATGACCTCCTCGCGGGCGTCGAGCCCGTCCATCAGCGTCAGCAGCTGGCCGACGATCCGGTTCTCGGCGTCGCCGTCGTCGTCGCGCTGGCCGGCGATGGAGTCGATCTCGTCGAAGAAGATGATCGTCGGCGCGTTCGCCGACGCGGTTTCGAACACCTCGCGGAGCCGCTCCTCGCTCTCGCCCTTGTACTTCGACATGATCTCCGGCCCGGAGATCGTCTCGAAGTTGGCGTCGACCTCGTTGGCCACCGCGCGGGCGATCAGCGTCTTCCCGGTCCCCGGCGGCCCGTACAGTAGGACGCCGGAGGGCGGTTCGACCCCGAGTCGGCGGAACAGATCGGGCTCCGAGAGCGGCAGTTCGATCATCTCGCGAACGAGTTCGAGTTCCTCGTCCAGGCCGCCGATGTCCTCGTAGGTGACGCCGGAGGTCGGTTGGGTCGCGGACGCGGCTGCGGAGGGCGTGCCGGACTCGGACGCTGCCCCGGTGCTGTCGGAGCCGCTCGAGTCGCCGCCGGCTCCGCTCGAGGATCGAGAGCCAGTCGCGGCCGTCGCACCGCTGTCGATCGCATCGGGGGTGTGAATCCGGATCGTCGTCGTGCTCGTGATCCGCACGTCGCCCTCGGGAGTCGTGTCGACGACCTTGAACGGCTCCGCACCGACGCCCTCGACCCGGATCTGCTCGCCGGCCCGGACCGGGCGGTTGCGGAGTTTCTTGGTCGCCTCGCGCTCGGCGACCTGCCGTTCGTTGGCCGACAGCGACGGCGGCGGCGTCAGCGTGACGCGCTCGGCCTCGCGGATCGAGGACTTGTCCGCCGGCCGGACTGTCACCGCGTCGCCGACGTGGACGCCGGCGTTCGCGCGAGTGTCGGCATCGATCTGGATGACGTTTTCCGCCACCGACGGGTCGGCCGGCCACATCTTCGCGACCGTCTCCGCCTCGCCGTCGATGATGACGGTGTCGCCGCTCAGTACGCCCAACTGTCGCCGCGCCAGTTCGGGAATCCGTGCGACGCCGCGGCCGGCGTCGCGCTTTTCGGCCGCTCGTACCGACAGTGAAACGCCGTCCGAATCCGACCCGCTCATACCCCTTGGTTTCGGCCCTGTCGTCTTGAGAATTTCCCCGCGGCGTCACATCGCCTTGGACGCCGCCACGAGCGTTCCCGTCCCGTTCCACTCGGAGAAACGCATTTGGGCGTTCCCGTCGCACCGTGTGGTATGGTCGTCCAGACCGAGCGCGACGACGCCACCTGGTACGAGTGCGAAACCTGCGGGTTGCTCTTCGACGAGAAGTCGGACGCAACCGAACACGAGAAGCACTGCGACGGCTCCGACCCGTCGTACATTCAGTAACCAGTACGCCCGGCCGCGGCGGACTACTCGAGGCGCTCGCGGTGCTCCGCCGCGACCTCTCGGGCCTGCTCGCGGGTGTGCGTCGCCGTCCAGCGGACGCGCGCGGCGTCGCCGTAGGCGAGCGCAGTCTTGAGTTCGTCCCGCAGGATGCCGTGATCGACCGAGATCACGGTCCCGGAGCCGTCGCCGAGTTCGTAGACGCCGGGTTTGTCGGGGGCGCTCGAGACCGTCTTTCGGTCGAGGTCGCGCCAGGGTTTGCTGAGCGGCATGCTTACTCGTTCGCTCGGTCGTCGTCGGCGTCGTTCGCGTCGGCCTCGTCTTCACTCTCGTCGTCGACTTCGCCCTCCGCAACCAGTTCGTACGCGTGTTCGCTCAACTCGTCCTCCGCGAAGATGAACACGCGGCCGTCGACGACCTCGAGGTCCGCCTCGACGCGGATCGAGTACGCCTCCGTCGTGACGGTCACGCCCGGGAACAGTACCTCCTCGTCGTCGGCCTCGAGCATGACCCGGCCGACGCCGGTCGACTCGAGGATCTCGTCGTGGGTGTCCCGGTCGTTGACGTAGGTCATCACGCCCTCGAGGCCGTCGGGGTCGGTGACGAGGACGTGGACGTCCTTGCCCGGCGGCGTCGTGATGGACTCCGCGACGGGCTTCGGCGGCCCGTGGTAGAACACGTCCCGGCCGTCGAGGTACTCGACGACGATGCCGCCCTCGACGAAGTCGACGCCGATCGTGCTGGGTGCGACGTTGCTGCGCTCGCTCATTGGGAAGACGTTCGGCCGGAGTTCGGAAAAGCGGTGCGTTCCGCCGGCCCGCCATCGCTCTCGTCCCGCTGGGCCGGGGAGCCGATCGAATCGCGCCAGCGGCGCTCGAAGCGGAGCCTCTCGAGCCGACCGGACGACGAAGTCGATCAACAGCTTTGCGAATTGGCAACCCCCGTCGAGACCGTCAGCCGTAAATAGCCGCTTTGAGAGTGTACCCGTATGGACGGCCGCGCCGTTGCCCCCGCAGCCGGGACGGTTCTCAACGCGCTCGCGACCGGAGTCGGCTCCGCGTTCGCGATCGACCTCGAGACGACAGCGAGCGTCGAACTCACCGACGACGGCGAGTACGTCGGCGAGGTCGACGGCCAACCCGACGCCGACACGACGCTCGTCGAGCGCTGCGCCGAATTCGCGATCGACGAGTACGCCGAACGAGCGGGCTTAGATCCCGACAAAGTTGGCGCCCGCGTGCGAACCGAGAGCGAGGTGCCGATGGCCTCCGGCCTCAAGAGTTCCAGCGCCGCAGCCAACGCGACGGTGCTCGCGACGCTCGACGCCCTCGAGATCGCCGAATCAGTGGAGCGCGTCGAGGCCTGCCGACTCGGCGTCCGGGCGGCCCGCGACGCGGGTGTGACGGTCACCGGCGCGTTCGACGACGCCAGCGCGAGCATGCTCGGCGGCGTCACCGTCACCGACAACCGCGGCGACGAACTGCTCGCCCGCGGAGAAATCGAGTGGTCGGCGCTGGTCTACACGCCCCCCGAGCGGGCCTACAGCGCCGACACCGACGTCTCGGCCTGCGAGCGCGTCGCACCGATGGCGAAACTGGTCGAGGAACTCGCGCTCGAGGGCCGCTACGGCGAGGCGATGACCGTCAACGGCTTCGCCTTCTGCGGCGCCTTAGAGTTCTCGACCGGCCCGATGATCGACGCCCTGCCCGACGTGGCCGGCGTCTCGCTGTCGGGGACCGGACCGAGCTACGTCGCCGTCGGCGACGAGGACACGCTCGAAACAGTTCAGGAGCGGTGGGCCGATCGCGACGGAACGACACGATTACTGGAAACGCGAACGGACGGAACACAAGTACAATGACTCGAGAGTCAGCGACCGACGGGAACGGAAGCGGGAACGGAGCCGACGAGGAATCGGAGCCACGAACGCCGGACGAGATGAGCCTCGACGAACTGCGCGAGGAAATCCAGACGATCGACCGCGAGATCGTCGAGCTGATCGCCCAGCGAACCTACGTCGCGGACACGATCGCGCAGGTCAAAGAAGAGCAGGGCCTGCCGACGACCGACGAGAAGCAGGAACAGCAGGTCATGGAGCGAGCGGGCGAGAACGCCGAGCAGTTCGATGTCGATGCGAATCTGGTGAAGGCGATCTTCCGACTGTTGATCGAACTGAACAAGATAGAGCAAAATCACCATATCCGAAGCGAAAACGACACACAGTGGGAGGACGAGTAAACTGAAGAACAGACGAAATCTACTGCTATTATAAAAAGGCAGTATATGAGTAGTAGATAGTAATCCAGTTTCTTTATCCATTTCAAGTGACCAATCCAAGACGGTCGAATCGTTACATAGAGATGCGTATTGACTGCCAAGGTACCTACCAATTTTAGATAGTGCCGCCGAGTCGTGCTGAATGCAGAGCGTATATTCAGCAATATAATCTATCAGCGGCTGAAGAAATAGTCAGATCTATTTCAGATGTTATTATATTTACTTCCGACAGGTCTCAACTAATGGCTTTGTGAACTACTGAATCTCAGGAACACTCAAGTTGATCCGATCCGTGCCGTTCCATCCATATCTCTAGTCCTCGAAAAACTGGCGTGAGATCGTTTACCATTTCTGTTTCTTCGTATTCTACTCGTGGAGGAATTTCGTCGTACTGTGTACGTTCAAGAAACCCAACTTCGACAAGTTCATCGAGTCGTCGAGAGAGAGTATTCGGCGAAAGTTCGAGCGAATCTTGGAGTTCGCCGAAACGGATCGACTGCTTGTCTGTAGTGACAATTTCATTGAGGATTGCTAAGGTATGTGCCTTCCCGAGAAGTGAGAAGAGCGTACTCTCATCAACCCCTTCGCCCCGTTTTGACCCTTGACTTCCTTCGCCCTCGCTCATAGCACCACTACGAAATTCGTAGTAATAGATGTTCCGAAGAGCTGTATCCTCAGTTGAGGATACTACAAGAGGAGCGAGCCACGTACTTCAGGTTTCAATTGAGACGGGTATGGATTGATAAGTTGATCCCTCACTTCCACTCTCGGTAGTAGCAACCAGACTCCTAACTTGGTAGCTTTTCACGTCCCCACTCATAGGCTGGAACGGAAGACCATTGATGAAAATCGGAATGATTGGCGCAGGGAATGTCGGGAGTACAGCCGCTCAGAACTTCGTTGAAGCAGGCCACGAGGTTATGATTAGTAATTCTCGGGGGCCAGAAACACTCACCGATCTCGTTGACGATCTGGGAAGCAACGCTCATGCGGGGACCGTCTCTGAGGCAGCCGATTTCGGCGAAGTCGTCATGGAGGCGATTCCGTTCAATGCATACAAATCCCTCCCTGCGGACACTCTCGGTGATAAGATCGTTATCAGTGCCTCAAATTATTATCCGGGACGTGACGGACTAACCGACGTAGGGAAGACACATACGGACCTCGTTGCGGATCATCTCGAAGACTCAAGAGTGGTCAAGGCATTCAATTCTATTTATTGGGAAAACCTCCGAGACGGACAACGGCTCGAGGCCGATCCGGATGACCGTTTTGCGATATTTATCGCTGGGGATGATGATGAGGCGAAAAGTGTAGTTTCGAGTCTTATCGAAGATATTGGATTCACTCCTGTGGATACAGGTCTACTTACTGAGGGAGGCCGTCACATAGAACCGGGTTCGCCGATCTATACTGGCTCACTGACCGCGAGTGAGGCACGGACGCGGTTAGCGGCACTCAAAGCGACTGTGGCTGCATATGAAAACGGCTACTACAGTCCCTCGCAGGAAGTCACAATCCAAGAACTAGCTGATGAATTAGACATGAGTGAAGAGTCGCTCTCAGAACATCTTCGTCGGGGGACAGAACAACTCATCAGTCAATATCTTAAGTCATTCCCCTTTAGTTAAGACTCACAAGCTCTACGGTTGGTGTCTATGCCGTCCTGGGGTTTTCTCATCAAGTTCTTTTAGGGTTTGCCGGTCAGCAGTGACGAGCAATTTTCCACTCTAGACGAGTAGAATCAAGGAGATACATCGAACGCGGTGAAGATTACTGGTTACGCTGGTATAGAATAGTACAAAAATATGGGGGATTGTGACTGAATTATATTGCTACCATCAGTAAAAACGGCTCGGACTTTGCTAAGATAGAACTGAAATACCAGATTCAGATATATCCTCTATCTGAACAAGGTAGAACAAAGAGAGAACCGGTAACAGCTACTCTACCGGATTATTTCCACTAGTACGACCGTACTTCGAGGTCATCGACGCGGTTGAAATGTTCGGTATTTCTCGTGATAATCGGCTCATCGTTCAGGAGGGCAGTTGCTGCGATAATACAATCCTCCCGCTCGAGCTGCTTGCCGCCGTTGATTAGTTCACCGGAGAGTTTCCCGGCTTTTCGCATTACGGTTTGGTCGGCACTTACTACGTGCTTCGTTTCCAGTACGTCGAGGATACGTTCTCGTTTCGTTTCTGGCACTTGTGAACGGGCGACACCCTCGTAGAGTTCGAGCACCGTTACGGAGGGTACTTTCTGTGGCCGTGATTCCTTCTCAACGATGTCGAGAAGCCGTTTTGCGTTTTCGTCTCCACGTAATAGGTCGATGATAAATGATGTATCCTGAATCATTCCGCCTTCCCGTTACCAACTGCTTCGTCTAGCTCCGCTGTGAGGCGGTCGCTCCGTTCTCTCGAGCGAGTTCGCCCCTCCTCGATAGCGCTTTCGAGGTCCGAAGCCTCCTCCTCGGAGAGGATACCTGCGACTTCATTCCACGACCGTTCTCCTGCGAGTCGTTTGACGGTTTCACTGAAGCTCTCCCCTTCTTTCTTCCGAGCCTTCAACCGCTCGTAGGCTTCTTCGTCGAGTGAAATCGTTTTCGTCGCCATCGTAGTACACAGCACTACATGCATGCTCAAAAAGTATGGCGTATAGATCGTGCTCGTCGCCGGTAGACAGATCGGTTAAAGAAGCGACGAGAATACGGAACCCGGAAGCCGCGTCGCGGGAAGTTCGGCCCTGGTTTCGGCACCTACGTCCACGTCTCGACCGATTCCAGCAACGTACTAATCGGGGTGCTCGTCGTGAGTTCCTCGAGTTCCGGAAACTCCGCGTACAAGTCGTCGGATTTCGAATAGTCCTTCCCGTCGTCCGGCCCCGTCGTCGTTCCGCTGACTACGCCGACGACGTCGCCCTCGAGCGTCAGTAACGGGCCGCCGCTGTTTCCCTGCGACGTCGGAACCGTCGAGAGCAGCCACTCGCTGGCCGCCGGGTGGTCTTCGTAGCGTCCGATCGACATTATCCAGTCGCCGTACCGCCCGGGGTGGCCGATCGTCACCAGCGGATCGCCGTCGCTGAGCGCCGACTCGTCGCCGGTCGAAAGCCCCGAGAGTCCGTTCGAATCGGTCTGGACCAGCGCGACGTCCGGAATCATATCCTGGTGATACCCCACGCGCGTCGCACCGGCGGTTTCTCCGTCGAACGTTTCGATCGTGAACGACCGCCCGTCGATGACGACGTGCGAGTTCGTCACGATGTAGCCCTGCGCCGCATCGAGGACCCAGCCGGTTCCGGTGGAGCCGTTCGATCCGCGGACGATCACGACGGCATCGCGGGCGGCTTTCGCCGTCGTTTCCGCGCGCTCGAAGACGTCCGTCGAGAACCCGGTGGCCGTGTTCGATCGGTTCGAATCCGGCTCCGTCGGCTCGTCGATCGAGTCGCCCGTCGTGTCGGTCGAGTCGCCCGTCGCGTCGTCGAGGCTCGCACAACCTGCGAGTCCCGCAGCGAGCCCCGTCGCGGTGACTTCGAGCACGCTTCGCCGCGATCGCCGATCCATGGCGGATTTGGCGAGTGGACCGGTAAATAGATTCTTGCCGTCTTCGACGGTTCGGCCGGCGCCGACCTCGAGCCTCGAGGCTTGCCGCGCGACGGGATCGACTCGAGCCCGAGCAGCGGTTCTCGTACCGGTGCCGCTCTGATAAGTTCGGATTGGGGCCGACGAGCAGCTGCAGTCACCGCGCGAAATAGTCGGACGGTCGTGAGTGCCGTCGCGACGTCTTCACGCCCGCTTGGACGTCTTCTCGCTCGAGTCCACCGCCTGCGGATCGGACCGCAGCCCCAGGTACGCCACGCCGGCGCCGATCACGAACACGATCGTCGCGAGGTAGATCGGGCCGAGGTGCGTCGCCCAGTTGTGCGCGAACAGGTCCATGTAGTGCATCGGCAGCGCGATCGCCAGGCCGACGACGGCGGTGACGACGGCCGCAGCCCACGCCCACAGCAGGCCGCTGCGAACCCCGTACCACGCCAGCGCGGTCACCGCGATTCCCGTCGCGATGATGAACGCTGCAGTGGCGACGTGGAGGTGGTTGATGTAGTGCATGATCGCCGGATCGATCGCGTCGAGGTCCGCCGGCGTGACCCCGTTGAGCGTCGCGACGCCGAGCTCGAAGCCGCTCCCGAAGAAGGTTCGGGCCAGGAAGACGACGCCGTAGCCGACGAAGGCGACGCCCGCGAGCGCCATCAGGAGCGCTCCCGTTCGCACCCCGCGTCCGGGCTCGTAGTCAGTCTCGCGGCGGTCGATGGTTGCTTGCTCTGTGCTCATAATTGGTCGCGTTCAGTTTGCGTCGATTCAGACCTCGACGTCGGTCATGTGTTGCTCCTCGATCTCCTCGAGCGAGTACTCCTTTCCGTGCTGTTCGCTGACGTGGTCGCGCGTGATCTCCAGCAGTCGGTCCTTGTCGTCCGCCTCGGTTCGCATGAGGAAGACGCACCCCGACACTTCGGTGTCGCACGCTACCTGCACGGCTGTTCTCCCCTCGTCTCGCTGTTGTTCGGTAGTCATCGTTCGGACGCCTCCGCCAAGAGACGCTACGCGCCGCCGACGCATGGAGGCACCTCGTGACGGTCGTGCACCGGGCGGGCCCGTTGCAGCCGATGACCGCTCGTCACGGGCTGCAACGCTCGAGACGGACCGAACCCTCGTCGCTCGAAACGAGCCGACCACTCGGTAACGACGGTTACAGTATCACCATCACCCCGCAGTCGGCTCGAGGGCGAGCGGCCGCGCCTCTTGACGGTAGGCTTCGAACGTCGATTCCGCCCACTCGCGCGCCGCCGGCGAATCGGTATCGACCAGGACGCGAACCGTTCCGGTGGTCCGATCGCAGCAACTGATCGCGATCCGGTCGTCGAAGATGCTCACCCCGTACGGCGGCACGTCGTCGTGCAATCGAACCGTGAGATTGCCGCTCTCGAGGGGTGCGGCGCAGTGGTCCCGGTAGGTCGAGCGGACGTATCCGGCGGCGCTCGGCGGGTCGATGATCTCCGCCTCCATGCCGTCGAGGATCCGCCGTCGAAGGTCGTCCCTGCAGGGCTCGAGCAACCCGACGTCGGGGCCGACGAACCGAAACCGAGTCGTCGAGCGCAGCAGCGACGCGAATCGGTTCACCGGCCGGTACGGCGCGTCGACGTCGGCGACCGTCACGACCGCGTCGCGGACCATCTCGACGGTGAACCCGTGGTCCGCCGACGGGAGCCACCGCCAGATATCCCGGAACTGCCGCTCGGTAGCGAACCGGTCGAGCAGGTCCCGTAACCCCGTCGCGACGAACGCGCCGAGCGGCGTCGCCTCGTACCGATCGCCGGCTCTGTTGATCCAGTTGCGCTCCTCGAAGGCGCGCAGAATCCGGCTGATCGTGGACGCCGACGCTCCGGTCCGCGCCCGAAGGTCGGCGCGCGTCCGCGGCCGCTCGGCGAGCGCGTCGAGTACGGCGACGCGGTGTTCCGATCGGACGAGGAATTCGACGTCCTCGAGCGGCCCGGATGTGGTATTTGGTAGCATACAACATGTACGCGCAGTCGGCCTATAGCTGTTCGGTCCGCGAGGGCCGCGCTGGTCGTGCGCGGCTCAGATGATCACTTCGTCGGCGGGGAGGTACTCTCGTTCCGTTCGTCGTGCTTCCGTCCCCGCTTCGACGAGCGTCGACTCGGTCACCTCGTCCGCGAACCGGTCTCGATCCGGGTCGACGCGCTCGAGCATCGACGTGAACGTCGTGCCGCGGTGGCCGCCCGCCCCGACGATACCGCCGTACTTGCGCTCCTCGAACGACGTCTCGTCCGGGTTCGGAAACGCCTCCCGAATGCGCTTGGCGGTCTCCCTGATGTACTCGGCCGCCCGTCGCTGCGAGTGCTGACTGTCCGCGTAGAACGCCTCGGCGTGCTCGTCGCACAGATCTTCGGTGAGGTGGTGCGGCGATTCGTAGCGGACCGACTCGGGGGTCGTGTAGCCGCTGGCGAACCGAATGTTCACCGTGAAGCTATCGGGGTAGCGCAGAATGAGCGGGAAGAAGGTAAGCTCCGAGACGGTCGTTCGCTGCTGGATCCGCCAGAGCCCCTCGACGTAGTACGCGGTGAGCCGTCCGATCCGATCGTCGCGGTCGCCGCGGTAGTACGCCATCGCGACCGCCTCGTAGTTCTCGCCCGCGATGCGGCGACAGCGACGCTCGAACGTGTCGGCCAGCCGCTCGAACTCGGTCTCGTGGGCGTCGAGCAACGGCACGTCGGGATCGGCGAGCAAGTCCGCGCGCTGCTCGCGCGCATCGGCCACGGCCGTCATGTGCTCGTGGAACGCGCGCTCGGCCTCGAGGTCGGGGAGCGGCGTGCGAACCGCTCGCTGGTGGAGCACCCGCGTCTCGGCGTTAAATCGGCGGTGGGTGCCGGTCATTCGAGACACTGTTCGGCCCGGTGAGTCTTAATTACGGGTCCTTCGGCGAGGTTCGCCACGAGCGAGCCGTCCGACGTATCACCGTTGGTTACAGTAATCGAACGCCGGAAAATGATTGATACGGGGAGTCGGGAAACACGGGGACGATGGCTACGGTTCACTGGAATCGAAGTTCGACGGCGGGTCGCGCGATTCGATCGCGAACGGCTCGACTCGAGCGTCGGGTCCTCGGTCGCACGGTTCGCAGCGTCCGAGCGGCGAGACTCGCGGACGGCGCGAATCGGCGACGGCGGGAACGAGCAACGGTACGCAATCGATCGCCGGATTCGACGCTCCGAACTGACGGCGGCAGCGAGCAGTCCGGCACCGACGAGACGGCGACGATCGAATTTCTCGACCGCGAAACGGTGCGGATCGTCGGCGACCTCGAGGAGACCATCCTCTCGCTGTTCTGGTGGGACGAGTCGGGCCGCGTCGGGACGATAACGGAGCCGATCGGCGGCGTCGACGGCGAACGGACCGTCACCGTCGCCGAGGCGTTCCCCGAGCAGACGTTCGCCTCCGGTCCGGTCGTCACCGGCGTCGAGGGATTCACGACCCCGGGACCGTCGGTTCCGGGTACCGGCGACGTCGCCGCCTCGAATCCCGACCTCGAGAATCACGTCGAGGCCGTCCGCGACGAGTACGCGGACGCCGGCGAGCTCGAGGATCCGTTCCCCGACGCGAGTTGAGTCGTCCCGCTCGCGCGGTTAGAGCTCCGGGACCGGAACGACCACGACCGGACGCGTCGCCGCCTCGAGGACGGCCTGCGCCGTCGACCCGAGGGCCGCGGTCGCGTCCGGATTGCCGCTGCGGGCGCCGACGACGAGTTCGTCGGCGTCGATTTCGTCGGCAACGTCGGGGAGGACCGAGGCGGGATCGCCGTCTCGGACGTCCGTTTCGACGGTACCGACGGTTGCGAGGCGAACCGGGGCGACGTTGAGCGCCTCTCGGGCGTCCTGTCGGGCCGTCTCGTCGTCGACGGCGGCGACGACCGTCACCGAGTCGTCGCTCGTCGCTCGACCGTCCAGGTAGTCACAGATCGCCGCGGTCGTGTGTACGGAGTCGGTGCCGACCAGATACTGCATATCGGCTGCAGGAAGCCCAGTACCAAGAACGCGGCGCCGAAAACGTCCGGCGGCGGGGCGTTTTCCGACCGAGAAAACGCGCTTGCACCACTAATACGGTAGCGTCGAAAGGAGTGCGTGGGGACGTGATCGGTCCGATCGCGTCCCGCCGATCCCCACTGCCCGATCCCGGATCGAACGACACTCGCCCTCCCCTCTCCACCGCCGTTTCCCGCGGCTCGCGTTGGGTCGTTCGATCCGCCTGCCACCCTCGAAGCGGTCCTCCCCCTTCGTCCGCATCCAGTCCGCGTTCGCTTCGGCCCTCACGGTCGTGATCGCTCGCGCGAACACGTCCGGTTCGTTCGTGTTCTCCGGCCGGTCTCAACGTGTCGTCGATCTCAATGCTGGCCGTACAGCGAGTACATAATCGCGAGCAGCCCGAAGAGCCGGCTCACGTTCTCGAGGAAGGCCGTCACGATCTGCTCGAGGTCGGTCACGGTCGTAATCACGACGTTCACGAGGAACGGACAGAGCGTCAGCAACAACAAGCCGCCGGCGAGGTAGAGCATCGAGGGCGCGTCGTTGCGACGGTAACCCCGGTAGGCCTGGTAGGCGATGAGCGTCCCGAAGATGGCGACGAGAAAGAGGCTCGCGACGGTCAGGAGTTCGAACAGCGTCGCCTCGTCGAGCCGGACGGGGGCGCTCATCGCATCCCCTCCCACATTCGCGTGAACTTGTCCGCGACGTCTTCGTCGCGATACGATACCTCGAGGTCGAACGTCCCGTCTTCCAGCGAGAGTTCCAGGTGATCGAGGTTCGCGCTGTAGACGCTGTAGTGGTTCCCGTCGGGTGCGAGCTCCGTCTCTTCGGTGACGAGGCGACACGCTTCGAGGCGATCGAGCCGACGATATATCGTCGGCAAGGACGCATCACACCGGTCGCTCAAAGTACTGGCAGACATGGGTTCGACGCTCGTATGGGTGAGGATCTCCCGCGCGTACTCGTCGTCGAGGACTGCGAGCACCGTCGACAGGTCAGTCTCCTCACTCACTGGTAGCTGAATCGTTCTGGTACTGATATGAAAAGCAGTCCGGTTTTTCTGACCCAGAAAACACGGACCGTTTCGGGGCCGGCGGGGGTTTCCCGGCAAGACGGACCGGTGAACTCGAGGCGGTATGCGGTCGTTACCGACGGCCGATCACGACGGACGGAAGTGGCAATCGGGCCTCGTAACCGCCGCGGATCGCGACCGGGCGGCGGATATCACGCCCATAACTAACCCGGTCGGGCGGCTGTCGTACCCTGATGTGGCCATGGGAGCACGCGATCGTCGGCTACCTCGTCTACTCGCTCGTGAGTCGCCTCTACTACCGGGAGTCGCCGGACGGGCCCGAAGCGCTGGCGGCCGTGGTCGCGTCGGTGCTTCCCGACGTCGTCGACAAACCGCTGGCCTGGGAACTCGAGGTGTTCGAGACGGGATACGCGCTCGGGCACTCGATTTTCTTCGCGGTGCCGCTCGGGATCGCGGCCGGGCTCCTTACACGCTCGCTCGGACGGACGCGAGCGGGCGTCGCGTTCGCGATCGGCTACCTCCTGCACCTCCCTTCGGACATTCTCGACGGGTACCTCCGCGGTGGCGTCGTATACCCCGAGATCGTCCTCTGGCCCGTCGCGACGGTGCCGACGCGGAGTCGAGCGCAGGGGCTTTTCGACCAGTTCTTCGAGTTCTTCGCCCGGTATCGCGACGAGTTGGTAGCCGGTGATCTCTCGACGTATCGAACGGTCCAGATCGCGCTCGCAGTCGGCGCGGTGCTCGTCTGGCTGGCCGACGGTGCGCCCGTCCTCCGGGAGTGTCTTGCGGGTGTGAAACGCCTGGTCCTCGGACTCGGCGGGCGGAACGACCGCTCGAAGGCCGGTCCCGGCAATCGGGAGTAGGCGATCGGCCGGTCGCCATTTTGGGTCGCGATCGTCGTTCGAGTTCCAGTTGCGCCGATCGGTATCAGTCGCCGTTACGGACTTCGAATAAATCCGTAATGTCGTCATTTACTATCGTATCGGTGCCGGTGAGAGTGACAGTGGAATGAGCGATACGATCCGGCGATATCGTCCCTCGAGCCGCGACCGGAGGGCGCCGCTGCGATCCCGTCCCCGCTGTAGCCGTTCGAGACGTCGACGGGGACGGCGACCGGCGGACCCGCAGCGACCGCCCTCGAGCGACGGTACCGTCACCGCCGACGACGCGACCGACGGAGCGACCGGGGCGACCCGGTTGATAGACGGATGACCGACGCGAACCGAACGGAGCGGCGCTCCCGGCCGACGGCTGCCGGGAGCCGAGACGGGACCGGCGCGGTCGAGGACCCGGTCCAGCGGAGCACGCGCGTCGAGGAGGTCCCCCGCGACGCCGAGTTCGCCCTCTGTCTGACCCACGACGTCGACCGGCCGTACAAGGGGGTCCGATCGCTGTACTACGCGACCCAGGAGCGACCGGGCTACCACCTCGGAACCGCCCTCTCGGGGTCGAACCCCTACTGGCAGTTCGAGGAGATCATGCGCCTCGAGGCCGAGCTGGGCGTGCGGTCGGCCTTCTACTTCCTGAACGAGCAGCACCTGCTGGCCGACCGGCCCGCGCGGGAGTGGCTCTCGCCGGCCAACTGGGTGCAGCACCTGGGACGGTACGACGTCACCGCCGACGAGATCGTCGACGTGATTCGCGCGCTCGACGACGGCGGCTGGGAGGTCGGCATGCACGGCTCGTACCACTCCGCGGACGACCCGGAGCGGCTGCGCGAGGAGAAAGCGACGCTCGAGAGCGTTCTCGGCGGGCCGATCGCCGGCGGCCGCCAGCACCACCTGCGGCTGACGGTGCCCGAGACGTGGGAGTATCACCGCGAGATGGGGCTGCAGTACGACGCGAGCCTCGGTTCGCCGACGGAGTGTGGCTTCCACGAGGGGTACCACCCGCTGCGGCCCTTCGACGACGAGTTCCTCGTCTTCCCGCTGACGATCATGGACCAGGCGCTGCCGGATCCCGCGGCGAACCCCGACGCCGCGCGCCGGACCTGCGAGCGACTGCTGCTCGAGGCGGCGAACCACGGCGCCACGATGACGGTTCTCTGGCACCCGCGCTTCTTCAACGAGCGGGAGTTCCCGGGCCACCGGGAGCTCTACCGCTGGGTCGTCGAGCGGGCGCTGGATCTGGGCGGGTGGGTCGGCTCGCCCGGCGCGTTCTGCGACGCGCTCGAGGACGGGCGGACGACGGCGACTGGTGACGACGCGACCGCGACGGCGGGCGTCGAACCGTCCGACGTCGAAACCGAACCCGGCCTCGAGGACGAGCCGGCGGAGGCAGCGCAGCCGTCGACCGTGCGGGGTGAACCATGACGCCGCGCGCTCGGTCGGTCGCCGCCCTCCTGATGACCGTCCTGCTGGTCTGCAGCAGCGTCGGGGTCGCGGCGGCGCAGTCGCCTGCGACGCCCCAAGAAGGGCCGGCGGTGAACGCGCAGATGCAGTCGGCCGACTCCTACGTCGTCGAGCAGGGTGATATGTGCCGACAGATTCAGCCGCTCTCGACCAACGGCACGGTCGGGGCGTTCTACGACTACCGGAACCACGAAACACACCCCGAAGGCGTCGATCGACTTTACAGTTCGTACGGAACGACCCATCTGCAGGAGGAGAACACGAGCGCCCTCTTCCTCCACCGCGGGACCGACGGCGTGAGTCTCGTCGCCGTTCACGGCCGCCTCGAGGGCGAGACGGCCGGCGGCGTCGCCTCGTTCGACATCGTCGGCGTGCCAAACGAGACCGAGTGGGTCGTCCAGGACGACCTGTACGACGGCGAGTCGAACATGGCCCAGTGGCACCGCGGCGACGGCTGGATCGGCGCGGACTGGATCTGGAGCGAGTCCCGCACCGACGGCGGCGCGATCCGGGGCGGGCTCAACGGCGAGTTCGCCCTGACGGTGCAGCCGGCGTTCAACGAGGAATCGCCGTTCTACGAGAACGAGAGCCTCTACGACCCGGACTTCTACGGGAACGGGACGGTCGAGGACTGGGAGGTTCTCTCCGGCGACGCCGACGACCCCGAGCGGTCGTCGCTCTCGCTCGAGGAGCCGGTGACGATCCGAACCGGCACCTGCGACGACCCCTCCGTCACGTACGAGCGCACCGACGGCGGCATCGCCGCGACGATCGACGGCGCGACGGCGGACGATCAGGTCGCCCTGCAGCCGACCAGCGGGACGAACGAGAACGTCACGTTCGAGCGCGTCGCCGTCTCCGGCCTCGACGACGCCGGGTCCGTGACGTTCGCGAACGAGCGGCCCGAGGGGCTACTCGCGTCGCCCGAGGGGGTCGACTCGCTGTCGCACCTGACGATGGACGGCGACTCGAGCGTGGACGCCTCGGCGACCGTCACGTTCAGCGTCAACGCCGCCCTGCTCGAGGAACGCGGCCTCGAGCCCGACGATGTTGCGCTCTACGAGGCCGACAACGAGAGCGGCGAGTGGACGCAGGTCGAGACGACCGTGGCCGAGGAATCGGCGACCGAGTACCGGTACACCGCGGAAGTCGCGTCGCTCGAGGCGGTGACGGTCGCGGAATCGCGGACGGACCCGGATACCGGCGACTCGAGTTCGATGCCCGGCTTCGAGATCGGCGCGACCCTCGGCGCCCTCGCGGCGCTGACCGCGCTGTGGGCCACTCGAGGTCGAGGGCGCGAACGCGATCGGTGACGTCGATCGGCCGCTGCGGACGGCCGCGCTCGCGGTCTCGAGCGCGAAGCGCCGCGGAGCGACGTCTTATTCCCCCCAGTCGATGAGGGGCGCTCGCTCCGACTCGTGGAGGACGAACGGGCCGATCGCTCCCGATTCCTTCGCGATCGAGGCCGTCCGAAGGACGTACGCCGTGAAGATGAAAAACGGGATCAACGCGATCGTTACGCCGCCGTTGATGAGCCAGACGATGGCGGGAACGCCGAGTACCGTCCCCGACACGATCTCGGGTTTCAAGTAGAGCGCGGCGTAGATCGAGAGGATGAGCGCCGGAATACCCGTGACGAGAATCCGTCGGGAGAGGTTGACCAGCTCCCACTGGAGGTAGTGGGCCTTGAAGAACTCCTCCGCCGGCCCGAACAGCTGTAAGATGTCGACCAGGTCGTCGATCGCCGCCCGCGTCTCGTCGTCGATGCTCTCCTGGTGTTCCCAGTACAGTCGGCGCACGAGGTAGATCTTCCACGAGTAGTTGTACGAGAGGGCGGCCCGCATGATCGTGAACTCCCCGAAGGGGGCGTCTTCTAACTCGTCGGTGATCTCGTCGGCGCTCGCGGCGATCCGGTCGACGAGCTGATCGACCCGTTCCCGAAGAAGTCGATCGTCGTTCCCGTCTACGGCCTCCCGAACCGCCCTGGCCCGATCGACGCTCGTGTTGATGAGCGTGCTCAGGAACCGCTCGGGCTCCGGGGGGCCGGTCCACTGAAACTCCCGCTCGGAGTCCTTCCTGAACGCCATCGATTTGTCCATCCGCTCGCGCTGTCGGCCGAGCGACCCGAACTCCTCGGAGAGGACGAGCTGGTTGATCGAGACGACGAGCGTCATTCCGGTGATGAGAACGCCGACGAGGGTCTGAAACAGGGTCTCGATCGTGTCTCCGTCGGCCAGTATCGACTCGAGGGGGATATCGAGCGCGCTGAAGACCGTCAGGAGACCGAAACAGGCGACGGTCAGGACCCCCGTAACGGTCAACCGGTTCGCGCTGAACAGGAACCAGTCCCGGATCGAGTTCCCGTCATCCATCGTCGATCGGACGTGCTAGCGACCCGTGGGGGGAGGACGGTTCGACGGTCATCTCTCGAGCGAACGGAGGTCTCACAGCCGTATAATAGGACGTGCGCTCGATAGCTTGCAGCGGGGACCGAACCGCCGATAGCGCCCCGAAATAGCCGATCGACGGAATCGGCTCGACGCTCGAGGGAACCGCGAGATCGCACCGTCTCGAGTCGAGCGAGTCGAACAGCAAGACGAGCCGTCTCAGTCGCCGCCGACGCCGACCGAGCGCTCGAGTTCGGCCGGCTGTCGCTGGCCGAACTGGGCGAGGGCGTCGAGCCCGTCGACGCGGCCGCGTGCGGTCGCCACGTCGACGATCAGTTCGGTGAGGTTCACCGTGTCCGCGAGGAAGGCGTTGCGCCGGCGCTGCCACTTCTCGTCGACGTCGTCGGACCGGAGCAGCGGCACCGCGCGGTCGACGATCGCGTCGGCCGAGGCCACGTTGTGAATCAGGCCCTGCTCCTCGAGCGCGACGAAGTTGCCCATGTCGTCGTCGCCGACGAAGGAGTTCGAGCGGATCGCCGGCGTGCCCAGCAGTGCAGCCTCGGTGACCATCGTCTGGGTGTCGGCGACCAACAATTCGGCTTCGGCGAGGGCGTCGTGCATCAGCGCGGGGTGGAGATCGAACGGCCGCGCCGGCAGCCCCTCGAGGTCGGCCTCGCCGCTCTCGTCGGAGACGAGCACCGTCGCATCCTCGCCGAGGCGCTCGACGATCCGGCGGCGATCGTCGGCCGTGAGCCCCCGCTTGCCGACGTCGTGTTGCGAGCCGAAGGCGTTGAGCCGGAGGATGACGTAGGGTTCGTCGGCCCCGAGCTCGAGGCGGTCGCGGATCGACGGGTTCGGCTCGTAGATTTCGGGGTGGAGGTACGCACACTCCTTGAAGCCGGGGAAGACGTAGTGGTTCCGACCCAGATTCTTCCGGAAGGTGTCGGGCGTGAGGACGGCGCGGGCGAACGGCGTCGAGATCGTGTGGTCGAACGACGCCGGCTCCGAGTCGATGAGCAGGACCGTCGGCGTCCGCAGGACGGCGCCGGTGTGGGCCGCGTAGCCGCCCATGCCGAAGACGAGATCGGGATCGAAGCGCCGCGCCTGCGTGATCGCGCGCGCGTAGTGGGCCGGCAGGCGGCTCAAGAGCGACCCCTTCGAGGTGTCGCAGGCCCCGTACACCGCGTACGGGAGCTCGTACCACTCGAGGAGATCGACCGTGCAGGTGTAGTCGCGAGCGAGCACGAGCACCTCGTGGCCGCGGTCGCGCAGCCGCCGGACGGCGTGTTTGTACAGATGGACGTGTGCCGGGGTGTTCGTGAAAAACAGGTACTTCATGCTGGAAGGCACCGTATCGTGAACGGTGCCCCGTCGACGGGGTTTGTTATCTAGCTCGTACCGACTGTAACGCGAAGCGGGAAGGTCAGCAGTCGGACCCTTGGCCGCGAACCGGGGCGGTAACAGCCGTATAATAATAGGACGACTCGGCGAGGATCCCGTCAATGCAGTCGCAAGGACTTCACGTGCCGGACGATCGGGCAGAGACGGGATCGCGCGTTCGGGACGTCGATCGGTACGTCTCCGCGCTCGATTCGATGCTCGCGTACGCGCGCCGGCGGGACTACATCGGGCCGGATTACGGCGACGGGATGAGCAGCCAACTCCTGCAGGCGCTGCCCGTCGAGAACCGGTTTCTCAATCTGGTCGTTCAGGAGACCGTCAAGCGCGCGCCGATCGACGTCAGGCCGCTCTTTCGCGTCGAACAGCGGCGCAACTACATGGGGGCGGCGCTGTTTTCGATCGCGAATCTGAACTACTACGACCTCCTGCAGGCGCGGGGCCAGCGCACCGACCCCGGCTTCGACCCGCTCGGCGAGGCCGAGCGGCTGGCCGAGTGGCTCCTCGAGGAGAGCCTCTCCGGCTACAGCGGCTTCTGCGGCGGGCATCGACACGAGATCCAGCACCTCCACACGAAGGGCGTGCCGAGCGATCCCGACATCGTTTCGACCTCGTGCGCGGTCAAGGCGCTCCTGCGGGTCGCCGAACACGAGGGGCGAGAGGAGTACGCCGAGATCGCGCGGACGGCGGTCGACTTCATGGTCGAGGACCTGAACTACCGCGAGGTCGAGGAGGGCGCGAAGATCGACTACCACCTCAACCACCCGGAGGACTCCTACACGATCAACGCGGCCGCGCTCGGCGCGCAGATGCTCGTCGACCTCTACGAGTACTTCGGCGACGAGGAACTCCGCGAGCGTGCGACGAAAATTTTCGACCACATCGCGGCCAACCAGACCGACCGCGGCGGCTGGCCCTACCGGCTCCCGGCGGACGCGTCGCACCTCTCGATGGACAACCACCACAACGGGTTCGTCATCGAATCCTTCCAGCGCTACCGCGAGGTCGTCGACGAGGGCCGGTACGCCGACACCCTCGAGGACGCAGTAGAGTTCTACCGCGAGGAACTGTTCGAACTCGACGGCGCGCCGAACTTCGACGAGGAGAGCGCCTACCCCCGCGACATCCACGCCAGTACGCAGGGCATTCTGGTCTTCACCCGCGAGGGCGACCTCGAGTTCGCCGAGCGGATTCTCCGCTGGGTGCTCGCGAACATGCAGGTCGAGGGCGAGGAAGGGCGGTTCTACTACCGCAAGTACCGGCACCACACCAAGCGCGTGACGCTGATGCGGTGGTGTCAGGGCTGGATGTCCTACGCGACCTCGGAGTTCCTGCTGGCGTGTCTCGAGGACGACGCTGACGCCGACACCGAGGCCGAGGACCGCGCCGAACCCCTGGAAATATGAGCGAAACGACTGCCGAACGGACGGCTGGAACGGACGCGCCGGCCTCGAGCGACGGCGCTGGACCGACCGACGCGGACGGGGGTGCCGACTCGACCGCTGGTCGCGGCGAGACGTCGTCGCCGGCCGATTCCAGAGCACGCTGGCGACGTCCGATCCCGGACGAGGCCGACGAAGACGAACACGACGACGCTCGCGTGCTCGTGATCACCGGGCTCTCGCACAAGAACGAGCGCCACTACGGCCCGCTCGCGGACGTCGCCGGCGAGACGACGCTCGTCTGTCTCGAGCCCGAGCGCGCGATCGACGACGCCGAGTACGTGCAGGTGCCGGAGATCGGGCCGCGACTCCTGCGGGTCCTCCTGCTGTTCTTCGTGGCCCTCTACGAGGGGTACCGCAACGAGTACGACGCCGTCGCGTCGATCTCGCTGCTGCCGTACGGGCTCTACGCGCTCGCGCTGAAGGCCGTCTACGGCTATCCGGCGCACCTGGGAATCATCGGCATCGACCTCGACCACCACGCTCGGCAGTGGTACGGCGCCGGACCGCGCTGGGCGTTCAGGCAGTTCGACGCGATCTCGGTCCCCGGCTCCGCCCACGCCCGTGAACTCGTCCGAATGGGCGTCCCCGAGGAGCGCATCGAGATCCTGACGAACGCGATCGACGTCGACACCTACCACCCGATTCCGGCGGACATCGACGCCGAGTACGACTTCGTCTGGCTCGGCCGCTTCAGCGCGGAGAAAGACCCCATCCTGTTCGTGAGGGCGCTCGCCCAACTCGAGGCCGACGGCCGCGACTTTCAGGCGGCGATGGTCGGCACTGGCTCCGATCGAACGGCGGTCATCGACGAAATCGCCGCACGTGGCCTCGAGGACCGCATCGATCTGCCGGGCTGGGTCGACGACCCGCTGTCGTACTACCGGCGCTCGGACGCCTTCGTGCTCACCTCGCGGCGCGACGCGCTGCCGCTGGCGATGCTCGAGGCGATGGCGTCGGGCCTCGCGCCGATCGTTCCGCGAGTCGGCTCGGTTCCGGACGTCGTCACCGATGGCGAGAACGGGATCGTCGTTCCCGACCGGACGCCGGCGGCGTTCGCCAGGGCGATGGCCCGGTGTCTCGACGATCCGGGCTACCGGGCGGACCTCGCGGACGCCGCGCCGGCGGTCCGCGACGAGTTCGAGATGGACGAGGCGAGCGAGGACTGGCGGCGGATCCTCTCGACGCTCGCGGGCTAGCGCCTGCGTGCTCTCCGTAGCGCCGTTCCGCTCGGTTCGGCCGCCGTCGCGTGCTCACTTCCGTTTCCGAACTCGAGTCCTCGAATTCCTACCCGATCGATCGGCACTCGCCGTCGCTCGGTTCGCGCGTCCCTTAGAGACAGTTCCGCGGCCGTTACCGTCCGGTAGCAGCGTGATAACAAAACGAATAGTCGTCGCAGGCAGACACACATGGACATCGAACGACTGACGCTCGCCGAGTGGGGCGAGGCGCTGCCCCGGTCCGGGTTCGAGGTGTTCCACGACCCCGACGCGCTGACCGTGCTCGACGCCCACACCGACGCCGAGATGCGCCTCTACGGCGCGTTCAAGGGACAGCAGGCGGTCGGCCTTCTCCCCGTCTTCGTCGACGAGAAGTCCGTCGGCCGCACCGTCTTCTCGCCGCCCGTCTCGCTTGGGGTCCCCCGCTTGGGGCCGATCATCAACCCGAACAGCCCGAAGCGCCGCAAGTGGGAACGGATCAACAGCGAACTCGCCGAGGCCGTCGCCGCCGACCTCGAGACCGACAAGCGCTCGACGCTGTTCCGGATGACCTGCCCGGTCGGCTACGACGATCCCCGTCCCTACAACTGGAACGGCTTCACCACGGAGCCGAAGTTCACCTACGTCGTCGACCTCGAGGGCTGTTCGGACGTCGAGGACGCGATGTCGGGGTTCAGCAAGAGCCTCCGCAACGAGATGCGCCGCTACGACGATCTCGACCTGACGATCGAGCAGGAGGGGATCGATTCGGCGATGCGGATCTACGAGGACGTCGTCGTCCAGTACGAAGAGTACGACGACACCGCGCCGATGACCGAACCCTTCCTCCGCGATCTGCTCTCGTCGCTCGACGACGACCGCTGGCGGGTCTACGTCGCCCGGACGCCGGACGGCGAGTACAAGAGCGGCATCATCACGCTGTTCTCGAACGATCTGGCCTACTACTGGCAGGGCGGCGTCGTCGCGTCCTACGAGCACGTCAGCGTCAACAACCTCCTCCACCGGGTCATCCTCGAGGACATCGTCACCGATCCGGAACTCGAGTCGGTGACGGGGTACGATCTGGTCGGCGCGAACACCGAACGGCTCTGCGAGTACAAGGGGAAGTTCAACGGCGAACTCCGGCCCTACTACGCGGTCGAATCGGAGGGGCTCGAGATGACGCTCGCGAAGTCCGTCTACAGCACCGTGAGCGGCTCGCTGAAGTGAGCCTCGAGTAGTCGCATTCAGTCTCCCCGCCGAAAACGAAGCGAACGAACGGGTCGATTTTCGAACCGCGGCGTTATCGAGCGTCGTACTCGACGTCGACGAGCGCGTCCCCGTTCAGCCAGAAGTCCGTGATGTTGCCGCTGAACCAGTAGGCGTCCTTCGAGCCGTCGACGGAACCCTCGACCGCGGTGCTGTCGACGCTGTCGCCGTCGTCGATCGTCGCGTCCTGGTAGCTCGCCTTCTCGACCGATCCGGAGACCTCGAACCGATACCGGGCCGATTCACCGGTCTCGGTTGCGTCGATGACGAGCGCGTTCGACGGCTGATCCTCGGAGTCGTCCTCGTTTTCGTCGTTCTCGTCGTTCTCGTCGTCTTCGTCGCCGTCGTCACCGGAGGTTGCATCGATGACCTCCTCGACGGACAGCTCCTCGCCGTCGAGTTCGACCCACATCACGTCGGGCTGGTCGATGTCGATCGACGTGACAGGACCCGAGACGCGGAAGGCGTCGCCGTAGCCGCCGCCGGTAAGTCCGCTGACGCGGTACGTGCCGTCCGACTCTTCGATCGTGTCGTTGCCGTTGCCGCCGATACTCCCGCCGGAGGGGCTCTCGTAGTCGGCCTCGGCCAGTTCGACGGCCCCCTCGGCCGTGAACTCGTACTCGGCGTACCTGGCGTCGGCGTCGGTCACGAACGCGAGCAGGTGGTCGCTTTCCTCGCTCTCGTCTTCGTCGCCGTTGTCGCTGTCGTCATCGGACGTGGCTTCGATGACCTCCTCGACGGACATCTCCTCGCCGTCGAGTTCCACCCACATCACGTCGGGCTGGTCGATGTCGATCGACGTCACGGGACCGGCGACGCGGAAGGCGTCACCGTAGCCGCCGCCGGTGAGTCCGCTCACGCGGGCCGTGCCGTCCGACTCCTCGACGGAGTCGTTACCGTTGGCGCCGATGGAGCGACCGGACGGGCTCTCGTAGTCGGCCTCGGCGAGTTCGACGGCCCCCTCGGCCGTGAACTCGTACTCCGCGTTCCGCGCGCTGGGGTCGGTGACGAACGCGAGCAGGTGGCCCTCGAGTTCCTCGTCGTCCTCGCCGTCCTCGTCGGGTTCGTCCCCGTTGCTCGGCGGGGACGGACTGACGCCGCCGCTGCCGCCGCCCGAGGCGGCCTCCTCCGCCGAGAGCGGCACGCCTTCGACCTCCTCGGGGGAGGTGCGCTGCGGTGAACCCGCGGACGAGCCGTCGATCGAGCCCGAGTGAACGTGTTCCGTCTCGTAGCGGACGTTCTCGAGTCGCGGTCTGGCGTCGTCCCGCCAGTGGCCGTCGCCGACGCGGATGTCGCCGAGGTTCGAGTCGGAGAAGTCGCAGTCGACGACTTTCGGTGAGTTGTAGAACGCCCAGAAGCCGCAGTCGGAGCCGACGGAGACGCAGTTCTCGACGCGGCTGCCGTCGGTTCCCACGCGGAACGAGGAGGCGACGCAGTCGGCCGCGTAGCTGTTGGTGATGATCACGTCGCCGCCGCCGCCACCGCCGCTTGGGTGGGAGGAGAGGTCTCCCGGCGAACTGCCGTAGATCGCGTTGTCGGGCATGTCCTGGATGTTGACGTTGTTGATCCGGATCGTCCCGCTGTGGGCGTTCGCCACGTAAATGCCCGTGGGGCCGTTCGGGTAGGAGTCGCCCGTCGCCCCGTCCGCGAAGTAGTAGTTGTCGATGACGCCGTCGCCGCTGACGATGAACGGCTCCGCCTTCGTCGTCTCGTCCCAGTTCCCGCGGATCCCGAGGTTGCGGACTTCCCAACCCGACCCGCGCGCGGAGATCTGGAATTTCGCGTTCCGCGCCGAAATGTCGATCAGCGTGTTCTCGAGCGTGTCGCCGCTCCCGAGGGAGATCGTGTGCGTTTGTCCGGCGGGGACCTCGATGACGTCGTAGTCCTCGCCGGCAGCTGCAGCGGAGCCGGCGCCGGCGACGCCGAGCGTCACCGCACTCGCGGCCGCTTTCATATAGGAGCGCCGACCGACCAGCGTTCGTTCGTCGGAATCCGAGCCAGACTCCTCGTTGGTAGTCATACACTGCGGTTCAGGAACAGTCCGTCGAAGTAAGAATCTCTTCAACTGATTAGTCTTTATAATAGGACAGTCATGATCGAGCAATCATCAGGGAAGACGAATAAACTCGCTAATGTGAATGTGAGGGAGAGCAGACGATCGGCGACAAAGTGCGGTTCAGTGGCTGCCTCGAGGCGCCAGGCGGACAAATCGGCGACGAGCGGAAGCGACGGCAGCGTCAACACTGCTCAAGCGCACACTGGCGGTAGTGGCGACGGACGGCGCGGACCCAGTGCCTTCGGAACGGAAAACAGGAAGAAACGGCGAGGGGCGTCGCGCCGTTAACTCAGTTGCGCGACGGCCCGGCGCAGATCCAGCAGGCCGCTGGTGACCGCCAGCGCGAGCCAACTGACGACGCCGAGGAGGACGATCGCGAGCAGGGAGGCGACGCTCGAGACGTAGGGCAAGCCGAGCACGACGATCAGGGACATGCCGCCTGCGATACTGCAGACGGTCAGGGCCGTCCGGAAGAGCGACCGGAGCGGGAGGGACAGTTCGGAGTGGATGAGGTAGATGTTGATTCCGACCATGATCGCGTAGCTGATCACCGTCGACAGCGCCGCGCCGACGACGCCGATCGTCGGCAGGAGGACCAGGTTGAGAACGAAGTTGAGCGCCGCCGTTCCGCCCTTCGAAAGCGCCCTGTGGCGGGCGCGTCCGAGGAAATCGAGCGCGTCGTCGGTGATCTTGTTGATCGACTGGAGGACGACGAACGCCGCGAGCACCTGCACGATCGGAATCGCGCCGAGATAGCCGTCGCCGAAGACGTATCGGACAGCAGGATCCGCAACCAAGGCGATCCCGGCGGCGGCGGGGACGTAGAAGAGCAGGTTGTACTCGAACGTCGTATGGTAGATCTCGGCGGCCCGCTCGAGGTTGTCGCTGGACTTCGATTCGCCGTAGGCGGGCGCGAGCGCGAACCCGAGCGAGCTCGCGGGCGCCGTCACGAACTCGGTCAGTTGCTTGGCCAGGGTGTAGTACCCGACGGCGACGGGGGAGAGGATCGCCCCGACGAGCACGATGTCGACGCGCTTGTAGAGGATCGACGCGGCGCCGGTGACGGTGAGCGGGAGGCTGTACTCGAAGATGCGGCGGGTGAGGTTCTCGGTCTCGTCGGCGTCGTCACTCCCGGCCGACGAGGCTCCCTCCCCATCGGTCGACCCGGTCGCGGCCGTCTCACCGGTCGCGTTCCAATCGGCGCCCGACACCCACCGGTAGAGGACGGTCAGCCCGAGCGTCGCGCTCAGCGCGTAGCCGACGACGTAGCCGAACAGCGCCCCGGCGACGCCGAACCCGAGCGCGAGCAGCGACAGGACGGACGCGAGGATGCCGAGGTTCGCGACGATCAACAGCAGCGCGCTCCAGGAGACGCGGTTGAAGCCCTGACAGAGGAAGTACCCGAACGAGTGGAGCGTCCGGGCGACGATAAAGAGGAATCCGATCGTGAGCAGCCAGACCAGGTCGGGCTCGCCGAACTGCGCGGCGATCGGCCCGCGGAACGCGAGGACCGTCCCCGCGACGACCGCGATCGCGATCACGTTGAACGTCAGCGCGCGGCGGACGATGAACGGAATCTTCGACGGATCCGTCTCGCGGAACTCGGTGACGTACCGCGCGGCCGACTTGGCGAACCCCATCCGGCTGAAGAAAATCGCCACGCTGCAGATCGAAATCGCCAGGTACAGCAGGCCGTACTCCTCCGTCGTCAGGAAGACGTTCGTCAAGAGGAGCACGAGCAGGCCGTTGACGCCGACTTCGACGACCTTGGCGGCCAGATTCGCCTTGAACCCGCTGACGAGCTTGTCGGTTTCGGGCATCGATTTACGACCCGTCGGCGGTCGGTCTCGACTCGAGGGCATCACTGTGCGGTTCGATTCGGGGGAGGGCTCGACAGGAATCTGGTACCGTCGGTCCGCCGCCGAGCCACCACGAGCGGGCATCCGAACAGCCGATGCGATACGAGGACGTCCGGGACTGGCGTTCGAGATCCGGCATTAACCAGTACAACGCTAGCCGGATCGAGCCCTTGTTATTGATCAGCTACCGGATTTCACGCCGACCGTGCGGGATTTTGCGGCCGATTGAATCCGTGATCAGCGTCGGAGAAGGGGCACCAAATCGGAGAGTCGACGCGACGGCCGTACTCGAGCTTACTCGAGGCTCGAGTCGGTGTCGACGTAGTAGAGGTCGAACTCGCCGTTGGACTGCACCCGGTTCACGTGGGGCTGCGTCGCGACCGAGTCGAGTTCCTCTTCGGTGTACCGGAGTTCGTTGTACGCGCTCACCTCGCGTTCGTAATCGACGCGCGTCAACGCGAGATATCTGTCCTCGTCGTACCGCGTCGCGAGCGGGTCGCCGAACGACGACTCGTCGAGATTCTGATGGCGGTGCATTCGTTCCGCGTTCCCGTTGATCGCGTCGTCGAACCGATTCGGTCCGTCCCGCAGTCCGAGGAACCCGATGTCCTCGTCCTGGTTCTCGAACGCGGTCTCGTAGCCGTTCATCTGCGTGTCGCTGACGTGCGGGGAGGCCTTGTACGTGTACGGGGACGGAATCACGGCCGCGAGAGAGAGGACCAGCAACAGGGCGAAGCCGACGGCGATGACCGGATGGCCGGGAACGAACCGGGACCGATCGCCCGAAAATTTGGTCGTAAGTCCGTGGATCGCGATCGAACCGAGCAGCGTCACGAACAGCATCATCAGCCCGAAGACACGGAAGTGCATCGTCGAATCCGGCGCGAGGAAGTAGATTCCGAACAGCGGGACGAGCGCCACCAACGCGCCGAGGAAGTACATCGTCTCGGCTCGAATCGACGCGAACCAACTCGAGTTGCGCCGGACGACCACGCCCAACGCGAGCGCGCCGACGAGGAGCACGAACACCAGTTGCGCGGTGAACAGTTTGAAGAACACCTCGACGAGGCTGCCGCCGATCGCCGAGAGCGACGCTCCCTGTACCGCGACGGTGTCGCCGGCGCCGCTGCGACCCTCGAGTACGAACTCGATCGCCGCAGAGAAGAAGTGCTCGAACATCCCGCTGAAGAAGTCGTGGTTCGAGGTCCACACGAGGAACAGGCCGATCAGAAACGCCGAGTGGCCGTAGAGCGTCGTCTGGCCGGCCATCCGACCGTCGCTCGCGACGCGCCGCGCGAGGAACTGGAGCGCACAGATCCCGAGGAAGACGGCGATCAGGTGGGCGACGAGCTGGGGGTGATAGACGACGGTCGCGATCGAGACGAACGCGAGGGCGACGCCGATCGCGGACGCGGGCCGAGAGACGCTCTCTCGACCCGGCCGAACGTACTTGACGAGGAGGTACACGAGCAGCGCCGAGAACAGCACGGCCTGGGACATCGCGTGCGCCTCGAGGAACATCGAGATCGTCGTGATCGGCAGCAGGAGAAACGCAGCAAAGGCGCCGATCGCCGCGGCGCGGCCGCGATCGTCGGGAACGATGGTGCCGACGCAGAGCGGAACGAACGTACAAAACACCAGCACGGCGAGCAGGACCATCAGCAGCATCGAGCGCGAGAGGGGGATGCCGAGGGCCGAGTGGATGAAGACCGTCACCGTGTGGATACCGGGATAGTAGAGGTCGAACGGGACGATCGTGCCTTCGGAGAGGGCGCGCGCCCAGCCGAGGTGCGTTAGCGCGTCGTGGTGGCCGAGAAAGCGGTAGCCGCGGACGATGGGGAGGCCGACGAACACGGTCATCACGAGGCCGCCGAGGGCGACCGCGAGTCCGCGGTCCGTCCGTCTGTCGCCGCTTGACGGGCCGAACGCGACGGCGAGCGACGCGGCCAGCGCGACCAGCAGGCCGGCCCAGACCTCCGCGGGGGTCATCGTGTAGAACGAGAGTTCGTAGCCGGTCGCCGGATTCGAACGCGCGACGAGCGCGCTGGCGGCGACCGCGAGGAAGCCGAGTGTGAGCGCTACCTTTCGAAGCGAACCGCCGACGGGTGACTGCGTTGACATTCGAACTATCCCGTCGTTCGCCGATCGCGGGCCTTGTTATTCGCTCGTTGCCGACTGTAAGCACTGCAGTACCGTCGTCAGAATCGGACGGTCATCGGTCGCTGTCTTGCTTTCAGATAAAAACATCGCAGCATCCGACCGATAGTCGACAGCTGCGACCAAGCCATCGCGGTCGCGTAGTCGGTAACAAGGTTCGCATCTCGAGACCGAATCTCGAGGCCGGACGAAACGGGCGATGCACGGACAACGTGGCTATCCAGAGACGACGAACGAGTAACGGAACTGTGAGCACGTCCAACCGATGCAGAGCACGCGACGAGAATGCGAGCGATTATCGTCGATCACTCTCCGCGATTATCCGCGACACTTCCCCGCGTCTTCGAGAAAACGAAACGCTCGCTACCCGTCCGACTCCGCCTCGAGATCGTCGTTGATCTCGACCCAGAGGTAGCCCGACCGGTACGCGTTGTCGACGGTCGGCGTGTCCGGCACGTCGCCCTCGTAGAGCAGTACCGCGATGCGGACCTCGCCGCTCTCGGCGGTCGGTGTCACCGACCGCTCGGCGGTCGCGGTCTCGCCGTCGCCGACGCTGTACTCGACGCGCTGGTGGTCCGTCCGCTCGAGTACCGAGCCGTCCTCGAGCCACTGCTCCTGGACGACGGCCGTGTACTCAGTTGTCGACCCTTCTTGGTTCTCCACGGCGATCGTGAGCGGGACGGACTCCCCGGACTCGATCTCGGTCGTGTAGTTCCCTGCAACGAGCTCGCCCCCGTCGTCCTCGCCGAGGAGTCGGAGGTCGGTGTACTGCTCGGCCTGCTGGGGCGAGACGAGCGCGTAGCCGACGCTCGTCAGCGCGATCACCATGCTGACGATCAGGACGACGTTGACCGCCGTGTACGCGATTGATCCGCGATCGACGATCGCGGCGCGGGCGGCCCCGACCTTGCGGAGCAGCCGGAGCCGGTAGCGATCCTGGGCAGGGACGCGGAACCGACGGACCGTAGCAACCGCGACGGTCAGCAGCACGAACCCGCTCACGGCCCCGACGACGACGGGACCCGTAAACTCGAGCGACAGGGCCGCGGCGGTCAGCCCGATCAGCGGCAGCGACGCGAAGCTCAGGCCGAACGCGAGCGCGGCGCGTTCGACCTCAGTTACGTCTCGCATTTGGCCGATGCCGAAGCCCGTCGACGCCTCGAGCGGGGCGGCGCGGGGGAACAGCGCGGCGACGATCGCGTAGCCGGGTGCGAGGAACAATAGCGGAAAACCGACCGCGGCTCGCACGACCGGGGAGCCGATATCGACGACCGTCAGGAGGAGGGTCGCGACGGCGACGAATCCGGCGACGGCGACCAGATCGGTCGGCGTTCGTGTGACGAGGCGTCTGGTTCCCTGGCCGACGGCGACGACCGGCCGAACCGTTCGAATCAGGAGGTCTTTCATTTATCCGTCAGTTATCCGATACTCGACCGGTTCGGATATTGTTACTCGTCGTATAACCGACTATTCAGTGAGGCTACTGGTCGAATCACCGCTCGACTCGCTGGTTTGGAACTCCGCTGCGTCGCTCGCCGGCGCCACGGACGCAAGACGCGACTGCTCGAGGCCGAACTGCGGCCACAGGCGGGAACCGAACGATCGTAGCGGGTGACTATACTGACCGTCGGGTTCGGTAGCCACACCGTCGAACACGACAGCGATCGTGACAGACAGCCCGCGATGACGGAAACAGGTTGCTTACAAAGTGCTCGTGAAGCGATGGGTCGCGTATGGTACGCCGAGCGACTGACAGCGACGACGACGTTCCATCGGCCGTCGCCGGGTGGTCGAGCGCATGAGCATCGACGTCCGCGTCGCGACCGACGAGGACCGCGAGAAGTGGAACCGGTACGTCGAGCAATCACCGCAGGGAACGCTGTGTCACGAACTCGAGGCGCTGCGGGTGCAGGCCGACTACTCGGATGCGACCTTACACCCGCTGATCGGGTTCAAGGGACAGGAACCGGTGGGGCTGTTTCCGGTCTTCGAAATCAACAAGCAGTTCGTGACGACGGCGTTCTCGCCGCCGCCGCACCTCCGGGTCCCCTACCTCGGGCCGGCGTTCCTGAACATGGCGAAGCTAAAGCAACGCAAGCGCGAGCGGCGCCGCCAGCGGTTCATGGACGGCTGCTTCGAGTGGATCCAGTCGGAACTGGCGCCGAAGTACGGTCACATCCGGACCGCCACGGCGTTCGAGGACTCGCGGCCGTTCAAGTGGAACGAGTACGACGCGACGCCGGAGTACACCTACGCGGTCGATCTCACCCTCGACGAGGACGACCTGCTGATGACCTTCAGCAGCGACGCGCGGAGTAACATCCGCAACACCGACGACGCCTACGAGATCGAGGTCGGCGGCCCCGAAGAAATCCGGCTGATCCACGAGCAGGTGAAGAACCGCTACGAATCCCAGGATATCGGCTTCGACGTGCCGGTCGAGTTCGTCCTCGATCTCGCCGAACAGTCCGCGAACGGCCACGTTCGGCCCTACACCCTCCGCGTGGACGGCGACTTTATCGGCGGCATCCTGGCGCTCGAGTACGGCGGCACGACCGGCCGATGGATGGGCGGCGTCCGAACCGACGCCGACGTCGACGTGGCCACGAACGACCTGCTCGACTGGTCGATCATGCAGGACGGCCTCGAGAACGGGCTCGAGACGTACGACCTCGTGGGCGCGGATACGCGCCGGATCAACCGATACAAGGCGAAGTTCAATCCCGAACTGCGGACCTACTACAGCCTCGAGTACGGGAAGTGGGGGATGCGGCGGCTCGCGTCGCTGTACGATAGCGTCAAGTAACTCGAGGGCCGCTCGCGGGCGTTTCGATCGTATTTTCGAAGTCGGTCTCGGGAACGATTGCGCGAGGATCGTTGTGAAACGGTACTCGAGGGTTACGCGTGCACGACCGTCGTATCCCCGAGCATGTCGCCGAGCCGCTGGTTATCGTCGCTCGACAGCACGAGCAAGATCGCGATTACTACCGGGAACAGCGACGAGCCGCCGAGGACCTTCGTGATATTTCGGATGACGGCACCGGAGCCGGTACACGGCCGTCCGTCAAGGTGGACGACGCGAAGCCCGAGCAGCATCTTTCCGGGCGTCCGTCCCCACTTCGCTTCGGTGACCATGTAGTACGCCGTCGAGGCGACGAGTCCGATGATCGCCGCGATCCCTTCTGCCGCTTCGGCCGGCGCACCGTCCGGCGAAAACAGGAGGAGCACCAGCACGATCGCGACGAACAACAGGATGAACATGACGATACCGTCGACGAACCACGCGACGCCTCGCTCGAGGAGGCCCGCGTGATTTAGGGTCGAACGTCGGGAACCAACCATACTCCTCGAACCTCAGTTGAAAAATATATCTTTTGTGTCTCGTTTCCGGCCGGGAAACGGCTGCCGACTGTCGATTGGCTCGGTCCGGCACCACCCGCGGGTGACCGACGTTGGAAGGCGAACGATTCGACTCGTAACCGCGTCCATAACCAAGACCCGGCGTCGGGAACTACCGGCCGATGGACGACGGATCTTCCCTCCAAACGCTGCTCGTCGGCATCGACGCCGCCTGCGACCGCGTGTTGGCACCGATGTTCGAGGACGGCGACCTCCCGGCGCTCGAGTCGATCTACGAGCAGGGGGTGAGTAGCTCGCTCGAGTCCCAGATTCCCCCGTGGACGGCCTCGGCTTGGCCGTCGCTGTACACCGGCAAGAACCCCGGAAAACACGGCGTCTTCGGCTTTCTCTCCTTCGACGGCTACGACTGGGACGTGGTCAACGCCAGCGACGTCCGCGAGCGGGCGCTGTGGGAACTGCTCGACGACCACGGGCTCACGAGCGTCGTCGTCAACGTTCCCGTCACGCACCCACCGCGGGAGTTCGACGGCGCGTTGATCCCCGGCTACACCGCGCCGGAAGACCCCGACTGCCATCCCTCGGGGCTCCTCGAGGAGGTCCGCGACGAGATCGGCGAGTACCGCGTCTACCCCGACGAGGACGCGGCTGACCTCGGAACGGCCTACGTCGACTGCGCGCGGATGCGCGGCGAGGCGTTCCGGTACCTCGCCGACCGCTTCGATCCGGCGTTCGGCTTCCTCGAGTTCCAGGGAACCGACTCGATCTTCCACGAGGAACCCGAGAACGACGAGGCGATCCGATCGATCTACCGCGAGGTCGACCGCCAGCTCGCCACGATCCTCGAGTCCCACGACCCCGACACCGTGATCGTCGCGAGCGATCACGGGATGGGGCCCTACGACGGCTACGAGTTTCGGGTCAACGACTACCTCCGCGATGAGGGGCTCGTTGCGACCGAAAACGGCGGCGACGGGATGCCCACGTGGGCGACGGTTCGGGACGACAGCCTCAAGCGGGGCGAAGACAGCACCGAGTACGATCCCGGCGCCGCCGAACGCGCAATGGCGGCCGCCGCGAAGGCCGGCCTCACGAGCCAGCGCATCGGACGGCTCCTCGAGCGACTCGGGATCTACGACCTCGTCGCGGCCTACGCCCCGACCGGCCTCGTCAACGCGGGCGCGACGCAGGTCGACTTCCCGGAATCGACGGCCTACGTCCGCTCGCGGATCGAACTCGGCGTCCGGCTCAACCTCGAGGGACGGGAGCCGAACGGCGTCGTTCCCCGAGAGGAGTACGAGACGGTCCGAACGCGCGTCATCGACGCGCTGCGCTCGGCGACGACGCCCGACGGCGAGCCCGTGTTCGAGGCGGTGCGCCCGCGCGAGGAGTTCTTCCACGGCCCCGAAAGCGAGCACGCGGTCGATATCGTGACGATCCCGGCCGACTTCGAGCACCTCCTCTCGGCGACGCTGCGGGACGAGCCGTTCGGCCCGCCGTCGGAGCCGTGGAACCACAAACTCGGGGGGACCTTCGCGGCCCGCGGCGCGGCGATCGATTCGGCGGCCGACCTTGGCGACCCGCACCTGTTCGACGTGGCGCCGACCGTTTTGGCGTCGCTGGGCGTCCCGATCGACGACCGGATGGACGGCCAGCCGCTTCCCTGCGTCGACTCGCCGGGGACGCAGTCGTACTCGCGGGCCGACGACCGGAACGCCGTCGCGACCGCCGACGAGGCGGTCGAGGATCGACTCGCCGATCTGGGCTACCTCGAGTGACGCGCCGAGAGCGCCGAGTCGCGAGTCGCCGAAATTCGCGCGACCACCGCGAGTTCCCGACGGTGGAGAACGAGCCGCGGTGATTTAACCGACCGGTTCCACGATTCGAATCCGGATGACGCTTTTCGAGAACCTCGCGCTGGTGTTCGTCGCCGGACTCGTCACCGCGCTGGCGACCGGACTCGGGGCGCTCCCGTTCCTCTTCTTCGAGTCGATCAGCGACCGCCGGAACGTCGTACTGTGGGGGATCGCGTCGGGCATCATGCTCTCGGCGTCCGTGTTCGGTCTCGTCGACGAGGGGCTGGCCGAGGGGACGCCGGGCCAACTGCTCGTCGGCTTGGCCGCCGGCGTCGTCCTCGTTATCGTCGCTCACGAGATTCTACTCGACATCGACATCGATCCGCGCGCGTACGAGGAGGCGAACTTCAAGAAACTCGTGCTCATCCTCGGCATCCTGACCGTCCACAGCTTTCCGGAGGGGGTCGCCATCGGCGTCTCATTCGCCGATCTCGGCCTCGAGGGCGGGATCGCGCTGTTCGGCTTCACGGTGCCGCTGCTGGCGATCTTCATGACGGTCGCGATCTCGATCCACAACGTCCCCGAGGGGACCGCGATCGCGATTCCGCTCTCCTCGATGGGCGTCGACGACTGGAAGCTCGTCTGGTGGGCCGTCTTCTCGAGTCTGCCCCAACCGGTCGGCGCCGTCGTCGCCTTTAGTTTCGTCCGCGTCGCGCGCGAGTTTCTCCCCTACGGCTTCGGCTTCGCCGCGGGTGCGATGATCTATCTCGTCCTCACCGAGTTCATCCCGGAGGCGCTCGACCTTGGCGAGGGACTGCCGGGCGGCGGCCGGCGGGAACTCGTCGGCGGGCTCGCCGTCGGCGTCGCGGTTATGCTTCCCCTGCTATCGATCTGAGCTGCCGTCGTGGCAATTATTCGACTCCTATTCGAGTGTATAATACCGAAACACAGATTTAGCACGGTATGACAGTAGCGAACGAATGCGGTACCGTGGCGATTCCGAACCTCCGCGTCGGTTCGCCGAGGCGTTTCTCGGAGCGACGCCGCTGGAAGCAGTCGTCCGTCCCAGTCGCCCTGCAAACGAGTCGGACGACCGCCACCCGAACGAGTACGACGCTGCCGGAGTGATCCGCCCGTGAGCGACGTCGACGCCGCGCTCGGGGACGCCGCTGAAATCTACCTCCGCCGGAAAACAGTCGGCGACTCGGGCGGCCCGGAAACGGGCGGCACGTACGCCGCCAAGGCCGAACTGATCCTCGAGCGGTTCGTCGACTGGCTCGAGCGCGAACACGGCGTGCGATCGGTGTCGGCGCTCGAGACCGAACACATGCGATCGTACGCGCGCGAGTTGCGCGACCGCGCCGACCGCGGGGAGTACGCCCCCGCGACGGCCGGCACCTACTACGCCGTCGTCCGAGCCTTCCTCTCGTGGTGTGCCCGCAGCGACATCATCGCGGCGAACCCGGCCGCGAGCGATCGGGCGACGGAACCGCTGCCGAGCGCCGAGTCCCGCTCCGACCGCGAGTGGGAGTGGACGGCCGAGCAGCGCCGCCGACTCGAGGCCTACGTCCGCGACCGGGCGCTCGCGGTCGACCGCGAGCGGGGATCGGACCGCGAGGACCGGCGCGACCGGTTGCGCGAGTACGCGATGGTCGCCGTCCTCGCCCACTCGGGAGCGCGGGGCTCCGAACTGTTCCGGGTCCCCCAGGACGACCGGCGGACGGGCGCGACCTGGGACGACGTCGACTTCTACACCGGGACGATCCGCGTGCTCGGCCGGTCCCAGCAACTCGAGGACGTCTCCCTGCTCGCGCCGGCGCGCACGCCGCTGCGCCGGTACCGGGTCGCGCTCGATCCGCCGTCGAACGACTGGCCGCTGTTCCCGACCCGCCACGCGCCGTCGATCGCCAGCCGCGTCCGCTCGACGTTGCGCGACCGGGGCTACGACGACGAGGAGATCGAGGCCCTGCTCGAGGAGCGGACGGCGACCGAACTCGCCCGCGAGCGGTCGATCGCGCCACCGGCGATCACGACCGAGGGCGCTCGCTCGGTGCTCAAGCGACTCTGTTCGGCGGCCGGGATCGACGTCGACGGCGAGTACCTCACGCCGCGCGTGGTCCGCGACGATACCGTCGTCGATCGATCGCGACGCGAAACCGTTCCCGCAGGCGCCGACGCCGGCTCGGTGTCGATGCTCGAGCGCTCGACGGCCGTCCCCGAGACGGAGACGCGGCCAGTGGTGCTCGAGTCACCGGCCGGGCGGACGGATCCGCAGTCACGTGCGGACGGCTCGAGCGACGGCGACTGAGGCGGACGGCTTTTGGCGTGTGAGTATCCAGCGCCTCGAGTCGCTGTGTCACTGCTGTCAACGAGTGGCGATCAGAGCGGAAGGACAGAAGACGGACCCGGTCGGTCAGGCGATCAGACGAGCAGCCACAGGATCACCGTCAGCACGAGCGTCAACACGAAGACGGTCGTCCCGATCCCCATCCGGAGGTGGAGCGTCGACGGGCGGCCGCCGTCGGCGGGACGGCGCTCGTCAGCGTCGACCAGCGGCATCCGGCGAGCGGCCGCGTTGACCGCGAGCACCGGGTTGTTGCCGATCCAGTAGCAGCGCTTGACGCCTGCGACGACGATCGCATCGACCAGGGCGTACAGCTCGGTCGTCGCGATCATCGACCAGCGGCCGAGGTAGTACCCCGCCGGGTAGACGAACGACGCCGGATCCGGCAGGTCGAGCTTCGAGAGCGGTTTGCGGACGATCGCGAAGGTGACCAGCGCGATTCCCGTCAGGATCCCCGCCGTCTCGAGGTGGCCCGGGCTGTACGGATGGAGTTCGCTCTCGCCACCGCCCGGATACGCGAACGCGAAGTGACCGTCGGCACCGTGGAGCGTCGGCGCGAGGTCGGCCAGTCCCTGCCACCAGACGCCGAAAAGCAGGCAGGCGCCGCCGAGGCCGAGCATCGCGACCGTTTGTCCGGGCTTGGCGTCGGGGACCGAGATATCGCTCTCGCCGTGGAAGAAGACGTAGTAGCCGAGCTTGATGAACGACAGGAGGGTGCCGATCGCGCCGAGCCAGAGCAGCCAGTACAGCGCCCCGAACTCGTCGACCCCGTAGTAGTGGGGATCGGCTGCGTCGAAGAGCATCCCCTTGCTGACGTAGCCGTTGAAGCCCGGAATCGCGGTGATCGAGAGCGCCCCGAGGCCGAAGCCGATCGCGGTCAGGGGCATCTCGCGCCAGAGCCCGCCCAGATTGTAGAGGTCCTCCTCGCCGGTGCGGTAGATGACGACGCCGACGGCCATGAACAGCAGGCTCTTGAACAGGATGTTGTTGAACAGGTGGCTCATGGCGCCGGCGGTGGCGAGTTCGCTCTCGACCATCCAGGCGCCCATCCCGATCCCGGCGACGATGTAGCCGAGCTGGGCCTGGATGTGGTACGAGAGGAGCGCCCGCATGTCGTGTTGCAGCAGAGCGAAGGTCGCGCCGTAGACGGACATCAGGCCGCCCATGTACGCGATGTAGATGCCGAGGTCGCTCTCGGCGCCGATCGGGAACGCCCGGTAGAGGACGAAGGCGCTCGTCTTGGTCGTGTAGACCGAGAGGAACACCGACGCCGCGATGTGGGGCCGCGGGTAGGTGTCGGGCAGCCAGCTGTGGAAGCCGATGAAGGCGACGTTGACGCCCATCCCGAGCACCGCGAGCAGTTCCGGAATCCCGCTCGCGATTCCCTCGTTGGCGGCGTAGAGGAAGGAGCCGACCTCGACGTAGTGGACCGCGACAGCCAGCATCACGAGCACGCCGCCCGTACCGTGGAAGACGGCGTACCGGAAGCCGGCTCGGACCGCCTCGCCGCCGTAGTGCCAGACGACGAGCGTGCTCGTCACGGCCATCAGCTCCCACATGAACAGGAGTACGAGCCAGTCGCCGGCGAAGGCCGCCCCGATCGAGGAGGCGACGTACGCGAGCGCGAATGCGGTTAGCTCCTTGCTCGCCTCGCTCGAGTAGGCGTAGATGACGCTGCAGATCCCGAGGAAGCCGAGGCCGAGCCCGACCATCCGGGCGAACTCGTCGACGTAGAACGGGACGACCTCGAAGCCGAGGAAGGTGCCGCCCAGATGCTCGCCGCCGGGTGCGACCAGCGAGATGGCCAGCACGGCCGCGAGACTGAGCGCGCCGACGGTAAAGCCGGCGAGCCGGGGCAGTACGAGCACGAGCAGCGCCGCCGCGAAGACGAGCAGCGGCGGGTAGGCCATCGAGAGCAGTTCGAGTTCGAGTCCGATTCCGAGCGTCATCAGTTACTCACCTCCGTCAGGAGTTGGTCGAAGGGAACGCCTTCGAGTTCGTCGAAGGGCATCCCGAAGACGCCCTCGACGATCCGCACCGCGAGGTCGAGGAAGACCGCGTGGTCGGGGACGATCCCGAGCACGACCGCACCCGTCGCGATGATGGCGATGGGCGCGAGCATGAGCCACGTACTCTCCGCGAACGGCGAGCGACGCGGCCACCGGCCGGCCGGCGGGCCGCCGGTGAGGTGGTCGTCGTGGTCGCCGTGGTGGTCGATGCTGCTGACCTGTTCGCCCGTTCCCGCGGGCACGTCGGCGTCGCTCGGATATTGGTCGACGGCGTACTCGTAGTCGTCGTCACCGTCTTCATCCTCAGCGTCGGGTTCGGTTTCTTCCGCAGTGACCGAGTCCGCCGCATCGGTCGCCTCCGAACGGTCCGTCTCGCTCTCGCCGCCGTCGGCGACGGCCTCCGCGTCGTCACCGTACGACTCGACCAAGCCGCCCCGCGGGAACTCGAGGAACGGTTTGGCGTCGTGGCGGTCCTCGCTCTCGAAGAAGGCGGTGTAGACGACCGGCCAGAAGTAGCCGATGTTGAGCACCGCCGAGAGCAGCAAGGCGCCGGCGAACAGCCAGTAGCTGCCGCCGACGTCGCCGGTGCCGATCAGCATGTAGAACTTGCTGACGAAGCCGGCGATCGGCGGCAGGCCGGCCATCCCGGCCGCGCCGATCGTGAACGCCGACAGCGTCAGCGGCATGCGCTTGCCGATGCCGGCCATCTCGCTGATGTAGTCGGTGTGGGTCTCGACGTGGATCGCACCGGCGCAGAAGAACAGCGTGAGCTTCGCGAACGCGTGGGCCGGGATGTGGAACAGCGCCCCGACGATCGCGTAGGGGTGGAGCAAGGAGAGTCCGAGTACGATGTACGACAACTGCGCCGTCGTCGAGTACGCGAGCCGGCGCTTGAGGTGGTCCTTGCGCATCGCGATGATGCTCGCCGCGGTCAGCGTGAACGCGGCGACGAGCGCGACCGGGATGTTGAGCCCGACTTCGCCGATGCCGGGCACGTCGAGCGGCAGGTCGTAGATCAGCCCGGGGCCGTAGACCTCGAGGATCACTCTCGAGATGCCGAAGGCGCCGGACTTGACGACCGCGACCGCGTGGAGCAGCCCGGAGACGGGTGTCGGCGCGACCATCGCGTCTGCGAGCCACGAGTGTAGCGGCATCAGCGCGGCCTTGACGCCGAAGCCGAGGATCAGCAGGAAGAAGGCGGCCTGCGCGTAGACCGGTTCGGCCTGGGCCGCCTCGGCCAGTGCGGTGATTCCGCCGGCCTCGAAGGCAAGCGTCGGCTCCTGCACCAGGCTCGTCAGCCAGTAGACCATGACCGTCCCCGCGAGCAGGAAGACCCCGCCCCCGAAGAACGTGTACGTGATGTACTTGCGGCCGGCGATGCGGGCCTCGTCGTCCTCGTTGTGGGCGACCAGCGGGTAGGTCACCAGCGACAGCAGCTCGTAGAAGACGAATATCGTCACGAGATTCGCCGCGAAGGCGATCCCCACGGCGCTCGAGAGGCTGGCCGCGAAGGCCGCAAAGAAGCGGGTCTGGGCGTGTTCGTCCAGCCCGCGCATGTAGCCGGCGGCGTAGAACGAGGTAAAGATCCAGAGGAAACTCGCCAGCAGGGCGAAGAAGATCCCCAGCGGGTCCGCGCGGAGGGCGAAGTCAAGCCCCTCGAGGAACCGGATCCCCGTCGCTTCGTAGAGGCTCCACTCGTAGACGGTGCCGTTCATGATGCCGGGGAGCATGCTGGCGACGAGGCCGAACTTCGCGAGCGCGGCCAGCACGGACCAGCCCTCGCGGAGGTTCGGTCGGCGATGCGATGCGACGATCAGGACGATCGCGACCGCCGACACGAGGACGGCGGCGAGCGGGCGAATGTCGGCAACCATCAGTTAAACACCTCCGTCAGGAAGGGGGCGAGCATATCGGCGAGCGTCCCGCCGGCGAAACCGAGCGCGACGGCGGCGAGCGCGGCGACGACGACGACCGCGAGCATGCCGAAGGAGACGGCGTCGGGCGACCCCTTGGTGCGGAACGCGGCGGCGGGGTCGACGGTTCCGGGAGCGGTGTCGGGTCCGGACGGATCGTCGTCGGTGCCGCCGTCCGTCGCGGCCGTCCCCGTCGGACGGGGCCGTTCGGCGGCCGGCGGCGTGAAGTACATCTTCTCGAGCAGGCGTGCGGCGTAGGCGAGGGTGAGCATGGTACTGAGGAAGATCACGGCCGCGACGGGCCACAGTTCGGACTGAACGGCGCCGACGGCGATGTACCACTTGCCGACGAAGCCGATGCCCGGCGGGACGCCGACCAGCGCCAGCAGGAGTACGGCAATCGAGCCGGCGGCGACCGGGCGATCCGTCGCGAGGCCGGCGTACTCGTCGACGGTGCGGGCCCCGTAGCTCGTCGCGACGAGGGCGACCCCGAGGAAGAGCCCGGCCTTCAGCAGGCCGTGGCCGACGAGGTGGATCGCGGCGCCGACGAAGGCCGTCTCGGACTGGCCGGCGATGACGACCCCGTAGGCGGCGAGCACTAGACCGAACTGCGAAACTGACGAGTACGCGAGCATCCGCTTGACCTCCCGCTGGATCACGGCAAGGACCGTGCCGGCGAGGACGCTCACGCAGCCGATCGTGACGACGATCGGCCCCGCGCGGGGCATCGCGGCGAGGTAGTCGACCTCGAAGACGGTGACGATCAACCGCCCGAAGGCGTAGGCGGAGGCCGTCGAGACCAGCGCCGCGATCAGCGGCGTGACGCCGTCGGGCGCCCGCTCGTAGGCGCTGGGCTGCCAGCTGTGCAGCGGCCACTGGGCGACCTTGGTCGCGAAGCCGACGATCATGAACGCGAAGCCGGCCCGGATCAGCGTCGGATCGGCGTCCGGAATCTCCGTCGCGAGTTCGACCATGTTCAGCGTCCCCGTCGCCATGAAGACGAAGGCGACGCCGATCAGGTACATCGAGGCGGCGACGGTTCCAAGGATCAGGTACTTCAGCGCAGCGACCGCCGCCTCCGGACCGTCGCCGCTGGCGACTAAGGCGTAGGTCGCGAGGCTCGTGATCTCGAGGAAGACGAACAGGTTGAACACGTCGCCGGTCAGCGAGATACCCAGCAGGCCGCCGGTTAGCAGCAGGTAGGCGCTGTAGAACGTGTTCCCGCGCGGGCCCCCGCGGCGCGTGAACGCGAGAACGCCGAGGGCGACGGCGGTTATCAGCAGGACGATCAGCATCGAGAACTGATCGGCCACGAGCTGGATGCCGTACGTTCGGGGGTAGCCGCCGAGTTCGTGGGTGACGGCCTCGCCACCGGCGTAGACCTCGCGTGCGAGATAGACGGCCCCGCCGAACAGCCCGAGCGTGGTGAGCCCTGCGATGGGCCACCCCGTGCGGTCGAACCACAGGCCGAGCGCGATCGGCAGCGTCGCGGCGATGATCGGCGCGACGATAAACAGCGGCACGAGCAGTTCGCTATTCATCGGCACGCACCTCCCGAAGGGTGTCCTCGCGGAGCGTCCCGTACTCCGAGTAGATGCGGATCACGAGCGCCAGCCCGACCGCCGTCAGCGCGATCCCGACGACGATGGCGGTCAGAACGATGACCTGCGGGAGCGGACTCGCGACCCGGCCGTCCGCCGGGACGACGGGCGACACGCCCCCCTCGACGTAGGCCATCGCGACGAAAAACAGGAAGATCGCCGTTTGGAAGAGGCTCACGCCGATCAGCTTCTTCACGAGGTTCTCGTTGGCGATCACCATGTAGAGGCCAATTCCGAGCAGCACGAACAGCAGGACGTACGCGTACTTGGACGCGAGCGCGGCGGTCAGCGCGTCAATCATCGTCGCTCACCTCCGCTTCCGCCTCCGCGGCCCGCGAGTCGGTCGCGGGCGAGTCGGTCGGCTCGAGCCCGCCGGTGCCGCTCCGGTCCTGGGGGCTGAACCCGGCCGCCATCGCGAAGAACAGGGTGACGATGACGCTCGAGACGATCAGCGAGACGCCGCCGACCTCGATCGCCTCGAGGCCCCACTTCTGCTTGTGACCGAGCACGTAGTAGATCCGGTCGTACTCGAGGAAGTTCCCGCCGAGGGCCATCATCGCCAGCCCGACGCCGGCGAAGATGGCGACCCCGCCGGTCGCGAGTCCGACGAGGACGCCGTTGCGGAGCCACTGGCGTGTCGGTTCGATCCCGAAAGCGAAGGCGAGCATGAGTATCGTGACGCCGACGATGGTGCCGCCCTGGAAGCTCCCGCCGGGCGTGTCGGCGCCGTGGAAGACCAGGAACAGCCCGTAGGTCAGCGTGAACGGGGCGATGATCTTGACGGCGGTCATGATCACCTGGCTCTCGGTGTAGGTGTCGTCGACGGAGTCTGCGTTGGCGTTTGACATTAGGCGAACACCTCGCGGTTCAGCACGAGCAGCGTCGAAATGCCGGCGGCGAAGACGACGACCGCCTCGCCGAAGGTGTCGAACCCACGGTAGGCGGCCAGCACCGCGGAGACGGCGTTGTGGACGCCCGTATCGTCGACGGTGTTCTCGATGTAGTACTGGGTCACGTCGGGGTTCGACCAGACCGGAGCGTTCGGATCGCCGACGTCGTACATCTCCGGCAACACCGTCGCACACAGGACGACGACCAGCGCACCCACGACGACGACCGCCGGCACGTGGATCCGCTCTACCAGCCGGTCGGTCGACGGGCGGGTCGTCCGCGCGATGGTCAACAGGAGCAGGAGCGTCGTCACGCCGGCGCCGATCGCGGCCTCGGTCATCGCCACGTCGGGGGCCAGCAGGAACGTGTAGAGGATGGCCATCCCGAGGCTGTAGGCGCCGAAGACGATGATAACCGATAGCACGTCCCGGAACAGCGCCGTGGCGATCGCGGTCACGAGGATGAAGATCGCGAGCGCGTAGGCGAGCGCGATCATCGGGTCTCACCTCCGTCGGTGCCGGCGCCGCCGTCCGGCGCGGGGTTCGGGCCGGCACCGGTATCGGGGTCGTCCGCGTCGTCGCCGCTCGCCGGCTCGGTTTCGGCCTCGCTCTCCTCGGCGAGCAGCGGCTCGACGCCCGACTCCGCGGCCGAGCGGGCGATCGCATGGGCCGCCGTCGGGTTCGTGATGAAGATGAAAAACAGCAGCAAGACGGTGTAGACCGCCGCCTGCTGCCAGCCGAACGCGAGCGCGACGGCCGCGAGCGCGAAGCCGGCTCCGAGCGTGTCCGTCTGGGAGGCGGTGTGGGCCCGCGCGTAGATGTCGGGCAAGCGGAGCACGCCGACCGTCGAGACGAGCGTGAAGAACACGCCGAACCCGAGCAGGACGACGATCGCCCAGAACCGGATCGGTCCGAGCGAGGACTGAAGCGGGACCGGCTCGATCACAGCACACCACCTCGGTCGACGGTAAACTTCGAGATGGCGATCGACATCAGGAAGTTCAACAGCGCGTAGATCAGCGCCACGTCGAGGAACCACGCCTGGTCGAGCCCGGCCGCCAGCAAGGCGAGAATGACGACCGTGTTCGTCCCCAGTACGTTCACCGCGAGCAGGCGATCCTGCGTCGTCGGGCCCGCGATCGCGCGGTAAAACACCGCGATCGCGAGGACGACGAACGCCGCGGCTGCGCCGAGGAAAATCTCCTCGAGGCCGGCGCCCGACAGCGGTCCGAGCGTCACAGCTCGTCACCTCCGACGATCTCGGCGTCGTCCCGTTCGCGCGGCGAGGCGATGGCAGCCGACTCCCGGCCGTAGAAGACGAACCGAATCGCCTTCTCGAGGCCGCCGTCGAACAGGTCCTCTCGGGCGGCGGGGATCAGCGTGTGGACCAGCAGCTGCTGGTTGTTGGCCCGAACCGTCAGCGTGCCCGGGGTGAGCGTGATGCTGTTCGCCAGCGCGGTCAGCGGGAGCCCGCTGCGGACGCGGGCGTTGACCCGCGTCAGCGTGGGTTCGATCGGCATCGACGGCCGCAGGATGACGGCCGAGACCGCGATGTTGGCCTTGAGGATCTCCCAGAGCAGGTACGGGATGTAGATGACGAACCGAACGACGCGAATCGGCGACTGGATCCGATCGAGCGGGTACGTAAAGGTCACTCGAGCGAGGACGATCGAGACGATTCCGGCGACGGCGGCGCCCGTGACGAGATCGAACCAGTAGAACGGATCGCCGAGCACGAGGTAGAAGCCGAATGCGATCGCGAACGTCGCGAACAGCCGGTCGAACGTCTCGCCGCCGCTGATCAACCGCTGGTGGCGAGCGGGCCGATCGACCGGCGCCTCGTCGAACGGCAGGTTCCTCGCCTCGAGCTCGCGCTCGAGGGGCTGGAGCATCGGCGCGGTCACGCCCGGACTGTACTCGGGGTCGAGGACGATCCGATCGACGTCGTTGTCGTCGACGTACCGGCCGAAGACGCCGGCGTAATCGCGGGGCCCGAAGAGCAGTTCGTCGGTCCCGAGGACGGCGGTTTCGACCGCGACGTCGGCGCCGCCGGCGTCCTCCTCGACCCAGTTCGTCGCGCGCGAGAGCAACTGTTCGGCGTCGTCGTGGTGTTGCTGGCTCTCGGGCGCGTCGGCGTCGTAGGGGAGCGCGACGACTAGATGGACCTCGAGTTCGGGCTCGTCAGTATCGGCGCCGGCATCCGCGTCGGCCGCTTCGAGTCCGGACCGGACCGCGTAGCCGACCGTCTGTCGGACGGTCACCGTGTCCGACAGCGGTACGAGGACTCGTTTAGCCGCCACGGCACATCCCTCCTGGTGACCGTCGTTGGATATTCATGACTCTCTTTGTTACTCGATTCAAGCGGTAGCCGTAGGAAAACGATTTCGTTCTCTGTTAATCGGCTCGAACGGTCGGGACTGCTTTCACGAGTTGTCAGTGCCGATACGAACACCGGACTCGGCGATCGAGTGATCATACGTTCGATTCGCCGAGCGGAACCGATCCGCCGGGGAGCACAACCTTTACAATCTAAGTTTCAGTAGGTAAAATTGGTTTGCATGACACGGGCTGAAACCGTTTCCGATCGCATCGACACCGCACGGGCTGACCTGTCCCCGACGGAGATCGCCGTCGGACTCGCGTTCGCCGCCGCGATCGCGTTTACGCTGGTCTTCCTGCAGGAACCGCTCGTCCACGACGCGATGCACAACTTCCGGCACGCGGCCGGCATCGTCTGCCACTGATGCTGTACGACTACCTCAAGCGAGGGGTCGCCGCGGGGCTGGTCGCCGGCCTCGCGTACGGCCTGTTCGTAGCGCTCGTCGCGAATCCGTTGAGCCAACACGTCGAGGCGGTCGGCCACGAGCACGCGCACGAGCACGGCCACGCCCACGAGCACTCCCACGCCGTCTCGGAGCTCACGACGACCGTCGTTAGCGTCGGGAGCGGCGTCCTCTGGGCGATCTTCCTCGGCGGCGTCTTCGCGATCGCGCTGTACTTCCTCGAGCCGGCGCTTCCGGGACGGGACGCCGCGAAGGCGTACGTCCTCGCCGGCGCGGGCTTTCTGACCGTCTCGGCGACGCCCTGGCTCGTGCTGCCACCCGCAGCGCCGGGCGCCGAGCACCTGTACGGCGTACAGACGCGGCAGGCGCTCTACCTCGCGCTGGTCGTCGTCGGTGCGATCGTCGCCGCCGCGTCGGTCCTCGCGTACCGTCGGACGGCACCGCGACATCCCCTGGCTGGCGTCGTCGCCGGTGCGGCGCCGCTCCTTGCCATCGGCATCGCACTGCCTCTCCTCACGCCGACGACCGTCACTCACTCCGGACTCTCCGCCGACCTCGTCGCGGCCTATCAGGGAATCGTCGTCCTGAGCCAGGCCGCGCTCTGGGCGCTGCTCGCGGGCGCGTTCGGCCGGCTCCACGACTGGGAGTCGGCGACGACGGACGTGACTGCCGAGCGGACCCGAGACCACGCGACTCGAGACGACCGCGTCGCGAACCCGTAATTATATGCGAGATCGAACCGCCCGGCAGCGCGAGCGCCTCGAGGCCCACGTCTTCGTCTGTACGAACGACCGCGAATCGGAACACGCCTGCTGCGGGGACGTCGGCGCCGACGAGACGCTCGAGGCCGTCGTCTCCTGGCTGCGCGAGCGGGACGCGTTCTGGACCGCGGTCTCGGTGACGACGACCGGCTGTCTCGGCCTCTGCAGCGAGGGCGGGACGGCGATCTCGATCTAGCCGCGCAACGAGTGGTACTCCGACGTCCGCCCCGACGACGTACCGGCGCTGCTCGAGGACGCGTTCGGCCCCGATGCGGAACGGATCGCCGGCGGAGACGGGGGCGGGGACGGGGACGAGAACCCCCAATAACCAGCGAACGGCCGCCGCCGAACGCGACGTCCGAACGATCGTCCGACTGGAGCGCGAACTTTCTTCGGCGTTCATGTGGTCGACCTCCCATGGCCGCACCCACAGATACCGATAGCGACGTCGTCCTCGTCGACGGCGTGCGAACGCCCCACGGAACGCTCCTCGGATCGCTCGCGGACGTCGAGGCGGTCGCACTCGGCCGCACGGCCGTCGACGGCCTCCTCGAGCGCGTCGACGTCGACGACGACGCTATCGACTGGGTCGCACTCGGAAACGCCATCCAGGCCGGTATCGGGCAAGTTCCGGGGCGACAGGTCGTCGTCGAATCGAGGGTTCCAAACGATACGCGCGCGACGACGATCAACGAGGCCTCGGGATCGGGGATGAGCGCCGTCTCGCTCGCGGCCGATCGGATCGCGGCCGGCCGCGCCGACCTGGCGGTCGCGGGCGGGTTCGAATCGATGACCGACGCGCCGTGGATCCTCCCCGGCTACCGGACCGGCCGCCGGTACGGCGACGTCGAACTCAAGGACTCGATGCTCTACGATTCGCTGTGGGACGTCAACCTCGACGTCCACATGGGCGAGATCACCGAGGGACTTGTCGACCGCGAAGGAATCTTCCGGGTGGCACAGGACGAGTACGCCCTCGAGAGCCATCGGCGGGCCGCCGAGGCGATCGACGACGGGGGATTTGACGCTGAGATCGTCCCGGTCGAGACGAACGGCGAAACGGTCGACACCGACGAGGGACCGCGACCGGACTCCACGCTCGAGGACCTCGCCGAACTCCCGACTCCCTTCCGCGAAGACGGCACCATCACGCCCGGCAACGCCTCCAAGCTCAGCGACGGCGCGGGTGCAGTGTTGTTAGCCGACGCGGACGCGGCCGACGAGCACGGCCTCGAGCCCATGGCGCGACTCGTCGACTACGCAACTGCGTACCGCGACCCGGATCGGTTCAACGAGGCCGTCGGCGACGTCACCGAGGCGCTGCTCGAGCGCAACGACCTCGCGGTCGACGACGTCGACGCCTACTGGATCAACGAGGCCTTCGCCGCGCAGGCGGTCTACGTGATGGGCCGCGTCGGCATCCCGCGCGAGAAGCTGAACCCGCAGGGCGGCGCGGTCGCGTTCGGCCACCCGATCGGCGCCTCCGGCGGGATGCTCGCGGCGAGTCTGGCCTACCAGCTTCGGGACGATCCGGACATCGAGCGCGGCGTCGTCGGGATGAGCATCGGCGGCGGCGGGGCGATCCTGGGGCTGCTCGAGGCGTGCTGATCCGATACTCGAGGAACGGATCCGGTTCGGTTCAGCCGCCGCGGGTGGCCGCCGCGACGCTCGGACCGAGCCGATGCCAGAGGCGACGCGCGAGAGCGACGCTCACGACCGCGAAGAGTGCCACGTAGACGTACCGCGAAAGCAGGATCGGGATGATGCAGGGCCGCCCGCAGCCGGTTCGGTCCACCATCGACCCGGTCAGTTCCACGAGGACGTCGACGAACTGCAGCGGAGGCGTCGTCGCGAGCGCGACGAACAGTCCGAGGAAGGCAACGAGTTCCGGAATCCGGCGGTCGCGTATCGATCGCCGGGCCGCTGCGAAACCGGACTCGTCCGGTCGACGGTCGAGCTGACTCCGAAGCGCGTACCACGGCGTCGCGAAGACGATCGCGACGGGGATCGCGATCAGGCTCGCTGCGATAGCCATCGCAGCGGCTACGTATCCGAGTCCCGCTCCGGGGCCGCCGGTCTCGAGCGTGCTCCGAGCCGCTCGCACCCCGTACGCGGCGACGAGGGGTGGAAGGACGGCGATCCCTGCGACGGAACACGCTCGCTGCCGGCGCGTGGCGGCGACGTCGAAGGCGAGCAGCCAGGCGAGGTAGTAGCCGACCCAGAAGGAGCGATTCGTAGCGACCAGCTCTCGGAGTGTCTCGCCTGGTGACGTCAGCTGACCCGCCGAGGCGAACTCGAGTCCGAACAGGACTACGACGGCGCCGATCGCCGTCGAGAGGGTGACAACGAACGGAAATCGCGTCGACTGCGTCGCTCGAGTCCAACCGACGACGAGCGTACCGAAGACGAGGTACACCACGCCCACGTTGAACGGGTCGAAGAGGGGACCGAACAGCCGAAGTTGGCGCCCGTCTACGGGCGTATTCGTGGACAGGTACCGAACGAAGTCGGCGTGAACGAGGCTGTCGAAGACGAATCCGAGCGCGACGGCCAGAACGACGAATCCGATTCCCGCTCCGATTAGTCGCGTTCCGTTCCGCTGAGTCGTGCTCATACCGGTGCCCTCGTCAACCGACCGCCGGGGTATATGTTTTATGTGTTGACAGGTGGGCCGCCCGATCTCGTTCCGCGGTGGATCGATCCCGCATCCGACGGGTCGATCCGTCGGTTCGACTGGAAACCGGCTTCGAGACGTTTACCTACCGTCCGTCCACACCTCCACTAAATGACGCTGTACTCGCGGGTTCGCCCCCTCGCGTTCAAACTCCCGGCCGAGACGGCCCACGGCCTCGGGAAGCGAGCGCTCCGGGCGGCCCAATCCACCCGGCCGACGCGGGCGGCGATTTCTTTCGCGTACCGGTACGAGCACCCCGCCCTCGAGGTCGACCTGTTCGATACCACCTTCCCGAACCCGGTCGGCGTCGCGGCCGGCTTCGACAAGAACGCCGAAGTCACCCGCGCCCTCGAGGCGCTGGGCTTCGGCTTCGTCGAAATCGGCACCGTCACGCCCTACCCGCAAGAGGGCAACGACCGCCCGCGGCTGTTCCGCCTCCGGGAGGACGAGGCGATGGTCAACCGCATGGGTTTCAACGGCCAGGGGATGGAGCGCGTGAAGGCCCGGCTCGAGGAAGACGGCACGCCGAACGTCCCGCTGGGCGTCAACGTCGGGAAGATGAACTCCTCGAGCGAGGAGGAAGCGATCGAGGACTACCGCCGCGTCTTCGATCGGCTCTCGCCGTTCGCCGACTACGTCGTGGTGAACGTCTCCTGTCCGAACACGCCCGACGAGTTCGACGAGGCCTCGCCGGAGCACCTCCGGGCGATCTTCGAGACGCTCGAGGCGGAAAACGACGCGGACGTGCCGATCCTCGTGAAGATCGGCCCCGACGAACCCGAAAACGCCGTCCTGGACCTGGTCGATATCGTCCAGGAGTTCGGCCTCGACGGGATGATCGCGACCAACACCTCGACCGGCCGCGAGGGGCTCGCGTCGCCGAACCGCGAGGAGTGGGGCGGCTTAAGCGGCAAGCCGATCGAGGACCGTTCGACCGACGTGATCCGGACGATCGCCGACTACACCGACGGCGATCTCCCCATCATCGGCGTCGGCGGCGTCGACTCGGCCGCGAGCGCTTACCGGAAGATCCGCGCCGGCGCCTCGCTCGTTCAACTCTACACCGGGTTCGTCTACCGGGGTCCCTCGACTGCCAAGCGGATTAATAACGGGCTGGTCGAGCTACTCGAGCGCGACGGCTTCTCGTCGATTGAGGACGCTGTCGGGGCGGATCTCGATTGAGTCGGCCGTCGGTGTGGGCCGCCGGTCTCACCGGCCGATGAGCGATTTCAGCCTCGAGAGGAGTCCGTCCCCACCGTCGGACCCGATTTCGAGCTCGTCGTCGGTCGCCCGAAAGTCAGGACCGAGCGTGTTCGCGGCCGACACCGCAGGACAGTCGTGGTTCTCCGGCAGCCGGTGCTCGGAGCAGTAGCCGTCTCCGCAGTACGAGCAGGAGTTTTTCATGCTGTCGTCGCCGGAACAGCCCGGATACGCGCAGTCACCCATTCGGTTCTAGGGAAGCGGTCAGATAGTATCAATCTGTGGTTCGTCGCTAGTTCTCCGCGAGCGAAACGTACCCATCAGTCGCGTCTATTCGACGTCGACGCGCGTCCCGTACCCCGACTCGCCGACGATCTCGCCGTCCTCGTAGACGACCTCACCGCGGACGACCGTTGCGACCGCTTTGCCGGTGAAGGATTCGCCGATAAACGGCGTCACGCAGTTCTTCGAGTGGAGTTCGTCGGCGGATTCGAGCGTCCACTCCCGCTCGGGGTCGACGATCGTGAAGTCGGCGTCGGTGCCGACCTGCAGCGACCCCTTCTGCGGGTACATGCCCCAGATCTGCGCCGGCCGGGTCGAGTGGCGGCGGACCCACTCCTCCATCGTGAGCCGCCCTTCGTCGACGAAGGAGAGCATGACCGGCACCTCGGTCTCGAGGCCGACGAAGCCGGAAATCGCCTCCCAGGTGTTGCCGAACGGATCGTCGACCTTCTTCTCCTCGGGCGTGTGGGGTGCGTGATCGGTGGCGATGGAGTCGATCGCGCCGTCCTCGATGCCGACCTCCCAGAGCTTCTCGCGCTCGTCGGCGTCCCGGATCGGCGGCTGGATGCGGGCCGGGTTCCCTTTCTCGCGCATGACCTCCTCGGTGAACCAGAGGTAGTGGGGCGTCGTCTCGGCGGTGACGTCGACGCCGCGTTCCTTGCCGCGGGCGACGGCTTCGGCCGCCGACCCCGAGGAGACGTGGAACATGTGAATCTTCGCGCCGGTCTCCTCGGCGAAGGTGATCATCCGCTCGACGGCTTCTTGCTCGGCGATGACGGGGCGAGAGTGAGAGTGGTCGATCGGGTCGTTGCGCCCCTCGGCCTTGAACTGCTCCGTGTAGTGGTCGATGATCTCTCCGTTCTCCTCGTGGAAGCCGAGCCGCTTGCCCGTCTCGCGGATCTTCGCCATGGCCTCGAGGATCTCGCCGTCGTTCGGCGGCGGCACGTCGCCGACGGTCGAGCCGAGGAAAATCTTGAAGCCGAGCGCGCCGGCCTCGTCGATCTCGGGGATGAGATCGAGGTTCTCCGAGGTGACGACGGCGTAGCTCTGGAAGTCGACGTGGGCCGAGTCCTCCCCGCGCTCGAACTTCAACTCGAGGTGCTCGGGCCGGTCGATGACCGGATCGGTGTTGGGCATTCCGACGACGGTCGTGACGCCGCCGGCGGCGGCCGCGCGGGTCGCGGACTCCCAGTCTTCCTTGTACTCGAGGCCGGGCTCGCGGTTGTGGATGTGGCCGTCGACGATGCCGGGGACCAGGACCTTCCCCTCGGCGTCGACGACGCGGTCCGCGTCCGGCAGGCGGTCGCTGCGGCCGACGGCGACGATGGTGCCGTCCTCGACGGCGACGCCCGCGTCGGGCGTGCGCCCCGCGGGCGTGACGACGGTACAGTTGCGGACGACGAGGTCGACGGTCATTGCCCTGCGTTTGCCGAGGACGGCGCATATAGCTTCTGTTGGCCGGCGGTCGCCGCGACGGGTTCCCTCGCGCGCGAGTATAATAGTCCCGCGATAGACGCGCCGTCGGCGCCAGACCATCGGCGACACGGACGCTCGACGGACACTCGAGATCTCCGACACGATACCGTGGTAGCGCCGATAAATCCGATATTACACGCCGTAGGCGGCCGGTACTACCGGGTACGAATAGTATACTAAACCGACGGGAGGTGGTCGAGAGGCGAGTAATGGACTCGTCACCGATCCGCGATCAGACGGTTCTCGTGACCGGCGGCGCCGGCTTCATCGGCAGCCACCTCGTCGACACCCTCGCCCCGCACAACGAGGTTCGGGTGCTCGACGACTTCTCGACCGGCAGCCGGTCGCACCTCCCCGACGACGTCGAGGTCTTCGAGGGGGACGTCCGCGATCCCATGCTGCTCCAGCGCGCCGCCCGCGGCGTCGACCTGATCTTCCACCACGCTGCCGTCGTCAGCGTCACCCAGAGCGTCGACGCCCCGCGCCAGAGCAACCGAACCAACCTCGAGGCCGGCCTTCTCGTCTTAGAGCAGGCCCGCCAGGAGGACGCCCGCGTCGTCGTCGCCTCGAGCGCGGCGATCTACGGCCACCCCGAGGAACTGCCGGTGAGCGAGCGCGCGGCGACGAATCCGACCTCGCCCTACGGCGTCCAGAAGCTCGCGCTGGACCAGTACGCCCGCCTCTACGAGGAGCTGTACGACGTCCCCACGGTCGCCTTGCGGTACTTCAACGTCTACGGCCCGCGCCAGCAGGGGCCCTACAGCGGCGTCATCTCGACGTTCCTCGAGCAGGCCCGTGCCGGCGAGCCGATCACGATCGAGGGCGACGGCGAGCAGACCCGCGATTTCGTCCACGTCGACGACGTCGTCAGGGCGAACCTGCGGGCTGCGACGACCGCGAACGTCGGCGAAGCCTACAACATCGGGACCGGCGATCGGACCTCGATTCGCGACCTCGCCGAGACGATTCGCGACGCAACCGACTCCTCGTCGCCGATCGTCCACAAGGATCCCCGACCCGGCGACATCAGACACAGCCGTGCCGACGTCTCCAAGGCGAGCCGCGACCTCGGCTTCGAGGCGACCGTGGGCCTCGAGTCGGGGATTCGATCGCTCGTCAGCGCCGACTCGGCCGAGCGGTCGGAGCCCTCGATCGAGACGGCAGCCGATTCGTGAGCGCGCCGATCGTCGCTCGAGCCGCGCGGTGCGGTCGATAGTCGCCTATAACGCTTGTGTCGGTACCGACGCGTTTAGAGCGCACAAAACCGAGCTTTTCGCAACTGCTGTTGGCCATCGATCGATTGACGGAGCCGCCCTCAGCGTCGGGTTTGTGTAGGTGAGTGATAACTATCGGTGTCGAGGCTCGAGACGCCCATATGCTCGGTAGCTCTCTGATCGACAACCTCGTCGTCTTCGGCGTGAGCCTCCTGATCGGTGCGCTCGGCATCTACGCCGGAGCAAAGGTTATCGTCGATTCGTCGGATTACACGTACGCGATCATCACCGCGCTTATCGGCGCGATCATCTGGGGCGTGGTCGGCCTGTTCCTCGGCTGGATTCCGCTGCTGGGGCCGTTACTGGCCTTCGTCGCGTATCTGGCGGTGATCAACTCCCGCTACCCGGGCGGCTGGGTCGACGCCGCGGCGATCACGCTCATCGCGTGGGTGTCGGTACTCGTCGTGCTGTACGTCCTCGCAGTCCTCGGCGTGACGGCCTTCGATGCGGTCGGCGTCCCCGGCGTCTGATCGCCGGCGGCGCCGAACCCGACGCGTGTGCGACCGCGGACGCTCGCAGTTCGGATCAGTACAGTTGAGTATTACCAACTAAAGCCGAGTCGAATCCGGACTAATCCGGCCGAACGTCCGACTGCGTTTATTCGACGGGTCAGTGAACGGCCACCCGACCATGAGATTCGAGTTCATCGTCAGGCAACCGCTCGCGGCGGGCATCGGAACACCGGCGCAGTTGGACGGGAGGGGACCGCTCGACGCTGGCCCCGCCCTCGAGACGGCGTCCATCGTGACCAGTCTCGTACCAGGTCGCGACGGTACGTTCGGTCGGACTGGACCAACCCAGCCGCTCGCTGTGGATGCAAGGGGAGTGAACTTGGACGATGAACTCGCACTTTCTCGCACTCCCAGTCCCCGCTCCCGGGCCTTCAGAGTGGGAGGGTAAGCGAATCGCTGCCTGCGACATTGGTCGACGTTCCAGACATATAGTTTCCAAATAAATTCATCTAAAATAATAACAAGACATGACTATAAAAAATGCTTTGTGGCACGGTCACGACGGTACAGAGATGAACGCGGGATCGCGGCCACAGACGACGCCAACACCAACGCCATGAGCAGTGAGACACACACCCCGGTATCCGACGTTTCGTTCGTCCTGTCGGACAGCGGCGTCAGCGGGCTTCTCGAGCCCGGCGTGGTGAACGGCCGATCGGTGGCATCGCCGCTGACGCTCCCCGACGCGCCGCTCCAGTTGGCCGGGCCGCACCTCGCTGCACTCTTCGGCATCGTCGCGCTCGCGCTCCTGGGAAGCGTCCTTGCAGTCCGGAACCGACTCGACGAGCGAAACCAGCTCGGCACTCCGCAGGAGCAGCCGACGGACGAGTTCGTCACCGACCGCGAGAAGATCCGACAGCTCGTCACCGAAAACGGCGGTCGGATGAAACAGTCGCGGATCGTCGACTCCGTCGACTGGTCGAAGGCGAAGGTCAGTCGCCTCTTGGCCGAACTCGAGGACGAAGGCCAGATCACGAAACTTCGCCTTGGACGGGAGAATCTGGTTTGCTTACCCGGCCACGAACCGACGGCCTCGAAGTCCCCGGAACAGGCCCGAAACGAGTAGCGTGCGGGGTCGATTCAATCGTCGTTTTCCGGGGCGGCGCCGCTCCGTGCCGGTGCGTTTCGCGAACGGAACGAGAGGCTGATTCTGCCGTTCGGGCCCGTACTAGCCCGTTTCTCGCCGAAATGGTTATCCCAGTTTATGCGCTGAACGGACGATTGGCCACTGCCTTCACGGCAGACTATGAACGCACGCAATCAATTACTGGTCGTCCTCACCGCGCTGATGATGGTATGCTCGAGCGGGGCGATGGTTGTCGGAGCCGCATCCGGATCCGGTTCCGGGGCAACCGTCGACGAGCAATCAGCGAGCGAGGGGGCGACTGTGGAGACACAGGCGCAGACACAAGCACAAGAGCAGGCACAGGACGAGAACGACACGGGCGACGAACCGATCGCCATCGAGCCCGACGAGGGTGACGGCGACGGTGATACCGGTGACGGACAACAGTCCGCGTACGTGACGTTCGAAGAACAGACGACCCAGGGCCAGACGGTCGTCGTCGACGAGGTAACGATGGCGAACGGCGGCTTCGTGGTGATCCACGATAGCAGTCTCCTCGTCGAGAACGTCATCGGCAGCGTCATCGGCACCTCGACGTATCTCGAGGCGGGGACCCACGAGAACGTCGAGATCACGCTCGACGAGCCGCTCAACGAGAGTGAGACGCTGATCGCAATGCCGCACCGCGACACGAACGCTAATCAGGAGTACGACTTCGTCGAGCAGCAGGGTCAGGCGGACATCCCGTACCTGGTCGACGACATGCCGGTGACCGATCAGGCGACCGTGACGGTCGGAGAGACTGAGCAGCCGGTTGAGGAGGAGCCGAACGAGACGGACGACGAGCCGGTCGTCGAGGAACCAAATGAAACCGACGACGAACCGGTCGTCGAAGATCCGAACGAAACCGACGACGAGCCGGTCGAGCAACCTGAAGAGCCAGTCGACGAAGAACCAAACGAGACTGACGACGTACCGGTTGAAGAGGAGCCCGAGCAGCCGGTTGAAGAAGAACCCAACGAAACCGACGATGAACCGGTCGTCGAGGAACCCGAAGAGCCAGTCGACGAAGCGCCGAACGAGACTGACGATGTCCCGATCGAGGAGCCCGAAGCGCCTGAAGAGCCCGCTGAAGAACCCGAAGCACCCGACGATATCGGGGCAGCGATCAACGTCGTGATCGAGGAGGCGAACATCTTCGCGGTCGTCGAGTCGGACGACCTGCCGCACGACGACACGATGACCGACGGAGACGGTGTCGAAGACGACGATGCCACGAACGGCCTCGAGAACGACACCGTCGTCAACGACATCGAAAACGGCGACGCCATCGTGAACGGCGCCAACGGCGACGATCACCTCGAGAACGGCATGGACGGCGTGGACGTAAGCGATCAGCAGATCGAGATTTCGATCGAGGACGCTGACGTGACACCGATCCACGGCGACCAGATGCCGATGAAGTCGCCGGATGAGATGGAGGATGACGCCGACACTATCGGTAGCAACGGTGACGAAGACGCGGTCAACGATACTGACGACGTCGACACACCCGTTGAGGACGATTCGGACGATCTCAACGAGACGACTGACGACGACGCGCCGGTCGACGGCGCACACGAGATCACCGTCGGTCAGGCGACCGTCTTCGTCGTCGCCGAAGACGTACAGATGAGTGACGGCGGCACTGATGCGGCCGCCAACGGCTCCACCGTTACCGTCGGTCAGGCGACGATCTTCGTCGTCGCTGAAGACGTTCAGACGAGTGGCGGGGCCGAGGATCCCGTAACGGACGACACCGACGAGACGGACCCGATCCAGAACGATACTGACGAGACCAACGAGACGATCGAGGACGGCCTCGACGGTATCGACGAGAACGAATCGGATAACGAAACGCCGGCCGAAAACGACACAGCCGAAGAGAGTCCGATCGGCGATGACGACGAAACGGTGACTGACGACACCAACGAGACGGACGACGCTGACGTCGAAGATACGGCCGCCGATACCTCGGTGGACGAGACGGACGCGGCTGGATCCGGCTACCAGATCACGATCGAACAGTCGACTATCGTCGTCGTCCACGACTCCGACTCCGAATCCAACGAAACGGTGACGGACGACGACACCGACGCTGACGACGGCGCCGACGAAGACGGACTCGAGAACGAGACCGCCGACGGGGACGAATACGATGACGACGAGACGGATACTGGCCTCGAGAGCGAGGGGGTCGGTGACGAGACGACGATGACGGATACCGACGGACAGATCGAAGTGACGATCGAGCAGGCGACGCTCTTCGTCCTCGTTGAGGGCATCGACGAGGTTCCGGAGGTTCCCGTTGAACAGCCCGAACAGCCGGAACAACCTGAACAGCCCGAACAGCCTGAACAGCCCGAACAGCCTGAACAGCCCGAACAGCCTGAACAGCCCGAACAGCCTGAACAGCCCGAACAGCCCGAACAACCCGAACAACCCGAACAGCCCGAACAACCCGAACAGCCCGAACAGCCCGAACAACCCGAACAGCCCGAACAGCCTGAACAACCCGAACAGCCCGAACAGCCTGAACAACCCGAACAGCCCGAACAGCCTGAACAACCAGAACAACCCGAACAGCCTGAACAGCCTGAACAGCCGACCGACGAACCGATCGGCGAGGAACCCAACGAAACCGACGAGGTGCCGGTCGAGGAGGAACCGGATGACGTCGAGGCACCGACCGAGCCGTTCGAAGTCGAGGCGTTCGACGCACCGGAAACCGCGACGATCGGCGAGACGGTCGCCGTCACCGCGACGATCACGAACCCGAGTGACGCGGAAGCGACGCAGAATATCCAGTTCCGGCTCGACGGTGACCTCATCGAATCGCAAGAAGTCACCCTCGAGGGCGGCGAAAGCCAGGACGTTACCTTCGAGATCGACACGAGCGAGTTCGCCGCGGGCAACTACGTCCAGATGGTCCTGACGGACGCGACGGGCGAAGTGGCCTTCATCGAACTCACCGAAGACGGCGACACGGAGACGGGGACTGACGATACCGATACCGACACCGACGCCGCCGACGGCTTCGATGACGACGAGACCGGCGACACTGACTTGGGGAACGACACTGACGAACTCCCCAACGAGTCCGGCGACAACGAAACGGTCGTCGGCGTCGTTAGCGCGAGCTAACGGCTCGGACTCGAACCACTCGAGCAGATCTATTTTTGTCGCCGTCGCGTCTGTGCGTGCTCACCGTCCACTGCTTGAGCGGCGGAGAACTAGTCGGACTCGCGTTCCGACCGGAGCTGACGAACGGACACGGACTCAGGTCAACAACCGATAGAGGCTGCTGGCCGCGACCGCGAGCAACACGAGCACGCTCCACAGCACGGGATCGATACTCGAGAGGGCCGGCAGTTCGAGGCCGGCGAGCGCGATAACCGCGAGGCCGAGCACGGCGGCGACCAGATGGAGCTGGAGGATCGTCGACGGATCGTCGTCGTGCCCGTCGACGTACGCGAGGACGTCGTCGAAGTGCGGACCGGGACCGATCGTCTTCGCGTCGGAGTCGTACTCGATGACGTCGTCCTCCTCGAGTTGCGGGAGATGCGTCTGCTGGAGGGAGACGTAGACGCTCTTGTAGAGGTTGTTCGGAACGGGCGTGGTGTCGGATTCCGTTTCGGCGATTTCGGTTGCGACCTGCGAGACGTCGACCTGGCCGGACTCGTTCGCGAGCAACTGGACGATCGCGCGGCGTCTGTCGTTGCCGAGGATGTGAAAGACCTCGCTTTCCGCCAGCGACCCGGAACGACTCGTCTGAACCGACATTGATTAGGAGGAGATCGCGAACGCGCTATCGACGGGCAGTCCATCGCCTACCATCATACACGTCTCCTGTTTTGCGAACCACTAACTTTAACCTGCTGTATTATTTACAAACGTATTTATGGGAAACGATTGAACTCTCGCCCGAGAAACGAGGGACGAGACGGAGTTATCGGTCAGTGCGGGCGTTCAGACCGGCGTTCGGAGGGACGCCGATCGGTTGTCCCGTCACGCGCGGTGTTTGTCTCGACTTCGGAGCCGTCCGGCTGCGGGACTGGAACTCGTCGTTTGCGGATCGGCGACCGGTCGACTACGTAAGTATCATACTGAAACGTCCGTGATCGGAGAGGAGGCTGTCAGCAGGAACGCGTCGGTGGCTCGGTCGCGATCGGAAACGCGACGCGTCGGTCGCGGCGACGAGTCGCGACGAACGCGACCCGCACCGAGCCGCGCGGTTCACTCCGGGGTGTCGCTCGGCAGGTGGCTGCCCGACTGCATCTCCCGATAGGTCGTGCAGCCGGGACACCCGTGGACGACGTCGCCGTTGTCGCCGAAGACGCGGGCGAACTGTTGGGTGACGTGGGTCCCGCAGTTTCGACAGCGTGCGCCGGCCGTCGACGATTCCATGGGTCGCCATTCGTGTTGGTTCGAGTTCATAGTGGATTTGTGATGGGGGTGTGGACGTGGGCGCGGAGTCGCACCCATCGCGATCGTCGTTCGGTACCGACCGAGTCGGCCGTCGCCCAGGATCGCGGGAACGCGACCGCAGCGGCGACGTCGCGTGCAACGGAGTCGTCCGAGCACAGTACAAGGGAGGGTAGCAGATGCGAATAAAGGAGGGCGACCGTTCACCCGACCCGCGGAATTGGACGCCCGGAAATAGCGTCTTTCCGTCCGACTACGCAGCAGCGGGCTATGAAACCGCCGAATTCGACGATAACGAATCGATCGACCTCAACGTGAATTCACACGGGTTGTGTTGTGTTCGGTACGAAAAGTGGTGATTGATTAACCGAGATACCCGTCGAAATATCATATTTCCCCGTCGAAATACGAAATTTCGTCACTGAATGACGGTCCTACGGACTATAAAGTACATCGTTATAAAATACCCGTATCGCTTACCGGTTGTATCGCCGGAACGTAATGGTGGCATCCCCAATGACGGTTTCCGACCGACCCGATCGCCGCGCATCGCCCCCTCTCGAGATCGAGAGCGAACGACCGCCCCTCTCACCCACGAGCGTCTAAGCACTGCATCACTATGTCCACGCAAGCGAGCAACACCCGATCGGAACTGACCGCGGAGTCGACGGCACAACTGGACGTCCTCGGCGACGAGTGTGCGCGCACCATTCTCGTCGCGACGAGCGACGGCCCGAAAACGGCCAAGGAACTGACGAAGCGGACCGACAGTTCGTCCGCAACGGTCTATCGACGAATCAACAATCTGCTCGAGAGCGATCTCCTCGCGGAGTGCGTCCGGTTCGAGGACGACGGATCGCATACGACGGCCTACGAAGCGACGGTCGACCAGCTGCGGGTCCGAATCGACGCGGACGGGATCGACGTTGCGCTGGCGAATGCCGATCCCTGACGCCGACGGTAGTTACCGATCGATCGGACTGCGGACCGACTCGGCGAGCCGAACGACGAACCGACAGCCGACAGCGAACGCACGGCGTGATTCTCACTCCTTGATACCGACCCCTGCCGGTGATTTCCCCTCGGAGACCGTTCGTGAAAGGGGATTTTCCGCACCACCGAATCGGTTCATCGATGCACGATAGTCACGAGAAGCTGTATTTTATTCTCCGTACTATTATTGAAAGATGAGCTAACAGCGCTGTACGACACGGATAACAAATATCTCCTCACTGGAACGATCACTGTGATTGAGCAATGCACGATCTGACCGGCTTCCAGCGGGATCTGCTGTACGTGATCGCGGGCGCTGACCGCCCATCGGGCCAAACAGTCAAAGACGAGGTCGAGAAGTACTATAGTTCGGAAATCAATCACGGGCGACTGTATCCGAACCTCGATACGCTCGTCAACAAGGATCTCGTCGAGAAGGGGCAACTCGACCGCCGAACGAACTACTACGCGATCACGGACGCCGGTCGGCAGCGGATCGAGGAACGGCGCGAGTGGGAAGCACAGTACGTCGATTTTTAGACGGCGCTCGGCACCGACTCATCTCCCGGTCGAACCCCCGGGATTAGATTCCGGGACGCGACGTGCCGGGGACCACAGCCGCGCCACGACCGCCACCCGGATCGCTCAAGGACCGACTGATCGATGCAAGCAGTCTGTACCGACCCGCTGACTCTCGAAGGCCGTCGCTTCAACCGAGAACCGCCGGTCAGGACCAGCATATCGAGGCGACGACGGCGATCGCGTGTTCGCTTCTCGATCGGCCTATTTCCGGCGATAGCCCGGCCATAACAAAACAAGAGCGAATGCACCGTTCGGCCACAATGGTAGCTGGATCGACGAGCGTCGAATCGACACGACAACCGGTGAGTCAGCGATGAGTTTTCCGACGAATTCTCGACCCCAGCTCGGTTTCATTCGGAAGTATCCGGTCGATCTGGCGCTCGTTTCGCTGATTGCGGCGCTCGTGGCACTCGTCGTCACCGGGGTTCCGGCCGGAAACGCCGGTCGGCTCCTCGTCGCGTTCCCGCTCGTTCTCTTCCTGCCGGGCTACGCGCTCGTCTCGGTCCTCTTCCCGGCCGCAGCGCGGGACGGTCGAGACGACGCGGAGACGGCGATTGAACGCCGACCCCGGGGGATCGATACGGTCGAACGGCTCGGACTGTCGTTCGCACTGTCGATCGCGATCGTCCCCGTCGTCGGGATCGTCCTCCCGCTGACCGAGTGGGGGCTGGCAACCGAGTCGGCCGCGGCGGTGCTGGCCGGACTCACCGTCGTGCTCGCGCAACTGGGTGTGATCCGACGGCTCCGGACGCCCGCTCGAGATCGGTTTACCGTCTCGCTGACGGCAGCACTGACCGGATTGCGCCGGGACGAGGGGACGGTCGCCACCGCCTCCTCGGTGCTCCTCGTCGTCGCGATCGCGGTCGCGGGCGGGGCGCTTCTCGCCGGGTTCCTCTTCCCGGCGTCGACGGGCGGGTTCTCGGAACTCGCCCTCTACACCGAGGACGAGGACGGCGATCTCGTCGCGGGCGAGCTTCCGGACGAGGTCGCCCCCGGCGAGTCCGTGCCGGTGTCGTTCGCGATCGAAAACCACGAGGGCGAGGAGACGTCGTACACGGTCGTCGTCCAGGAACAGGTGCTCGAGGACGGCGAGGTCGTCGAGCGGACGGAACTCGGGCAGATCGACGGGACCGTCTCGGCCGATACAACGGGGGTCGCCGAGCGGGAGATCACGCCGGCGGCCGGCGACGGCGAAACCGTTCGAATCAGTCTCCTGCTCTACCCCGGAGAGCCGCCGGCCGAGCCGACGAACGAGAACGCCGAGGCGGACACCTACTTCTGGGTGACCGTCACCGAGGACGCGGCCGAGTAGCTGAATGCGTCGGGGTCGCCGGTCGGTCGTCGGTTGATTCTCGAGTCCGAGTTCCGTTGGTCCACGACGCGTTTTCGGCTTCTGGTTCCTCCTGGTCGAGCCTGGCCCGTATCCGCTGCTCGAGACGACGCCCCGCTCGTCGCTACCGCTGCTCGGGTCGACGCTCGCCACTGGTCGAGAATCGATCGCTACTCGAACTCGTGTGGACTCGAGCAACGATCCATTACGGTGCGAGCGACGACCGCTGATCGAGACGACCGTGCTCGAGCGACGCAGAACCGCGAGTTAGTAATCGGTACGGAACGGTCACAGCGGCGCCGTCGGATCGACGGCACCGGCTCGCGGCGACGCTATCGCGCGAGCGGTGAACGATACGGAGGGCAGGACTGAACGCGATCCTATCGACCCGCGAGACCGAGCGGGGAATCGAGGTTCGGTCGTCGCGAGACGTGCTGTGCGATCGAGAGCGCGAGGATGATGCCACAGACCCCCAGCGCGACGGCTGGGGCTGCAGCGGTCGTCACTGGACCCAGCGAGAGCGCGGCCACCGCGAACGCGACGGCGCCGAGGGTTGCGGCCGCCGCGTACCAGCGGTGCCACGCGCGGCTCGAGCCGTGGTGGCGGTCGAGGTAGGGTTCGAACACCTCCTCGTCCGGCAGCAGGTCGATCTTGTGGCCGTCCGGATCCCAGTCGACGATCCCGTGGTCCTCGAGCATCGGCAGGTGGGTCTGGTACAGGGAGATGTAGACCCGTCGCCGCTGCGTCCGGGTCACGTCGTCCGGATCGGTATCGTTCTCCCAGGCCGCAACCTGTTCGACCAGCGGCGCGAGATCGCAGGAGCCGCCCTGCCGTTTTAGGTACTGAACCGTTCGACGCCGGCGGGCGTTGCTGAACACGTCGAACAGTTCGGCCTGCGTCAGCTCGTGTTCACGTTCGTGTTCAGACATGAGTGCCCTCGCGTTCCCGAATCCGAATCGAATACCGTTCGGGGATGTTCGGATACCTCACACCACCGAATGCCAGTCGCTGACCCTTTACTATCGCTCGGCTACCCTCCCGAAATCGTATTATACCGGTTAGCTCCCGTGACTGACGGCGTATCCGACGTTTCAGTGATCGTGAACGGAACAAACTCGCAAAAACGGTCGATACGGGGGAGGGTTCGGGCGGTTATTGGGGAGAGCGTTCCGGCCGCTCGAACGCTGTAGTTCGTGGCTACGGCGTTGTCAGGGCGGAGATAACAAAACCTCGTTACCCGGTGTATCAGCACGATTCCCTCGCGGGTATCGAGTAACCGATGACACAGCATCACCGACGACGACGAGTGCGAGTGCGCGTTCGGACGTGTTCGAGAACAGGACCGTCCTCGCCCCCGACGAGTCGCGCGAGCGGGCCGTCCTCCGCCCGCTCGAACCGAGCGACGCGACCGGCGCGACCGACGGCGGACGTCCCAGGAGGTGTCGCGCGATGAGCGAGGCCGTCCGCGACGCGGACGCGGACAGCGTCGTCCGCGGCGAGGACTGCACGATCGACGACGATGCGACGGTCGGCTACGGCGAGTTCGACGAGCCGACGCGGATCGGCGACGGCGCGACGATTCGGGCCGGCTCGATCGTCTACGGCGACGTGACGATCGGCGACGAGTTCGCGACCGGTCACGACGTCCTCGTGCGCGAAGGGACGGAGATCGGCGACGACGTGCTCGTCGGCACGAAGACGGTCATCGACGGGCGGACGACGATCGGCTCGCACGTCAGTCTCCAGACGAACGTCTACGTCCCGACCCAGACGACGATCGGGAGCAACGTCTTCGTCGGGCCCGGCGCCGTGCTGACCAACGACGAGTACCCCATTCGCACGGACGACGGTCTCGAGGGGCCGACGATCGAGGACGGCGCCTCGATCGGCGCGAACGCGACGCTGCTGCCGGGCGTGACGATCGGCGAGAACGCGTTCGTCGCGGCCGGCGCGGTCGTCACCGACGACGTCCCCGCGGACAGCCTCGCGGTGGGAACGCCGGCGACGATCCAAGAGCTTCCCGAGCCGCTCGAGGGGCCGAACGATCTAGCATGAGTAACACGAATTTCGACGCCGAGACCGAAGCGGAACCGGAGCCGACGACCGGCGACGCCGAGCCGGCCGAGACGGCCGAAGTCGACGCCGAGGCGTCCGACGGCCTCCCGTCGGTCTCGATCGCGGACCCCGACGTCAGCGCGGACGCGATCGACCGCGTACGGGACGTCCTCGAGAGCGGCGCGCTGGCGGACGGCCCCGAAGTGAGGAACTTCGAGTCCGAGTTCGCCGCGTACTGCGGTGCGGATCACGCCGTCGCCACCTCGAACGGGACGACGGCCCTCCACGCGGCGCTCGAGGCGCTGGGCGTCGAGGAGGGCGACGCGGTGCTCACCTCGCCGTTCTCGTTCGTCGCGAGCGCGAACGCGATCCGGCTGGCCGGCGGGAAACCGGTCTTCGCGGACGTCGACCCCGAGACCTACACGCTCGATCCGGACGACGTTCGGCGCGTCCTTTCGGAGCGATCCGACGTCGTCGGCCTGCTGCCGGTCCACCTCTACGGGCTCCCCGCCGACATGCCGGCGCTGTGCGAGATCGCCGACGAGCGCGACCTGTTCGTGCTCGAGGACGCCTGTCAGGCCCACGGCGCGCGGATCACGGGCGACCGCGTCGGCACGTTCGGCGACGCGGCCTGCTTCTCGTTCTACCCGACGAAGAACATGACGACCGGCGAGGGCGGGATGATCACCACCGACCGCGACGACCTCGCCGAGCGCGCGCAGAGCTACATTAACCACGGCCGCGCCGAGACCGGCACCGGCGGCTACGAGCACGTCGACCTCGGCCACAACTACCGGATGACCGCCATCGCGGCCGCGATCGGTCGCACGCAACTCGAGCGCCTCCCCGGGTTCAACGAGGCGCGCCGGGAAACCGCCGCCTTCTACGACGAGCGACTGTCGGACCTCCCGCTCGAGACGCCGACGGAGCCGCGGGGCTACCGCCACGTCTACCACCAGTACACGGTCCGGACCGCGGACGAGGCCGAGCGCGACGCGCTCGCGGCGACGCTCGAGGAGCGAAACGTCGACGCGGCCGTCTACTACGACACGCCGATCCACCGCCAGCCGGCCTACGAGACGATCAGCACGGCCGCGGCGGAGTTCCCCGAGGCGGAGGCGGCGGCCGACGAAGTCCTCTCGCTGCCGGTGCATCCGAACCTGACCGAAGACGAACGGCGAAGCGTCGTCGAAGCAGTCCACGATCACTACCACTCCACATGAGCACGGAACACACTGAGACGGTCCCCACGACACCCACGCGGGCCGGCGTCATCGGCGTCGGCGCGATGGGCGAGAACCACGCGCGAGTGTACAGCGAACTACCGAACGTCGACCTCGTCGGCGTCTCCGACCACGACACCGACGTCGCGACGGAAGTCGCCGACGAGTACGGCACCGAGGCGGTCGACCTCGAGGAACTGCTGGACCGCTGCGACGTCGTCACGGTCGCGGTCCCGACGCACGTCCACTACGACCTGGTCACGACCTGCCTCGAGGAAGACGTCCACGTGCTGGTCGAGAAGCCGATCGCCGAGACGGTCGAGCAGGGCCGCCGGATGGCCGAGCTGGCCGACGAGCGCGACCTCGTCCTGCAGGTCGGCCACATCGAGCGGTTCAACCCGGCCGTCCGGACGGTCGGCGAGTTGATCGACGACCTGGACGTGATCAGCCTCGAGGCCGAGCGGCTCGGCCCGCCGATCGACCGGGACGCGCCCGGGAACGTCATCTTCGACCTGATGGTCCACGACGTCGACATCGTCGGCTCGATGCTCGAGGACACGCCGGACGCGCTCACGGCGATGGGCACCGAGGACGGCCGGTACGCGACCGCGACGATGGAGTACGACGACGTGGTCGCGACGCTGACGGCCAGCCGCGTCACCCAGAAGAAGGTCCGCAAGCTCTCGGTGACCGCCCGCGAGTGCTTCGTCGAGGTCGACTACTTGGAGCAGTCGGTGCTGATCCACCGCGACTCCTATCCGGAGTACGTCAACGACGAGGGCCAGAAGCGCTACCGCCACGAGAGCGTGGTCGAACGACCGCGCATCGACAACGGCGAGCCGCTGCGCCACGAGCTCGAGTCGTTCGTCGAGAGCGTCCGCACCGGCACCGAGCCGGAGGTTACGGCTGAGGACGGCATCGAAGCGCTCGAGGCGGTCCAGACGATCGACGGGATCGTCGCGGACGACGAGCAGCACGCGCACGGACAGGAGCTACGGCCGAACGAACGCGACCGGGGGGAGCAGGAGCACGACCAGGAGGTGGAAGCCGAATGACCGAGCGGTCGAGTCCGAGCGACGCCGTTTCCCTCTACGACGCGAGCGTCGACGAGGCCCGCCAGCGCGAGGCGCTGGCCGGCGGCGAGGTGCCGGTCGCCGTCTACGGCCTCGGCAAGATGGGGCTCCCGCTGGCGGCGGTCTACGCGGAGACGACCGGCAACGTGACCGGCGTCGACATCGATCCCGACGTCGTCGAGACGATCAACAGTGGCGAGAGTCACGTCGTCGGCGAACCCGGCCTCGACGAACTGGTCGCCGAGCAGGTCGGCACGGACCGACTCGAGGCGACGACCGACGGCGCCGCGGCGGCCGCGGACGCTCGCGTCCACGTCATCATCGTGCCGACGCTGCTGGACGAGAACGACGAGCCGAACCTCGCGACTGTCGAGTCCGTCGTCGACGATATCGCCGCCGGACTCGAGCCGGGCGACCTGGTGATCGCCGAGTCGACGCTGCCCCCCGGAACCTGCCGGGACGTCCTCGAGCCCCACCTACAACAAGAGAGCGGCCTCGAGGCCGACGAGTTCGGGCTCGCCTTCTGTCCCGAGCGGACCTCCAGCGGCCGCGCGCTGCAGGACATCCGCGGCGCGTACCCGAAAGTCGTCGGCGGCGTCGACGACGAGAGCACCCGCGCCGCGACGGTCGTCTACGACGAACTCTCGAGCAACGAGGTCCACCCCGTCTCGGACGCGACGACCGCCGAAGCGGTGAAAGTGTTCGAGGGGCTCTACCGCGACGTCAACATCGGGCTGGCGAACGAACTGGGACGACTCGCCGACGAACTCGGCATCTCCGTGCGCGAGGCGATCGACACGGCCAACGACCTGCCGATGTGCCAGCTGCACGACCCCGGTCCGGGCGTCGGCGGCCACTGCATCCCCTACTATCCGCACTTCCTGCTGGGCCGGACCGAGGAGCCGATGGACCTGACCCACACCGCGCGGCGGGTCAACGACGGGATGCCGCGCGTCGTCGTCGACCGCCTCGAGCGACAACTCGCCGCGAGCGGCGTCGACCTCGCGGACGCCTCGGTCGTCGTTCTGGGACTCACGTACCGCCCCGGCGTCGAGGAGACGCGCGCCTCGCCGGCGCTGGACATCGTCGACGAGCTGACCGAGCGCGGCGCGGACGTGGCCGGCGTCGATCCGCTGGTCGATCCCGCCGAGTACGGCGCGCGGCCGGTCGCACTCGAGGATCTCGAGGACGAGTCCGACGCCCTCGACGCGGCCGTCGTCGTGACGCCCCACGAGGGGTTCGACCGGATTCCGTGGGCCGACCTCGAGCCGATGGTCGTCGTCGACGGGCGCGACGCGGTGGATCTCGCCGGGACGGACCACCGGGAGTACACGCTCGCGGGGTCGAGGAGCGGGCAGCCGCCGGCTCCCGAGGGCGCCGCCGCCGACGCAACCGCGTCCGAGACTCTCGAGAGCGAGGCGGAAACCGAAGCGACCGGCGCGACGAGAACCGACGGCGGGGCCGGAACCGAAACCGGAGCGCACGACGATGTATAAGGGCAACACGATCGGCGTCGTCGTTACCTCGTACGAGGAGGAGGCGTTCGTCGGCCGCGTCATCGAGACCGTCCCGGCGTTCGTCGACCGGATCTACGCCGTCGACGACGCCTCGCCGGACGGCAGCTGGGACGTGATCCAGCGCGTGGCCGACCGGATCAACGAGGAGGAGGAACCGGAGGCGGAACTGGCCCTGGCCGACGGCGGCGACGGCCGGCGCGTCGTGCCGATTCGACACGACGAGAACCGCGGCTACGGCGCCGCCGTCAAGACCGGCTACGAGCGCGCCGCCGCGGACGGGATCGACGTCGTCGCGGTGATGAACGGCGACGGCCAGATGGACCCCGAGATCCTCGACCGGATCGTCGACCCCGTCGCCACCGGCGAGGCCGACTACGCGAAGGGGAACCGGCTGCTCTCCCCCGAGGACCGCGAGGGCATGTCGACGTTCCGCTTCGTCGGCAACGCGATGCTGACCGGCCTCTCGAAGTTCGCGACCGGCTACTGGACGGTCGGCGACCCGCAGAACGGCTACACCGCCATCTCGCGGGAGACGATCGAGGCCCTCGACCTCGAGGCAATCACCGACCGGTACGGCTTCCTCAACCACATCCTCACCCACCTGAACGTCGACGAGCGCCGGATCGCCGACGTCTCGATGTCGGCGGTCTACGGCGACGAGGAGAGCAGCATCCGGTACGCGTCGTTCGTCAAGTTCGTCTCGCTGCTGTTGCTCCGGAGCTTCCTCTGGCGGCTCAAGCGCCGCTACGTCGTCGAGGGATTCCATCCGGCGGCCCTCTTCTACGCCACCGGCGCGTCCGGGCTCGCGGGCGGCGTCGCTGGCGCCGTCGGCTCGATCGCCCGGAGTCGCGGCGAGGACGGCAGCGACGGGTTTGCGGGACTGCTCGCGTCGTTCGTCGCCGTCCTGCTCGGTCTCGTCTCGCTCGGCGCCGCGATCGCGATGGACGCCGACGAGAACGAGCCGCTCGAGGTGACGTACTACGACTCCGAGGACGGCGAGACGCGCGATGGTCGGAAGCGAACGGTCGCTCGCGACGACCGGCCGAGCGTCGAGGTGCGGTCGGAGACCCGATCCGAACCGCAGCAGTAGTTGAATCGCGGATCGGAACCGACGACGGACGGCGACCCTTGAGCTACTTGCTGCGCCGTCAGTCGATCGAGTAGGTGACGATGTCGTCGCTGCCGCAGGCCGGACACGCCGTCGCGTCCGCGTCGACGTTCGTTCCGCAGTTGCGACACTCGTGGAGGACGGTCGTCGACCGACCGTCGGTCTCGCGTTCGTCCCCGGTTCCGGGCGCGGAGTCGGGGCCGGACGGCGAGTCGGAGTCGGCGGCGTCGTCGGTGAACAGTTCTGAGAGCAGGCGAGAGATGGACATAGAACGGGTAGCGGTTTTACTACAGTAGCGGCAATAAGCGTTTTGTAGTACCTCTCGAAACGGTCTCCGCAGTCCGATTGTACCCTCGGGCAACGGCTCGAGACTCGCGTACGGTCGGCGAACGTATCGGAAAAAGTTCCGGATAACAAAGCCCGCTCTCCGGCTCTAGTCGGACGACTGAGATGCACGTCCTCACGCTGACGACGAACGCCGATGCGCCGTTTATGACAGAGCAGATGCGCGCGCTCGAGCGACGCGGCGTCTCGTTTTCCACGCTGCCGGTTTCGGGGGAGGGCGATTCCGGGAAGACCCGCAGTCCGACCGACTATCTCAAGTACTTTCCCGAGGTGATCGCGGAGGCGGGCAACGGATACGACCTGGTTCACGCCCACTACGGCCTGACGGCGCCGATGGCGCTCGCACAGGTGCGCAAGCCGGTTGTCCTCTCGCTGTGGGGCTCTGACCTCTACGGCCCGGTCGGCCCCGTGAGCCGCACCTGTGCACCGCTGTGCGACGAGGTGGTCGTGATGTCCGAGGAGATGCGCGAAACGCTGGATCACGACTGCCGGGTGATCCCCGACGGGGTCGACCTCGAGAAGTTCCAGCCCGCGCCGCAGGACGAAGCGCGCGAAGCCGTCGGCTGGGACTCCGACGAGTACCACGTCCTCTTTCCCTACCTCCCCGAGCGCGAGGTGAAAAACTACCCGCGGGCGCGGCGGATCGTCAACGCTGTCAACGGGCTCGTCGACCGCCCGGTCCGGCTGCAGACCGTCTACGGCGTCGATCACGACACCGTGCCGGACTACATGAACGCCGCGGACGCCCTGCTGTTGACCTCCCACAGCGAGGGGTCGCCCAACTCGGTCAAGGAGGCGCTGGCCTGCAACCTTCCCGTCGTCTCGGTCGATGTCGGGGACGTCTCCGAGCGCCTCGAGGGGGTCGATCCCTCGCTCGTCTCCGAGGACGACGAGGAGTTGATCGAAGGGCTGCGGGAGGTTCTCGAGTCCGGCGAACGGTCGAACGGTCGCGAGGCGGCCCGCGAGGTCAGCGTGGAGCGGACGGCCGACCGGTTGCACTCGCTGTACGAGCGGGTTGCGTCGGGTGGTCGGTAACGGTAGATAGTGGCCCGCTTGCTGTATTCAGAATCGTCTCTTATTTTGATGGAGTCGTGCTGAATACACAGCGCGAATGTGGCACAGACTATGAGTCAATTTGTGGAGGGGAGTGATCAGACAGTACAGAGAATGTAGTCAGTATGCTTCAACTCACTCGGTGTCCATCTCCAGCGTGACGCCGAATGGATGTGCCGTCATATCATCATGAGGGACGTTCAGCCCTACCTCGAGCGATGCCCACCCACGGTAGGTCCCATCGGATACAGACTCGGGTAACGTGTAAGTTCGAGTGATAGACTGGCCCGCAACTAGGGTGTCACGCTGGCGATTGGCGATCACTCGGTCAGGGATAGCATATTCGGCATCTTTTATGTCAACCTCGTCCTGATCCACCTCCTGCCACTCGATGCGGTCATCGACAGGCGTCTCCAGTCGGTGACGTTCGTCCCCATCGCCGACCCACAGTACACTCGGGAGAAGTCCGTGGCTTTGCAATATTACCTCGTCGTCCTCCCCGACGGTCTCGTCGGGCGAGATCGTGATCTCGAAAGTCGGACGCTCTACGTCGGAGACCGGAGTAACTGTGAGGTTGATGGGGTGATCGCGGTCGGGTTCCTCGACTCGGACCTCGTACACCTCGCGCTCGTGCCGGACGTACGAATCCATAACGTCTCTGGGGGAGGAGGTGACGTATTCCCAGTACAGGTCGGGAATCTCATCCGTCCGATACTCCCGCTGGTCGGTCGAGATGGTCTCAGCACGATGTGGCGAGGCAATCGCAGTCTCGAGAAATGAGCGAAGTTCGGGACCGAACTCGTCAATATCGATGATTTCCTGCCCCCTCAGATCCCTCTCGGTGAGTTTCTCGACCCTGATCGTGTACGGGGCGCCGGGGTCCTCAACGTCGGCCTCAATGGGAGCAACCATCTGTGGCGTCTCGAGGTAATCGTATGTCTCGACGAAAGAAGCAACCTCTTCGGGAACGATCGATCTACGATACGAGTCACGTGGCGAGTGCGGCGTCAGGGCGGCGAGCGTGTCGACAAACGCCTCGACGATCCCGGAGTCAACATCGTCCTCAAAGTGGGCGATGCGGTCGGGATCGACATCGATGTCGTCGGGATCGCCAGCGTCGGAGTGGTTTATGTCTAATCGGTAGACGTACTCCGGAACCGCGGCAGCGAACTTGTACTCCTGGCCATCGAGTTCGACATACGGGAGGTACCGATAGCCGATCCCGAACCGCCGGAACTCGTCGATCGACTGTAGCAGTCCCTCGGAGGGATCCGCTGTCTGGAACTCGCCGTCGTCTCGAGCTTCCCGTATCGCCGTCTCGAAGTCCGGATGCCGATCCTCAGCGGAGAGGATGTTTCTTTGATTAATCCCTGTCGGGTGGCTCACCTCGTCGACGTGGACGCGGTACTGTGCCGTCGTCAGGTCGACATCGATGCGGGGATCTTCCGACTGGACCCCGGTAGGGGTGTCATCAGGTGTGTCGTTCGACTGTGGACTGGTTGTCTGCTCGTCGGCGACATCGCTACACCCGGCAACGGCGGTGAGACTCCCGCCGACGAGTGTGAGGAGGGCACGGCGGTACATACCTCCGAGGTGCAAACGTCAACATGATAAAATTTTTGTAGTCAGTAAGGCACAATTCGATCGAATCGACGAGAATGGGCCCCATACTATCGTAGCCTCCTCTGACTTCAGCGTCCGACCACAAGATCTCTATTGACCAGTTAATTCAGCACAGTTGGTTGGAATAAATAGAGTCGGTTTACTGCATCCATTCTCTGTATTCAGTACACTGTTCTTGGCAGCTATCGGTGAGGCCGATTGCTGCTCTATCACCTACTCAACCTATACTGACCGCGAGTTTCGCGACCGACTCTGAACAAAAACCGTACTAACTACTGGTAAGCCAGCGCCGTCGGCGAATCGGGTCGCAGCCGCGTCAACGGATGCGGTAACCGCGTGCGCTTACCGGCCGCGCCGTTGAAAATAGTACGTCCCGATCGCGAACACGACGCCGCCGGCGGCCCCTTGGACCACGGTCGAAACCACGTCTCCGTCGAACGCCAGTAGTTCGATCAGACTCGCTACGACGACCCAGACGAGGACCAAGAGGAGGATATAGAGCCACGGACTTTCGAAGTCGAACTCCATCGTCGTATCGAATTGTCTCACCCTATTTACAAGTAGGTTGGCTAGAACGCGCGGCACGCAACCGAGCCGAACGGCGAGATCGAGGACGCTCTCCCGCACGGAACGACCTCCTGTTGCACAAACAGGGACTCACTTTACCCGACGGCTGGGTGAGAGATGCGACCGGAGATCCACAATGGACGGCACCATGGAAGCGCTCACCTGGCACGGCGAAAAGGACGTTCGTATCGACGAGGTTCCGAAACCGGAGATCGTCAACCCGAACGACGCGGTGATCGAGATCACGGCGACCGCGATCTGCGGCTCCGACCTCCACCTCTACAACGGCTACATGCCCGGCATGCGCGAGGGCGACGTCATCGGCCACGAGCCGATGGGCGAGGTGATCGAGGTCGGCGACGAGGTCGAAACCCTCGAGGTCGGCGACCGGGTCGTCGTCCCCTTCACGGTCAGCTGCGGCTCCTGCTGGTTCTGCGAGGAGGACCTGTACTCGCTGTGTGACAACTCGAACCCCAACGCCGAGGTCGCCCGCGCGGCGATGGGCCAGTCGCCGGCCGGCCTGCTGGGCTACTCGCACATGCTCGGCGGCTACGCCGGCGGACAGGCCGAGTACCTGCGCGTTCCCTACGCCGACATCGGGCCGATCAAAGTCGACTCAGATCTGGACGACGAGCAGGTGCTGTTCCTCTCGGACGTCTTCCCGACGGGCTACATGGCCGCCGAGAACGCCGAGATCGAGGACGGCGACACCGTCGCGGTGTGGGGCTGCGGCCCGGTCGGCCAGTTCTCGATCCAGAGCGCCTGGATGCTCGGCGCCGAGCGCGTGATCGCCATCGACCGCATTCAGGAGCGCCTCGAGATGGCCAGCGATCACGGCGCCGCGGAGACGATCAACTTCGAGCACGAGGACGTCTACGACCGGCTGATGGAGATGACGGGCGGTCGCGGCCCGGACCGGTGTATCGACGCGGTCGGGACGGAGGCCCACGGAACCGGCCTGAAGGGCGTCACGGATAAGGTGAAACAGGAGATGCACCTGCAGGACGACCGCCCGATCGTCCTTCGGCAGGCGATCAAGTGCTGCCGCAAGGGCGGCACGCTCTCGGTGCCGGGCGTCTACATCAGAAACTCGGACAACGTCCCGTTCGGCCCGCTAATGAACAAGGCGCTGACGGTCAAGACCGGTCAGACGCACGTCCAGCGGTATCTGGGGCCGTTGCTCGAGCGGATCGAGGATGGCGAGATCGACCCCTCCTTTATCGTCACTCACGAGGGAGAACTGAGCGACGGGCCGGACCTGTACGAGACGTTCAACAACAAGGAGGACAACTGTATCAAGGCCGTGTTAACGCCCTGAGAGCTACTGTTTACGGGTTCTACTGGTGGTACCATTTCTTTACTGAGGGAGAAACCGACGGCGAGTTTCGGCTCTGTCCGCTCGTTGCGGGGATACTGCAGCGGCGAAGGGACACATTCCGTCGTAGTCCCGGTCACAACCGCTACTGACGGTGGTCATTACTTCATTATCTCGGTACAATACGCCGACGACGGCGCATTCTGTGTCGGGAGTGACTGGCGAATTACCGGGGGTGAGCGACAGTTCGTTCCACTCCTCGTCGTCCACGCGAGCGGAAATCGCGTATTCGCCGGGATTTTCATCCCAGGTACAACCGACGGCCGTTCCGTGAACGGTCGCCCCGTCTCTCGACTGAACCTCGTGTGAAGAAGAGTGCACTCGCTTCCCGTCCTTGAACACGCGAACCTCGAATCTGTGGGAGGTCGTATCGAAATTCGCAACATCGAGATAGCCTAACTGAATCTTCGCCGCTTCGCCCGTATCTTCGAAGAACGAAAGATATCCGCCCGTAGCGAGGGGGATCGGTATTCCGATCGTTGTGAGAAGTGTCCGACGGTACACAAGACGGCGTGCGAATTGCGGATCTATATGTCTTCCCCATCGTCATATTCTCACTTCTCTCACTGCCGCAGCCATCGGTTTGCGGACGTCGTTCTCGAATCCGAAGCCCAGAATCGTCGCCGGTTTAATTCGATCCCACCGCACGGCCGTACACCGAAAGGACCGACGGTTACTGGAACTCCGTCCGGTACCAGGCGACCGTCTCCGGCAGGTGCGCCTCGAGCGGTTCGTACTCGTACCCCAGTTCGTCGGCGGCCTTCTCGGACGTGTAGAACAGCCGCTCGGTCGCGAGTTTGGCCATCCGGCGGTTGAACGGGAACACCTGTCGGCCGGTGGCGGCGCCGACGGCCTCGGCGACCGGACCGGCCGCGTGGATCGCCGTCGACGGGACGGGAATCCGGGCCGGCGTGCCGCCGAGGTGTTCGGAGATTCGCGAGACCGCCCGATCGTAGGTGAGGTTCTCGCCGCCGAGGATGTAGTGCTCGCCGTTGCCGCCCTTTTCGTAGGCCGCGAGGATGCCGTCCACGACGTCCGAGACGCCGACGATGCTCAGCCCGCCCGGTAGGTACGCCGGCATCGTCGGCTCGAGGCCCATCGAGAGCAACTGGGGGGTGAACGAGCCGTCTCTCGGGCCGAAGACCGAGGTGGGGTGGACGGTGACGGCGTCGCCGCCCTCGTCGTCCGCGTACCGATCGACGAGCTGTTCGGCCTCGGCCTTCGAGGACTGGTACGCGCCGATGGGCTCGGCGACGTCGCTCTCGTCGGCGAACGGGGACGCCTCGTTCGGGCGGCGCGTCCCCGCCGTGCTCGTGAAGACCAGCCGGCCGACGCCGTCCTCGCTGGCGCGACAGGCTTTGAGCACGTGGGCCGTCCCGTCGCGGTTGACTCGCTTGACGGTCTCCGGGGTCGCGCTCCAGAGCCCGACGCCCGCGAGGTGGAAGACGGCGTCCGTCCCGTCGACCAACTCGCGCAGCGTCTCGTCGTCGAAGACGTCGCCGACGTACCACTCGAGCGCGCCGTCCTCGCCTTCGTCCGCGCCCTCGAGCACCTCGCGATCCGACGACGGCCGACTGAGCGCGCGGACGTCCCAGCCGTCCGCGAGGAGCCGTTCGCAGAGGTGGGAGCCGAGGAAGCCGGTTGCACCCGTGACTGCTGCAGTCTTGTCTTCGGTCATGGTTACTGCTCGAGTTGCGGCGGAACCGCGTCGCCGCCGACGGCCGCGTAGAGGCGGTACGCGGTCGTCACGGCGGGATGCGTTTCGTCCGACGGCGGCAGTTCGGCGCCGGCGAGTCGGTCACGGAGCGCGTCGAAATCGAGGTCGTCGGCGCCCGCGCCGACGCGCTCGACGGTGATCGGCCCGTCGTCCGTCCCGGCGGCGAGTCGGAGCACCGGGTCGTCATCGGTCGCGTCGCCGAACAGCGACGCGCCGAGGGCGTCGACGTCCGGCGCCGGTCCCGCGAACAGGGCGTCGGCCGCGTAGGGGTCGGTCCCGTACGCGGTCGTCGCGTCCATGACGGAGAGCGCGGGGTCGACGGCCTGCGTCGCCGCGACGGCAGTGATCTCCGGGTCAGCCGCGGAGTCGACGAGATCGGCGAGCCGCCGCACGCCGCCCGCGACCCGCCCGTCTTCGGTCGGCCGCAGCGTCGGGACGGTGACGACTGCTCCCCGTACGAGTCGCGTCGGGACGGATACTGACACCGACCGGCCGTCGACCTCGCGGACGACGTCGGTTCGCGGCTCGGCATCGTCGGCGAGATCGACGAGTTCGGCGTCGAACCGCTCGAGCAGGTCCCGATAGCCGAGGTACTGGCCGGTCCGCTCGAGGTCGATGATCTCGTTCGTGGTGCCCGCAACGGCGATGTCGGCATCGGTGCGGTCCTCGAGGGCGGCGACGAGTGCGCCGACGACGGCGGGGTCGGTCACCGTTCCGGTCGAGGGGTGGAAGGGGTAGTGCGCGTCGGGGACGAGGGTGATCTCCTCGGCCGTTTCGAGGTCAGTTTCGTCCGAGAGCGCCGACTCGAGCAGCGTCTGCACCGGCGTCTCGAGGGAGGCCATCCGGGCGTCGAGATCCGGAATCCAGCTGCCGCGCCGATCGCCGCGGTCGACGGCGGCCGCGCGAACGGGTCCGGTCACGTCATCACCTCCGGCGCGAGTTCCTCGCGATCGGTCCGGTCGGCCAGTTCGTAGGCCGTCTCCGCCAGTTCGAGCGTCCGGCGGCCGACCTCGCCGTCGACCGGCGGCGCCTCGCCCTCGCGGATCGCCTCGAGGAAATCGTCGAGCGCCCGATAGTGGGCCTGCAGGTAGAACGTCGGGCCGAAAACGTCGCGATCGAGGTCGGTCACGCGGCTCGCGACGTTCGACAGCGCGGACTTGGCCGCGTCCGCGTAGAAGTTGTTCGGCAGGTGGTCCCGGTTGCTGATCGTTCCGGTGATGCCCTCGAGGCGGAGCCGGGTGTTCACTTCGGGGAGTTGCTCCCACTGGTAGGAGCCGCAGTGGAGCGTGATCGTCGTCTCCGTCTCGGGCGCCCGCATCATGACCGTCGCCGCGTCCTCGACCGGCACGTCAAGCGTTTCGCCCGTAGCTGCGCTTTCGATCTCGAGGTCGCCGAACAGCCACTCGAGGACGTCGAAGCAGTGAATGCCGAGCTCAAGCAGGGAGCCGCCGCCGGCCGCGTCGGGATCGAGCGGCCAGGACGCGGGCGGGTCCCGAACGGGCGGTCGACCGAGCGGCCCGTCGTTGAGCCGCGTCATCGACGCGTAGGGGACGTGGCCGACGCTGCCGTCCTCGTAGGCCTCCTTGACGCCGACGATGTCGGGCTGGTAGCGCAGCGTGTGGTCGACGCCGACGGCGATGTCGCCCTCCTCGGCGGCCTCGAGCATCCGGTCGGCTTCCGCGGTCGAGCGAGCGAACGGTTTTTCGACGAACACGTCGACGCCGGCCTCGGCGGCCCGCTCGACGGCGTCGGCGTGGAGGAACGGGGGTAAGGCGACGACCGCCGCGTCGAGGTCTTCGGCCTCGAGCAGGGCGGCGTAGTCGTCGTACGTGCGGTCCGCGCCGGCGCGTTCGGCTCGCTCGCGGTTCTCGGGAACCGCGTCGGCGGCTGCAACCACGTCGACGTCTGCCATTGCGCTCGCCGACTTCAGGTGTACCATGCCGATGTTTCCGACGCCGAGAACGCCCACGGAGAGGGAACTCGAGTCGGTCAATCGGCGCAGAACTGCGGATGACATCTGTCCGTGACAGGGCCAGCAGCGGGTTTTGTTATCAGCGCCGTACAGAACGAGCCGCGGTTGTAGTCTTCGATTCCCCTGTCTGGCGTGCTGTCTTTTACGGATACTTATTCGAATTCGCCGTTCAGTCAGTCGATTCGATACGTTCGTTTATAAGCACTAGTCGTCGCCGATCGTGCGGCCGTCGATCGGCGTGACTTGTCCGTCGACGCTCCGAGCGACGTCGACCTTCTGCGCGATGTCGCCGATCGTTTCGACCGCGAGATCCGTGTTCGAGCGTTTCCGGTCGAGGTACGCGAGGATCGCCCGCATCCGGTGATCGTCCCGCTCGTGCGTGAGGTTATTCGGATGGAGCCACATGTGGAAGATCCCGTCCGACTCGACGGCTTCGTCGATCCCGCGCCGGGCCTGGACGACCATCGGGTCCTCCCAGATCGACTCCGCGACGGTTCGGGCCGGCCCTTCGAACCCGAACAGGAACAGCGAGGCCGGCACGTTCACCAGCCCGTACTCGTCGACGACCGGTTGGACCAGCAGCGAGTGGTCGCGAAACGTCGAATCGAAGAGGCCGCGAACGCCGTCCCGCGTCGGCGAGCGGCCCCGATACGCCCGGACGCCGTGGTCGGCGAGGACGTCTCGGTGCCCGACGTCGTTGCGCGGATAGACGAACGTCTCGATCGACTGGTCCCACTCCGACGCGATCTCGGTGCTGCGCCGAAGCTCGGCCTCGGCGAGTTCGCGGTCCGTCTCCGGCCGTCCGAAGAGGACGTGGGAGAACGAGTGGCTGGCGAACTCGTGGTCGACTTCGGACGAGAGCAGCGCGTCGACCAGATCGGGTGCGAACCGGAGGTCGGCCCGGTCCGCCCACTCGGTTCGTTCCCGCTCGAACCAGCCCTCCGGCGCGGGATGTTCGGCGTGTCTCCCGTCGCAGGACTCGAGCATCAGGTGGCCGACGACGGCCCAGGTCGCGGGGATTTCGAACTCCGAGAACAGATCGAGCATGACCGACCAGCCGCGGCGACCGGACTCTACTCGATCCGTCGGCAGGGACTCGACGTCGTGAAATCCCCAGCCGAGTTCGGCGTCGAGCGAGACGACGACACTACCCATAGCTCCCACCACGCGTGATCGTCATACTCGTGATGGATTCGATCGGACGGTTTTGTTATTGATCGCCTTTCCATGTCAAGTCCCGTCGTACGGCAACCGATAGCCGACGATACGATCCGGATACGGTCGATCGGCCGTCCACAATTGCGCGCCGCTCGGACAGTTGTCAGCCGCGATCACTGGTTGCCGTTTCGGACCGTCCTGTCGGCGGAACATCCAGAAATCGGCAACTGTCGGCGATCCTAACGGTAATGTGTTCAAACAGCCGAAAATTCCGCGGTGCAACTCGTTAACGCCACCGAACGCACCGGGAGATGACACGGATGAGGGGTGAACACTCCCTATAACAAAGCGGTCATCCGGTATCCTGCCCGATAGCAGGTGTTTTAAAATTATGAGCGGATCTACCCCCACGTCCGAGCGGGCGTTCGTCCTCGGACTCGACGGCGTACCGTGGCGACTCATCGAGCAGTGGAGCGACGAGGGTGAACTCCCGAACTTCGCCCGGATGCGCGAAGAAGGCGCCTCGGGCACGCTCGAGAGTACGCGTCCGCCGACGACGCCGCTCGCTTGGCCGTCGATCGCGACCGGCGTCTGGCCGGACAAACACGGGATCTACGGCTTCCAGAACCTCTCGGAGGAGTACTCCCACGAGATGTACACGAGCCACGACATCCAGCAGCCGCCCCTGTGGGAGCAACTCCAGCCGGCTCACGTCGGGAACGTTCCGATGACGTTCCCGGCCCGCGATATCGACGGCTCGATGGTGACGGGGATGATGACTCCCTCCACCGATCAGGAGTTCACGCATCCGCCCGACCTCGGCGACGAGCTCGAGTCGCGCGTCGGCGAGTACGAGATCAGCCTCGACTATCCGGAGTACGCCGACCGCCCCGACGAGTTCGAGGAGGCCGTCTCGAACATGCTCGAGCAGCGCCGGGAGGTGATGCAGCTGCAGATGGACCGCGCGGGCGACGACTGGCAGCTGTTCTTCTTCGTGTACACCGCGCCGGACCGGTTCCAGCACCTCGTCTGGGACATGGACCGGCTGCTCGCCCACTACAAGAAACTCGACGACCTGCTCGGCGACGTCATGGACTACACCGACGAGCACGACGCCGACCTCTACGTCGTCTCCGACCACGGCTTCGGCGAGATTCACGACCTGATCTACGTCAACCACATTCTCGAGCGGGAGGGCTACCTCTTCAGACGCGAGGACGAGGGCACCCGCGGCGCGCTCGCGAGCCTCGGCATCTCGCGGGACAGCATCACGAACATGCTCGAGCGGGTCGGCATCTCGGAGGAGATGCTGGTCTCGAACCTCCCGCGGAGTCTGCTCGACACCGTCGCCGAGCAGATCCCGGGCGATCACGCCCTCTACGACGTCGACTACGAGCGCACCGTCGCGTTCGTCCACGACGCGGGCAACTGTTACATCAACGACAGCAGGCGGTTCGAGAACGGGATCGTCTCGCCGAGCGACGTCCCGGAGATCAAAGAAGAGCTCATCGACGTCTTCGAGTCGGTGACCGACGCGAACGACCGGCAACTCCTCGAGGTCTACGACGGGGACGAACTGTTCCCCACCGATCCCGACTCGCCGGATCTGATCGTCAACGGGATCGACGGGTACGACGTCCGCAACGGGATCGAGGACGAGGTGCTCGGCGACACCGGGAACTACGCGGCGAGCCACCGCAGCACGGGGATCATGCTCTGTCGCGGCCCGTCGATCGACTCGGGGGCGACGCTGCGGGGCGCGCGCGTGGTCGACGTCGCGCCGACGCTGCTGCACGGCATCGGCGAGCCAGTGCCGGCAAACGCTGACGGTCGCGTGCTCTTCGACGCGTTCGACGAGTCGGCGACGCCGGCAACCACGAAGGTCCAGCGGTCCGAGGTGTCGAAGGTGGCGACGCCGGACGGCGAGGTCGACGAGGACTTCGACGACGTCGAGGACCGCCTGAAGGGCCTCGGCTACATGGAGTAATCCGATTTTGGTTCTCGCGGTCGCGACGTAATCGGAGTAAGAGGACGGCGGCTCGAGTCGGATTTCTCGCGCGCATCATCTGTGCGGCGTCACCTGCCGGCAGTCCGAAACAGCTATCGCGACCGGCCGCGGATGCGATCCAGTCCGTTTTTCGCCGTCGTCAACATCGGATACGCGGCGTTGTACACCGGGGCCGGTGCGTTTCTCGCGCCCGCGCGGAACAGCCGGTGGGACAGCGGCGGTTCCGCCTCGTCGACGAGGGCCTCGAGATCGGCCTCGAGCAGCCACTCGAAGAACGCCGCTTCCTCCGGCGACCCGGGCTCTGTCTCCTGGGCGCGATCGCGGATGTCGGCCCACATGTAGCGCTCGTCCTGTCCCAAGACCCACTCGCCGCCCTCGAGCGCGCGGCGAATGTCGGCGTAATCGTTGTGGGAGAACGGATAGCCGTGGGCCGTCGGTTCGAGGCCCGACAGCCGGAGGCCGACGGCGGTCCGGTAGCACTTCTCGCACTCGCCGCAGTTGCCGTCCATGCGCACGTTGCAGGTCTGGAGCTCGAGGTCCGGTGCATCTGATTCAACGTAATCGGCGATGACGTCCAGCCGCTCCTGCCGGGTGAGCTCGTAGCCGTCGTGGTGACACTCGGTGCCCGTCCAGCGGACGTACTCGTCGATATCGGGGCGCGAGCCCCACTCGAGGTCGATTCCGTCCCAGTGGGTCGCTGCGACGTACAGGTCGCCGATGCCGCGGGCGTACGCCATCGGCGCACAGAGGCCGAGCAGGCCGAGTCCGTGGCCGACGGAGCTGTACCAGGCGCCGTCGACGAACCGCTTGTAGTGAGCGAGCAACATTGCGTGGTCGAGCGCCTCGAGCGCGTTCGTCTCGATAAAGGCGGTCTCGAGGTCGCATTCGTCGGCGAACGACAACACGCGCTCGCGGAGGTGGCGCCAGTCCTCGGCGCCGGACTCGTCGGGGGCGACGGTCCAGCCGCGGATGCTCACGAGCGTCGGCGATTCGTCGCGGTGGCGGATGTAGGAGCACGTGGAGTCGACGCCGCCGGTGAAGAGGAGGGCGCTGTCGCTGCCGTCTTCGTCGTCGTCACCGCCCGCGTCTCCACCACCGGCACCCGCCGGCGCGGCGTCGATCGTCCGCTTCGCGTACAGCGTTCCACCCTCGAGGAAGTCGTACATCCCGAGCAGGCTGGCCTTGACGTCCTCGAGCGCCCGCGCGAAGGTCGCGTCGACCTCGTCGACGTAGATGTCCGCGCCGTCGGCCCACGCGACCGGACAGACGTTCGCGAGGACGGGTATCGCGAGCACGCCGTCGGGAACGTCCTCGACGGAGCAATCGTAGCTGGTTCGAAACGGGTTGCCCGTGAAGAACCGCTCGAGGTCGGCCGAGGGACGTACCTCGCACTCGAGGCTCGAGCCGTCGGTCTCGGGATTTCCGATGGTGACTGATGACATGCCACATACTGGAGGACGAATGGCTACAAAAACCACCATTACCGTTGCTCGGTTTGCCGGCCGAAAATCGATGTGTAGGTGACAGTCGACCACAGACAACGGCGCCGTACGCGCAATAAGCCGATGCTTCAGCGGTCGGCCGCCGCAACGGGCCGGCTCGAGACGGCGGTCACCGAGCGCTCGATCCGCGCCAGAGCACGATCGAAACGGGCCATTAGGGAATCCGCCGGCGACCGGCGGTCCAGTCGTAGGCGATAGCGACAGGTGACGTCGAGGAAACGCGAGCATCCGGACTCGAACGCGGTGTACGCGGCGCCAGCCGATAGGAGCCGCATAACAAACCTCGCAATCGCTGATCCTCAGACCAACCCATGCCTCTGCGTATCGACGCCGATGTCAACCCTCGAGCGGCGGGTGATGACAGGCAATGAATCGGACGACACTCGATTCGGTGTTCGCCGTCGGCTTCGTCGCCGTCGCAGTCGGTATCCTCGTGGCGCGAGCGAACCCCGCGACCGCGTACGAGGCGTCGGTGTACACGGCGACGCCGACGGCGACGTGGGCCGGGCTGGCGATCGGCCTGGCGATCGCTGTCCTCGGAGCGATCGGCTGTCGCGGCCGCGAGCAGGCGATCGCCATTGGACTCGGCAGTTTGGCGGTGACGGCAATCGTGAGCCTCCCCGTGATTCGGAACTACCGGTTCGCCGGGATGGGCGACGCGCTGACGCACCTCGGGTGGACGCGCGACATCGTCACCGGAAATATGGCGCCTCACGAGTTGATCTATCCCGGCGTTCACTCGTTGGCGGCGGTCGTCCACTACATCGGAGGCGTCTCGATCGAGCGTGCGCTGCTGTTTACCATCGTCTTCCTGTTCGTCCCCTTCCTAATCTTCGCCCCGCTGGCTGCTCGAGAGATCGACAATACCGGACTGGCAGCCGGCTGCGCAGCGGTCGTCGCGTGGATGGTCCTGCCGATCAACAACGTCGCGACGCACATGGGCGTCCACACCAACTCGAACGCGCTGTTTCTCGTGCCCGTCGTGGTCTTCGCGTTCGTCACGTTCCTTCGACGCCGGTCGACGATCGAACGGCTGCCGTTCGGCCTCTCGCCGTTCAGCGTTCTCGTCTACCTGACTGCCATCGGCTTACTGCTGGTCCACCTCCAGCAGATGGTCAATATCGTCGTCCTCGTCGGTGCGATCGCCGGCGTCCAGTTTCTCGCCCGGCGCCGGTACGACGACCACCCGATTCTCGAGCATCCGACGACGTACGTCCAGACGGTCGTGCTCGGCGCGATGTTCACCATCTGGGCGCTCGCCAACGAGCGGTTCCGGAACGCCGCGACGACCCTCGTCGAGGGCGTCCTCTCTGCGGACATCGGCGCCGGACAGGAGGTCGACCAGCGCGGGACCTCGCTGACCGAAATCGGCGGCAGCATCGCCGAACTGTTCGTGAAGATGTTCCTCGACGCGGCGGTGATCGGCCTCGTCGCGGGGCTGTTCGTGCTGGTGACCTGGATCGGCTGGACCCGGACCGACCGGGAGGCGTCGACGTTCGTCACGTACTTCGGGCTCGCACTGGTTCCGCTGGGAATCATGTTCGCCCTCTACTTCGTCGGGACGCCGACGATGGCGTTTCGGCAGGTCGGGTTCATCTACGTCGTCCTGACGATCCTCGGTGGGGTCGCGCTCGCACACGCGATTACCGGCCTCTCGCGGTACATCACGAGGCCGGGTGCGAACGCGGTGGCGTCGATCGGCCTCGGAGTGCTCCTCGTGCTCGGCCTGCTGACCGTCTACGCCTCGCCGCTGATCTATAGCCCGACACAGCACGTCACCGACGAGCAGTTCAGCGGCTACGAGTCGAGCTTCGAGCACACGGCCGGCGATCAACCCTACGTCGGACTGGGCTACGACCCCTACCGGTACGACCACGGTATCAACGGCCTCGAGGGCCAGGAGGAAGCTCCCCTGAGCGGCGCGGCGTTCTCGAGCGGCACCGTCGACGCCGAACGGTTCGAGGCGGGCAACTACAGCGGGGCCTACCGCGGCGTCGACTACTACCTCACGATCTCGGCGTTCGACGAAACGCGGGAAACGGAGGTTTATCGGGGGCTCGATATCAGCGAGGAGGCGGTTGCGGGCGTCGAGACCGACCCAGCCGCCAATAAAGTGATCTCCAACGAGGAGTACGAGATGTACGCCGTTGCTAGCGAGTCGTAAGCCGTCGTAGAACTGAAAACAGTAGCCATAACAAAACCGCATTTTCCCGTCGGTGTTGACGATCATGAGCGCTCTCGACGACGTCCGCGTGCTCGACCTGACGCGCGTGCTCGGCGGACCGTACTGCACGATGTTGCTCGCCGACCTGGGCGCAGACGTCGTGAAAATCGAACCGCCGGGCGGGGATTTCGTCCGCGAAACGCCGCCGTTTCACGACGAGGACGATAGCTTCGGCGGCTACTTCCAGAGCATCAACCGCGGGAAGCGGAGCCTCGAGCTCGATTTCACCGACGAGGACGACCGCGACGATTTCCTGTCGCTCGTCGACGCGGCGGACGTCGTCGTCGAGAACTATCGCGCCGGGACGATGGCGAAGTTCGACCTCGAGTACGAGCGCCTCGCCGAGCGCAACCCGCAACTCGTCTACGCGGCGCTGCGCGGGTTCGGCGATCCCCGCACCGTCGAGAGCCCCAAACAGGACGAGCCGGCGTTCGACCTCGTGGCGCAGGCGATGGGCGGCGTGATGCACCAGACCGGCCACCCGGACGGCCCGCCGACGAAGGTCGGGTTCGGCGTCGGCGACATCTTCACGGGCGTGTTGCACGCGGTCAACATTCTCGCGGCGCTGCACTACCGGGAGCGGACGGGCGTCGGACAGTTCGTCGACACGGCGATGTACGACTCCATGGTGAGCCTCGGCGAGCGGGCGGTCTACCAGTACTCCTACACCGGCGAGGTGCCCGAGCGGCGGGGCAACTCTCATCCGACGCTGTTCCCGTACAACGCCTTCGAGGCCGAGGACGGTTTCGTCGTCATCGCCGCGCTCACCGATCGCCACTGGCGGAACCTCTGTGAACACATGGGCGAACCCGAGTGGGCTGTCGACTACGCCGACGCCGCGGATCGGCTCGAGCACCGCGAGAAACTGCGCGAGGCGATCGCGGAATGGGTCGGCTCCCGATCGGCCGCGGCGGTCCTCGAGACGCTCAACGGGTCCGTCCCCTGCGGGCCGTTGCAGGACGTCGCCGACATCTACGACTGCGAGCACGCGAAGCAGCGGGAGATGCTCGTCGAGGCCGACCTTCCCGAGGCCGACGAGACGGTGACGATCGCCGGCACGCCGATCAAGATGGCCAAGACGCCGCCCGAGCCGGGCGACCGCGCGCCGCTGCTGGACGAGCACCGGGACGAACTCCTCGGGGTCGACGTCGCGCGGCCGCCCGAGCCCGACGTCGGCGACGGGGAGACGGAGCCGTTCGAGGTTTCGCAAGACCAGTCACAGGACGATTGAACGACCATGGCAACCGACTCATCGAACCGAACGGAATCGAACGCGGAAGCGGCGAATAGCAACCGGGCCACCGAGAAACAGTCGGAGACAGAAACTGAGCGGGAACGGGACTCACAGCCCAGCGACGTAGAGACCGAAGACGACCCGTACACGATCCGGCCCTACGAACCCGACGACAGGGAGGACTTCCTCGAGCTGTACGATCGGGTGCTCGGCGACCGCGACGACGAGTGGTTCCGCTGGAAGTACGAGGACAACCCCTACGTCGATCACGTGCCGATGATCGTCGCGACCCACGAGGGGCGGGTCGTCGGCACGAAACCCAGTTTCGCACTCGAGCTTCGGGCCGGTAACCGGACCCTCCGGGCGCTCCAGCCGGCCGACGTCATGGTCCACGAGGACCACCGCCGGCGCGGGCTCTACTCGCGGACGACCGAACGGCTCAAGGAGCGGTACCGGGACCGGGAGGCCGACCTGTTCTTCAACTTCCCGAACGAGGCGACGCTGTCGGGCAGCCTGAAACACGGTTGGCGGATCGTCGAGGAGGTGCCGACCTACTACCGCGTCCAGCGGCCCGACGCCTTAGTCGACGGTGACGAGCGCCTCGAGGCGCTCGCGACGGCCGCAGGCCCGGTCGCGGCGGCGTACTTCCGTGCGCGCGATCGGCTGGCCGACCCGCCGACGGACGTCGTCGTTCGCCGGTTCGCGGACGTCCCCGTCGAGCAGTTCGTCGACTGCTACGAGCAAGCAGTACCGGGGACACTGCACGCACACCGCGACGAGACGTTCTACGAGTGGCGCTTCGAGAACCCGAAGTGGACCTACGACGCCTACGTCGCGAGCCGCGACGGCGACCCCATCGCCGGCGTCATCACCGGCACCCGAACGCAGGACGGAACGAAAGAAACCTGCCTGACCGATCTCGTCCCGCTGGCGCGGACCCGCGAGCGACGCGACGGCCTCGAGGCGATCCTCGCGCGCGTGCTCTCCGACCGGCGCGATTCGGCGCTGCTCGCGGCGAGCGGGCGCGCGGTCGACCCCGCCCTGCTCGGCCAGTTCGGTTTTCGGTCGGACCAGTCGCTGCCGTTCTCGAATGTGACTCAGCCGACGACGCAGGTCACCTATCCGCTGGCGGACGACGGCGGCCACGAGTGGACCGTCGCCGGGCGGGCGATCGCCGACCCCTCGAACTGGACAGTGACCTTCGCCGAACAGGACACCTGGTGACCGGTGGTAATTGACTGCTATTCTCTAATTTAGTTGTTGAACTGATAGAAACAGTCGTCGATCGACCCGTTTCGACCCGTTCGGCCCACCGTCGGAAATAGGCCCCATAGAACGGTTCTTGAGGGAGGTAATAGCGTATTTACCCGGAAAATACGGTGTTACGACGGCTGTCCCGACCGGTATTCGTTCATATATTCGTGAACGAAACGCAGTAGATTGTACCGGAATCTATAGTGTTACAAATATATTCTGTAAATTTAATCCATATCGCCAAGGAAAAGTTTATGAGTACAAGCCCAGGTTACGCAAGTGTATGGCGCAGAATCCCCGTACGACCGATGCGGAATCCGCTCCGACTACAGGCCGTAATTACGGATTAAGCCGCCGCAACTACGTTCGCTCGCTCGCCGCGGTCGCGACCGCAGCAACCTCCCTCGGCGCAGCCGGTTCGGTTGCCGCCCAGGACGATGGCGACTACGAGGTCATCGAGGCCACGGGCCAGACCATCCAGGTCGGCTCCGGCGAGACGTGGGAGAACAAGCTGATCGACATGACCACCGGCGGTGACATCGTCGTCAGCGCGTACGGTACCGACTGGACGATCCGCAACATCGGATTCAAGGGCAAGAACACCTCCGGCACCGGCTCCGCCACCTTCGGCATCTGTGACGAGGGCGGCTCGAGCACGATCGAGAACATCTACCTCGGCGACGGCACGGACGGCCGCAACGGCGCCGACACCGGGCACGGCCAGACCGCCTTCTGGGTCGACCCGAAGCACTCCGGTCACATCGACTTCAAGCACCTGAACATCCAGAAGTTCGCCGACAACGCGATCTACGGCTCCGCCCCCGGCAGCAACGGCGGCGGCACCCTCCACATCGACCAGAGCTTCGCCGCGAACTGCCGCGTTTCGCACTTCCGCGTGGCGTCCGAGGGCTGTAAGGTCACGAACTCGAGCGTCTACGTCGACAACGAGGAAGGCTACCAGGGCCGCGGGATCTGGGCCTGGGCACCCGGCACGATCGAGATCGACAACTGCCAGATCCAGATGAACGGCGCCCACACCGCGATCGACGCGGGCGCGAACGGCAACCCGACGGAGGTCGTCGTCACCGACTCCGACTACGACGAGCAGGCCGGCATCGCCGAGAACGCCGGCTCGAACGTCCAGCTCGAGAACACGGGCACCGAGCCCGAGGCCTTTATCCCGGAGGGCGTCCCGACCAGCCCCGAAGAGGCCGCCGGCGGCGACGACTAACGGAAACCGCGCTTCCACTCAACCGACTCCCGACGCATCCCTCGGGGACTCGATCCCCGACCTCCGCTGACGCCGACGGTCCTCCCCCGACTCCCCTCGACGCCGTCGGCCCTCCACCGACTCCCCCGCTGACGCTTTCCCTCCACCGCTCGCCCTTTCCGCGATTTCGTCGCTGCTTTTCCCGCCATTTTTCGTCCGTTAGCACCGTTGCGACGAGATAATGCTCGATAGTTCGCGACGCTTCACGCCGTTCCGATCGCTCCCCGTCGATGAGTTCTCGAGCCAATACGATCGTGATTCGGCGGCGCCGAGAGACGTGCCGTACAAAATCGCGGCGGTCACGGCTGCTGTGCGCCGCCGCTTGCCGTCCGCTTCGGTCGAAATAGCTCGGTAATAGCGTATTACCGGCGTGAAACAGTCCGCTCGATTGTCCGGATCGCCGCGAATCTATCGGTTCCCGACCCTTTCATCGTGCTAGCAACCGGTATAATTCCGTGTATGAATATAGATTATTTTCTGAATTAACCCTCAGAATGGACTTACTATATGTAAATTTTAAGTATTTTGAGGCGGAAGGTTTATGCTCGTAGTATAGTATTACCCGATCGCAATGGCACGCGAACCTTCGGTACTGGATGGCGGTAAATCCGACGAGGATGGCACTGAATCGTCGGATAACGGCGGTAATACTGTATTACTCGATCGGCGATCGTACCTGCGCCTCGCCGGCGTGACGACGGCCGCGGCGGCGGTCACGGGCTCCGCCGCGGCGGCGGGAGACGACTACGAAGAGATCGCCGCCCGCGGACAGGTCATCCGGATCGGGCAGGGTGAAACGTACGAGAACAAACTGTTCGACCTCACGACCGGGGACAGCGTCGTCCTGCTCGTCGAGGGGAGCAACTCCGTGATCCGGAATATCGGATTCAAGGGGCTCCACCGCGGCGACGGGTTCATGATCTCGATCACCGCCCCCGCGGGAGAGGTCCTGATCGAGAACGTCTACCTCGGCGACGGTTCGACCAAGGAAGGCGAGAGCTTCGTCCACGGACCGGGCGCCGTCTTCTACCACCGCACCGCGTCCTGCGACGTCACCTTCCGGCAGATGAACGTTCAGGGCTGGCCGAACAACGGCTTCTACTGTTCCAATACCGCCTCCGGCGGCTCGGTTCGCTTCGAGAACTGTTACGGCAAGAACAACGGCGTCTCCACGTACCGCGTCGCGGGCGGGAACGACGCGATCGTCAACTCCGTCGCGTACAACGACGACACCGACTACGGCCCCGGCTGGGGCGGCTACACCGAGGATTCGGGCCGCCCGGTCTGGGTTTGGCCCGGCGGCACCGTCGCGATCGAGGACTCGAACTTCGCGGCCGGGAGCTACGGTCGCGCGATGGTCCTGCGCGGCAGCGGTTCCGCCCGCATGACCGGCGGCGGTATCCGCGGCGGCGTGCAGGGCTCCGGCCTCCAGCGCTCGAGCGTCTCGAGTTCGCCCGACCTCTCGCGACCCGAGGGCGTCCCGACCAGCCCCGAGGAAGCGGCGTCCGGCGGTTCGAGCGGGTCGCAGCCGGACCCGGACTCGAGTCCGAGTCCGGACGAGAGCGAAAACGAAGAGGAGAGCGACGAAACCGACCCCGACGAGGACGAGGAACTCCCGAACGTCCTCCTCGTCGAGGGCGACGAGTCCGACGTCACCCGCTACGAGTTCGACGTCTCCGGCACCGTCGAAAAGTCGAACGTCGACGGCGCCTCCATCGACGCCGAGGACGAGATCGACGGCGGATCCGTCCACGGCTCCGTCGCGAACTGGAAGGACGCGTTCCGGTTCGACGGCGACCTCGAGGAACTCACCGTCGACGGGCCGGGCACCGTCTCGCTCAACGGCGAGCGAATCGATCCCGCCGACTACGGTAGCGACCTGCCACACGTCCTCGAGGTACAGGGCGAGGGCGTGCCGACGAGCTTCGAGATCACCGTCGACGGCGAGATCGAACTCGCCGGCGGCGCGGATCCCGACGACGAGGCGACGACGATCTCGGGCTCGACGGTGCAGAGCGCCGTCACCGACGAGACGCAGACGTTCCGGTTCGCGGGCGCGCTGACGGACGTGACGTTCACCGAGGGCGAGGCGACCGTGCTCCTCGACGGCGAGGAGATCGATCCGAGCGAGTACGGCGACCACGAACTGCTCCCCCACGCGCTCGTCATCGACGGCACCGACGCCGACGGGCCGAGCACCTACTCGTTCCAGGTGAGCGGTGCCGCCGTTCGTTCGGACTACCGAAACGCCTCGATCGACGACGAGGACGTCGTCGAGGACCGGGCCGTTCGCGGCGCGGTCGGGAACTGGCTCGACGCGTACTGGTTCGACGGCGACATCGAGGACTTCCGGCTCCTCGGCGACGCGACGGTCGACGTCCAGTACAACGCGCGCGATCAGTAACCGGCCTCGTTTTTCGACGCGGTCCCGTCAGTCGGCAGTTCGATTGCTGTCTTCGGATGTTTGGTCAGTATCGTGTCGCCGATTCGTAGCGGCGGCTTCAATTTGCACCGATCCACGAGTGCGCGTCGCGATCACCCGCAACCGGGGGTTACTCGCCTGCAGCGTTTCGAATAGGGGACCCTAGCAGGGAGTTACACCGCGTCGCTCGAGTAATCGAGTATAGAATGGCTCCCGCGCCTGGAACAGCAAGCTGGCACGCGAACTGCTCCGGTACTGGATGACGGTCGCCGGGAGCCAACTGTTGCTACGGGCGGGGTGATTAAAAGTCCTTCTCGAGTGAGCGGTTCAGTTTGCCGAACGGAGGCGTACTACAGGAAGTCAGGTTCGAGACGTCGGCGGTGACGGTCACCACGCGGCGACGGTCGTCACGTAACAGGTCGGGAACGAACGGACAACCGTGACGTGAGTCGAGTCGCGCCTGCAACGGTCGTACCGGCCGGGGAACGATTCGAATCGTGGTCGGGGGCGCGAGCGTGGGGGCGAATCGGACTCATTCGATCCGAGACAGTTTCCCGTTGACGTTGCGTTCGCGCTGACGATTCGTAACGGCGTGGGCGACCGAGAGGCAGCAGAACGCGGCCACGACGACGCCGGCGAGTGCGACCGTCGGAACAGCGGCCACCCCCGGGGCGCCGAGGACCGCGGCGCTCAGGAGGGCGGCGCCGACGACGCTCGTCCCGGCGTACCACCGGTCCCACCGATCCTGCTGGTGGGTGTCCGTGTCCAGATACATCATCAGCAGGTCGGCGTTGTCCGCGAGCGAGATCAACCCGCGATCCTGATCGTACTCGACGATCCCGGCGTCGTCCATCTTCGGGAGGTGGGTTTGATAGAGGGCGACGTAGACCCGTTTTCGCTGGTCGGAGCTGAGCGCGTTGACGTCCGTATCGTTCTCCCAGGCGGCGATCTGTTCCGCCAGTTAGCCTAACGTTACCGTATCGTCGGCCTCGAGGAGATAGGTGAGGACTTCGCGGCGGCGACGATTCTTCAGGAGCTCGAAAATGACGTCCTTCGAGAGGGACTCGTCGTCATCGTCGCCGACCGACGATGCGATTTCGTCGGGGAGCGAGGTATCGATCGAGGACATTAGTTTGCGCCTCCGTACGTTGTCGTTACGGGCTGGCCCGTCCGCTGCCGTCGCCGGTAGCTGCCGCAATCACCACCGAACTGTCGGGTCGACAGCGACCGCTGTACTTCCGAACGGCGATTCGCAGTCACGATTGACACACCAAGTTGTACGCCAACACTGATACTCTTAAACACGGCCACGTTTCGCACCGGCTGCAAAGGCGAGGCCGGTACGGGACGACTTCTGCGCGGCACCGTCGGCGAACGGGTGCGACGGCGACCCGACCCGCCGCTCGAGGCGCGACCGGGGGAGCGGTATCGGGTCCCTGCGGACGCGTATCGGCGGCGTACGTGCGAAACAGCTATCGAAGACGGAACGTTAGATTCCGCGGTGTAGGTCTGCGACACGGCACTCACGAAAACGTTCGACTCCATCGACATAAATTCGACCGTCGGTTCGGTCCCGAAATCGAGGTTTACACGATGAACGTTCGGTTTACGCCGCTGGGCGGCCGGAACGATCGCCGGCTTTCATGTGCCACGTTCACGTTGTCCGTAACGGGTCGAGGCGACCGCGACCGGTCGCTTCGCCCGGAGACGATCGATGGGACACCGCGTCGGTGCGGGCCGGCCGATCGTTTCGAGCGGGCGATCTGCGCCCGCGCCGACGATCTTTCTCCTCTCCGTCGACCGGCATCGGCGGACGCGGTAAGACCGTGTTTCCGGCGAAACCATGTGAGCCCCTTACAGTGGCGGCAGCGTTGCACCAGTGTGATGACACAGTCTATTATCGGTCGCGCCAGAAACGACCCCCAGGAGACGAACGCCGAACTGTGTCCCGACTGCGAAACCGATACGATCGTCCACGATCCGGATCGCGGCGAGCGCGTCTGCGAGGAGTGCGGACTCGTCCTGACCGAGGACCCGATCGATTACGGCCCCGAGTGGCGCGCGTTCAACGCCCAGGAACACGACGAACTCTCGCGCGTGGGGGCCCCGTTGACCCAGTCGATGCACGACCGGGGGCTGACGACGACAATCGACTGGCGCAACAAGGACGCGAACGGCCACTCGATGTCGGCCGAAAAGCAAGGCCAGATTCACCGACTTCGGGTCTGGCAGGAACGGATCCGAACGAAAAACGCCGGCGAACGCAACCTCAAGTACGCCCTCTCGGAGATCGACCGCATGGTCAGCGCGCTCGGCGTCCCCGACCCCGTCAAGGAAACCGCGAGCGTCATCTACCGCCGCGCCCTCGAGAAGGACCTCATCCGCGGGCGCTCGATCGAGGGCGTCGCGACCAGTGCGCTCTACACCGCCTGCCGGAAGGAGGACATCCCGCGCAGTTTGGAGGAAGTCACGTCGGTCTCCCGCGTCGACCAGCGCGAGATCGGCCGGACCTACCGCTACATCGCGGACGAACTCGGCATCAACCTCGAGCCGACGAATCCGCGCCAGTTCGTCCCGCGGTTCTGCTCCGAGTTGGACGTCGGCAAGGACGTGGAAACGAAAGCCGTCGAGATCATCGACGAGACGACCGAGCAGGGCCTGCACTCGGGCAAGTCGCCGACGGGGTTCGCCGCCGCGGCCATCTACGCCGCGGGCCTCCTCTGCGACGAGACGATCCCGCAGCGCGCCGTCGCCGAAACCGCACAGACGACCGTCGTCACCGTCAGAAATCGGTACCGCGAGCAACTCGAGGCGATCGACCAGCAGCCGGCGTCGCCGTCTACATGATCGACCGCTCGTCCTCGCCGTAGGCGTCCTCGTCGACCAGCGCGTGGAGGTTGGCGTACGGCACGAACCCGATGAACTCGTCGTCCTCGTCGTACAGTTCCAGTCCCTCGTCTTCGTGCCCGTAGCGCTCGCAGACGATCTGTCCTTCCGGGAGGATAGCACGGAACATACGAGTGGCTACGCCATCCACTCAGATATACTGTTCGCCGGTGGCTCCGTGACAGGGTCGCGACCGGCGACTCCCAGCAGCGCTCACACCCAGTTTGGACCCTCGAGATCGTGGAATATCTCCCGCGTCTGTGGCGCCAGCGGACGGCCGTTCGAGGCGTCTCGAAGCGTCTCATGCGGCGGTGTCAAATATCCGGCCAGTACGAATTTGTGGGTGTCTCGACGACCCGATTGCATGGATCGGCGTCGATATCTGACACTCGCGGGGACGGCAGCGACGGGAGCGCTCGCAGGGTGTGTCGGAGAAGTCACAGACGTGGTCGAAGGAACGACCAAAGAGGCCAGTCAGGAAGCGAACGAGAGCGTCGACGAGGCGATGGACACCCTCACGCGCCCGCCGTCCGCGGACGTGCGGGTCGAACGCGACGGCACCGTGATCGTCCGCTCGCTCGGCGGGGATACGGTCGGCGTCATGTGCGGCTTTCCGGAGACCGAGTCGCCTGTCGAAGAACTCGAAACGAGCGAGCGCGCCGTCACCGGGCCGGGAGCGCTCGAGAACTGTACCAAAGAGCGGCTCGTCGCGGTGAACGAAGCCGGCGACATCAAGGTTATCGAACGACTCGAGTGAGCGGAGTTCGGCGGGCGGCGACCGGATACCGGACGCCGCCGGTAGTGTCGCCGTCGGGAGGACGAGGGCCAAGCGAAACCCGTTTACTCGCGCCGCCGATACGGACCGCCAGTGACGGACGAACCCTCCGAAACCGCCGATAGCGACGACAGCGACAGCGACGGCGATAGCGACGGACTCACGCTCGCGCAGTTCCACGAAGCGTCCCAGCGGGAGGGCCGGCCCGTCCTCACCGCCGGCGCCGTCGCGCGAACACTCGAGCGCTCCCACGACGCGGTCAGCGAGCAACTCGACCGACTCGCCGAACGGGGCGACCTCGAGCGACTCTCGGTCTCGACCGACCCCGTCGTCTGGTACCCCAGCGAACTCGAGGACCTCACGGACAAGGAGCGGGTCGTCGTCTTCCCGAAGCGCCGGGAGATAGTCGTCGACCGCCCGGATCAATTCACGCGCGCGCAACTGGCGCAGTTCGCGCACCTCGAGGACGGAAACGGCGAGCAGGGCTACCGCTATGTCGTCCGGCCCGAGGACATCTGGCAGGCCCCCCACGACTCCTTCGAGGCGCTCGCCCGGACGATGCGCCAGGCGCTGGGCCAGCGCAACGAGCAACTCGAGGAGTGGGTCGAGAGCCAGTGGGATCGGGCCCACCAGTTCCGCCTCTACACCCACGAGGACGGGTACACCGTGCTCGAGGCCAAGAGCCCCGAGGTGATGGGCAACATCGCCCGACAGAAGTTAGACGAGGAGCACGTCCACGCGCCGATTTCGGAAACGGAAGACTGGGTGCGCGAGGGCTCGGAAGCCGCGATCAAACGGGTTCTCTACGAGGCCGGCTACCCCGTGCAGGACCACCGCGATCTGGAATCCGGCGAGGACCTCGAGATCGATCTCGAGGTCACCCTCCGAGACTACCAGCAAACGTGGGTCGACCGCTTCGCCGAGGCCGGCGAGGGCGTGTTCGTCGGGCCGCCGGGCAGCGGGAAGACCGTGGCCGCGATGGGGGCGATGGCCCACGTCGGCGGCGAGACCCTCGTCCTGGTGCCGAGTCGCGACCTCGCCCGGCAGTGGGCCGACACCATTCAGGAGTACACCTCGCTGGGCCCGCACCAGATCGGCCAGTACCACGGCGGCCAGAAGAACGTCCGCCCGGTGACGATCGCCACCTACCAGATCGCCGGGATGGATCGGCACCGCTCGCTGTTCGACGACCGCGAGTGGGGGCTGGTCGTCTTTGACGAGTGCCAGCACGTTCCTTCGGACGTCTACCGGCGGAGCACGCACCTGCAGTCCCGGCACCGCCTCGGCCTCTCCGCCAGTCCCATCCGCGAAGACGACCGCCAGAAGGAAATCTTCACGCTCGTCGGCCCGCCGATCGGCACCGATTGGCAGGCCCTGTTCGACGCCGGCTTCGTCGCCGAACCCGAACTCGAGATCCGCTACGTTCCGTGGGGCGACGACGAGCAGCGCAACGCCTACGTCTCCGCGGAGGGCCGCGAGAAGTACCGCATCGCCGCCGAGAACCGCGGAAAGGTCGACGAAATCCGGTACCTGCTGTCGGCCCATCCCGACTCGAAGGCCCTGGTCTTCGTCGACTATCTCGAGCAGGGCCGCGAACTCTCCGACGCGCTCGACGCGCCGTTCATCAGCGGGGAGACGCGCCACCACGAGCGTCGCCGGCTGTTCGACGAGTTCCGGCGCAACGAGCGCGACCTGCTGGTCATCTCGCGGGTCGGCGACGAAGGGATCGACCTTCCGACGGCCGACCTCGCGATCGTCGCCTCCGGATTGGGCGGCTCCCGCCGACAGGGGACCCAACGAGCCGGCCGGACGATGCGCCCCGCCGGCGGCGCGCTCGTCTACGTGCTCGCGACGCGGGGCACGCGCGAGGAGGACTTCGCCCGCCGGCAGCTCCAGCACCTCGGCCGCAAGGGGATGACCGTCCGCGAGCAGACGGTCGAGCGGACGGAGGACGAATCGAAGAGAGAATCGGAGGAAACCGCCGAAGACGACAGCGAGGACGCGGACGGGGGCGATATCGTCGGCGAGAGGGAGAGCGAACCCGAACCCGAACGCTAACCGACGTCGGCGATCGGCGGTGCGTCCGGTTCGACGGCTTCGACTCGTTCGACTTTCTCGACCGTTCGCACGCCCACGCCGTCCTCGAGGGCCGGTTGAACGCGATCGGAGTCGGCGCGGCCGGGCGCGACGGCGGCGCGGACGCGGAGGTCGACGGTCGTATCGTTGAGCCCGGGCGAAACGTGCTGGATGTCCGCATTGACGACCGCCTCGACGGCCTCGATTCGTTCGACGACGCGGACGGCGCCGTCGGCGAGGTTGCCTGACCCGCCCAGCGGGACGCGGACGGTGAGGGTTGCGACGATCTCGGGCTGATTCTGCTGCTGCGGTTGGTTGGACAGGTCGGTCATAGGCCCCCGTCGAGAGTCGAACTCGACGTTCGGCCGCGCCGTCATCCGGACGAGGAATCGTCCGAGCGGACGCGGCCGCGTGTTGACCGGTACACCACGGGGGTCACGGTCACAGCGCCCCCGCTGGCCGAACGTCGATACCGTCCGAGAATAGATCCAAACGCTCCCCTTGCAGGTCGCGAGGAGAATATCCCGAGAACGGCGTCGAACCGTCCGGCCGAGCGGCGACGAGTTACGCGGCGCGGACGGTTCCGAGGTCGAACCCGATCCCGGATAGCTTCGGGATCGAATGAAGCGACCGACGGACCAGCCCACGCGCGCCGGGCTCGAGGGCGAGAATCGCCTCGAGCCCATAACGAGTGTGGAACGCGCCACCCGTCCCCAGGTTGCAGGAACCTGCGAACGCGGTGACGAGCGCGGTGGTGGTCATCGGTCGGAACCTACACTGACGGTGTGGCGCCATTGACATAATAATTTCCACAGTTTGGTAGCATACAACACGGCTGTGGTGATCAGCGAGAGCGACAGTCACCCGAGGCCAATATTCAAGGTACCGCGTTCGAAGACTAGGTAGCATGAACGACGCGGCCTCGATCGCCCGAGCGCGAATCCGAACGCGGAATCGAGAGGTGGGACGCCGGTGAGCGACGACGAGAACCAGCGCGAGGTGCTCGTCGGCGAGACTGACGCCGGCAGGGACCTGTGGCTCCCGGTCGTCGAACTGCTGACCGGCCGCGGGTTCGTGACCGGCAAGTCCGGCTCCGGCAAGTCGAACACCGCCTCCGTCATCGCCGAGGAACTGCTCGAGGCCGGCTATCCCCTCCTGATCGTCGACACCGACGGGGAGTACTACGGGCTCAAGGAGGAGTACGAGATGCTCCACGCCGGCGCCGACGAGGAGTGCGACATCCAGATCGGCCCCGAGCACGCCGAGCAGATGGCGACGCTGGCTCTGGAGGAGAACGTCCCGATCATCCTCGACGTCTCGGGGTACATCGAGGAGGGCGTCGCGGACGAACTCATCCGGAAGGTCGCCCGCCAGCTGTTCGTCAAGGAGAAGAAGCTGAAGAAGCCCTTCCTGCTGGTCGTCGAGGAGGTCCACGAGTACATCCCCGAGGGCGGCGGGGTCGGCGAAACCGGCAACCTCCTGATCAAGATCAGCAAGCGCGGCCGCAAGCACGGGCTGGGCATCGTCGGCATCAGCCAGCGGCCCGCGGACGTCAAGAAGGACTTCATCACGCAGGCCAACTGGCTCGTCTGGCACCGACTCACGTGGGACAACGACACGAAGGTCGTCGGCCGGATCATCGACACCGAGTACGAGGAGGCCGTCGCCGAACTGAACGACGGGCAGGCGTTCGTCCAGACCGACTGGATGGACGCCGACGTCCGCAAGGTCCAGTTCCGCCGCAAGCGGACCTTCGACGCCGGCGCGACTCCCGGCCTCGACGACTTCGAGCGTCCGGAGCTCAAGTCCGTCTCCGACGCGCTCGTGGGCGACCTCGAGAAAATCTCCGAGCGCAAGGAACGCGAGGAGAGCCGCATCCTCGAGCTCGAGAACGAACTCGAGAAGAAGGAAAAACGGATCGAGACCCTCGAAGACGAACTCGAGTCGGCCCGCGACATCTCGAACGCAGCCAAGCAGATGGCCGACGCGCTGACGCGGCCGGAGACGTTCCAGACGCAGCTTCCCGACCGGGACGACGGGGCCGAGGAGCGCCGACTGCACGACGAAATCGTCGCCCTCGAGGAGGAACGCGACGAACTCGAGGAGACGCTCGCGGAGCGAGACGAGCGGATCGAGGCGCTGGAAGCGGAACTCGCATCTCGAGCGGAGACGATCGACCGACTCCGCGAGGCGAACGAACAGCTTCGCGAGCGGGTTCGCGAACTCGAGGACGGAGACGGTGTCGACCGGGACGGCGAGTCGATCATTCAGGTCGGCGGCGACGACGTCGAATACGGCTACGCGTCTGTCGACGGCGACGGCGAGGAGGAACTGGTCGTCGCGGGGAACCCCGAATCGGAACGGCGATCGGGAGGCGACGGCACGGGAACGGGCGCCCCGGAGCGCGGCCCCCTCACCGGTTACGAGCGCGGCGATTGGCCGGACGTCGAGCACGAACGGGCACCGCCCGCCAGCCGAGACCGGAACGGCGGGTCGACGAGTCGCGACCGGAACCGCGAGCGCGGTACCGGGACCGTCGGTCGGGAAGAAAGAGCGGGCGATACCGGAACGACCGCGGCCGACGTCGAGGACGCCGTCCCCGATTACACGCTCGCCGGGCAACACCAGCCCGGCCACCAGCTCGTGAGTAAACTCGAGGGCACGTCGGTCGGCGAGTCGCTCGAGCGCGCCAGCGAGGGATCGCGGTGCTCGGTCGAGACGGCCGGCACCGTGCTGATCGTGTTAGCGCGCGAGGGGCCGCTCGAGACGAAGCCGATCGCGGCACGAGTCGATCAGTCGATGATCGCCGTGCAGAGCCTCCTCTCGGAGTTGCGCACCGAATCGGTGCTGGACAGACAGGGCGAGCGGACGTACGCCCTCGCAGACGACGCGTCCCAGCAGATCGCCGCGCATCTCGAGGAGAACGAGAAGAACGAAGAGCGCGAGCGGAACGACTAGAGCGATCCCGCGAGTTGTCCGGCGGCCAGTCCGACCGTCACGCCCGCGGCGAGCCGGAGCGCACGCTGCGGTTCGATCCGATCGGTGAGGAGACTGGCGAGGAGGCCGACGAGCGCCGCACCGAGAAATCCGGCGATGAGTTGCCTGGGGTCGAGGACGGGCATATCGGTTCTTCCCAGAACGGATACAAGAAGATATCGCGGCGAGCGAGGCGCGTCACAGCCCCGTGATCCGATGCTGGACTATCTCGAGAGTCGAGTGCCGATCTCCTCGAGCGTCGACGGCTCGATGTGCTGGTGGACCGGCAGCGCGACGATCGTGCGGGAGAGCCGCCGCGCGGTCTCGTATGCTGGATCGTTGCGGACGGTCGCCGAGAGCCGCGGCCAGGTGTACGCGCCGACGCCGCGTGTCTCGAACGTCGCGACGAGATCGTCGGGACGATCCGCTCGGACCGGGAACGCCTGCGGACAGATTCCCTCGGGCAGGTCGTCGTAGACGACCGCGAGGTCGTCGCGGTCGGCGAGGATGCGCCGCCACGTGCGGTAGTTCGCCCGCCGTCGCTCCCGAATCCGGGCCGGGTCGGCGTTCTCGAGGACGTACTTCGACAGTTTCGCCATCGGCGTCTTCCCTTCCTCGTATCGCTCCTCGGGGGTGCCGACGGCCGGCGGGTCCCCGTCGCTCTCCTCGACAATCGTCCCGCCGTCGGGTTCGGTCGCGTCGCGCTCGAGCGGTTCGGTTTCGATTCCGTCCCGAGCCGCGTCTCGTCGCTCGTTGTCGCCGGCTCCGGCTCTGGTAGCGTCGCCGAGAAACGAACCGAGCGATTGGCTGAATCCCCCAATTCCACCGAGAACGGTTCGAGCGGTCGATTTGAGAAGAAACGTGCCGTCGCCGAGACCGACGCGATCGCGGACGCCGGCGCTTTCGGTCGGCTCGTAGGCGCCTACCGCCGCGTCGCTGTTTCGGTAGAGGACGGCCCCGTTGGGAATCGGGAGCAGTTTCCAGAGACTCGTAATGCCGATGTCCCCGTCCGTCCCGAGCAATCGCCCATTAGCGACGGAAATCGGGGCGTGCGCGTTGTCGTCGATATGGTAGCAGCCGCGTTCGTCCGCCAGCGCCGCCACCTCCTCGAGTCCGGGCTGCGGAAAGCCGAAGTAGTTGACCGACATGACGGCCGCGGTCTCGTCGTCGAGCCGGGCCTCGAGGTCGGCGAAGTCGGGGGCGAACGAGGGGCGGACGCGGTAGTACCGCGGCTCGAGGTCGAGATCGCGGAACGGTTCGGCGACGGCGTCGGGCAGGTAGGCCGGGATCAGGACGTTCTGTCCGGGTTCGACGAGCCCGGCGAGGCCGTCCCGAAGCGCGACCTTGCCCGAGCCGTAGTAGGTGTAGGCCCTCGCGTGGTTATCGAAGACCGCCTCAAGCCCCTGGTCGGCTCGGCTCGCGAGCGATCGGACGGACAGCGTCGGCGTGGCGCGGTGCATGCGTAACGGGCGGCCGATCGGGGACGGCCGCGTAGTACGTAGACTCAGTACGCGAATACGGCCTTAGTGATGGGGGTGATACACCCGATCGAGGGTAGACAGGCACGGCTTACAGCCCCCGCGCATGGTGTGAACTATTCGACAGCCGTGACTGAAAACCTAACTTACGGTCTGCAAGCACTCGCATAACAAAGCGCCGGTAGACGAACGGATCAGTACATGGTAGATTCGACCGACGAAGATGATCTTCGCCTTCTCGTCGTCGGGCTCGACGCGGGGTGTCCGCCGATACTCGAGTCGCTGTTCGAGTCGGACGAGGTGCCGACCTTACGGCGGATACTCGAGTCCGGCTCCAGCGGGCCCCTCGAGTCCCAGATCCCGCCCTGGACGGCCAGCGCCTGGCCGTCGCTGTACACGGGGAAGAATCCGGGCAAACACGGCGTCTTCGACTTTCTCTCGTTCAACGGCTACGACTGGAACGTCGTGAACTCGACCCACGTTCGGGAGCGGCCGGTCTGGGAGCTGCTCTCCGAGCACGGCATCACGAGCGTCGTCGTCAACCTCCCGGTCACCCACCCGGCCCGCGAGTTCGACGGGGCGCTGATTCCGGGGATGACAGCCCCCGAAGATCCGGACTGCCACCCCGACGGCATTCTCGAGGACATCAAACTGGAGTGTGGCGGCTACCGGGTCTACCCACAGAGCGGCCCGGAACCGGACCGGTCGATCGAGGGGTACGAGCGAACGATCGAGCTCCGCGGGAAGGCCTTCCGCTACCTCTGTCGCCGGATGGAACCCGAGTTCGGCTTCCTCCAGTTCCAGCAGACCGACTCCGTCTTCCACGAGCGACCCGGCGACAAGCAGGCCATCGAAGCCGTCTACCGCGAGGTCGACCGCCAGCTCGAGGAGACGATCGCCGAAACCGACCCCGAGAACATCCTGATCGTCAGCGACCACGGGATGGGAAAGGTCACGGGCCACGAGTTCCGCGTCAACGAGTTCCTCCGCGATCGGGGCTACCTGCGCGCCCACCGGGGCGGCGAGGGGATGCCCGACTGGTCCAAGAGCTGGGAGAACGACCTGCTCCGCGGCGAGGACGCGGGCACTCACGAGGAGACCACCCTCGAGAGGGCGATGAACGTCGCCGCGCGGTTCGGCGTCACGACCCAGCGGATCGCCAACGCGCTCGATCGGGTCGGGCTGAAGGAGCCGATCGGCAGGCAGGTGCCCAACGACCTGATCCGGGCGGCCAGCGAGCAGGTCGCCTTCGCCGATTCGGAGGTCTACATGCGCTCGAAGAGCGAACTCGGCCTCCGGATCAACCTCGAGGGCCGCGAGCCCGACGGCACGGTGCCCGAATCCGAGTACGAGCGGGTCCGCGACGAGGTCGTCGAGGAGTTGTCGGCGGTTCGGACGCCGGACGGCGAGCCGATGTTCGACGCCGTCGGCCCCCGCGAGGAGTTCTTCGACGGGCCGTACCTCGACGAGGGGCCGGACATCGTCACGGTGCCGGCGGCGTTCAACAACGCGATCGTCGCCGACCTCGGCAAGGAGCAGTTCGGCGAGCCGATGGAGTCGTGGAACCACAAGCGGACCGGCGTCGTCGGGGCGATGGGCTCGGCGTTCGACGAGAGCGCCTCGCTCGCGGACGCCGACGCGTCGATCTTCGACATCGCGCCTACGATCTGCGCGCTGTTCGACGTGCCGATCGACGCGGAGATGGACGGCGACACGCTGCCGATCGTCGAGGGCGGGCCGGAAGCGGAGTACCCGTCCTACGACCCCGAACCGATCACGGCGACCGAGGATCAGGCCGTCGAGGACCGCCTCTCGGACCTGGGATACCTATGACCGTCGAAGTCACGACGCTCGACCCGTGGACCGACGCGGAGGAGTGGAACCGCTACGTCGAACGGTCGGACGGGACGAACCCCTTCTTCCGCGCCGAAGCGCTCCGCTTGCAGGCCGAGGACACGGGCACGACGCTGCACCTCCTGACCGGATTTAAGGGTCAGGAAGCGATCGGCCTCTTCCCCGTCTTCGAGTACTCGAAGGGGCCGATCACCGGCGCCTTTTCCCCCGCGCCCCAGTCGTGGTCACCCTACCTCGGCCCCGCGACGCTGAACCTCGAGAAAGTCAAGCGCCGGAAGGCCGATCAACGGACCCAGCGGTTCCTCGAGGGCGCCATCCGGTGGATCGAGCGGGAGATTTCGCCGCTGTACACGCGGATCGTCGCCGCCGAGTTCGAGGACGTGCGGCCGTTCTCCTGGAACCATTACACCGTCAAACCCGGCTACACGTACGTCGTGGATCTCGAGGGCAGCGAGGAAGATCTCCTGAACCGGTTCAGCAGCGACGCCCGACAGAACGTTCGCAACGCCGACGAAGACGCCTACGTCGTCGAGGAGGGCGACGCCGACGACATCGAGCGCATCGTCGAGAAGGTCGCGCAGCGCTACGAGAGTCAGGGCCGGTCGTTCCACCTCAATCCCGACTTCGTCCGCTCGGCGTACGCGGTGCTCCCCGAGGGCTCCGTGCGGCCGTACGTCTGCCGCGTCGACGGCGAATTCCTCGGCGGCATCCTCGTCGTCGAGTCCGATACGACCAGGTACCGCTGGCAGGGCGGCGTCAAACCCGACGTCGACGTCGATCTGCCGATCAACGACCTGCTCGACTGGACCGTGATGCGCGACGGTCTCCGCGCCGGCCTCGAGCGGTACGACCTCGTGGGCGCCGGCGTGCCGAGCATCAACCGCTACAAAGCGAAGTTCAACCCGCGCCTCGAGACGAACTTCACGATCACGTCGGGCGCGTTCGGGATCGATCTGGCGATCGACCGGTTCCGGAAACTCGGCTAATCCTCGAGTGTCGAATCGGCTCGTTTTCGGTCAGTTCGAGGCGCGAGCGAGAGCGTCGGCTTCAGGCTCGTGTCGGTCGGCGTCCCCGAGGCACTCGAGAACCGCTCGGGCGTCTCGATCGGCGAGACACGGAATTCGTACTGTCCGCTCGGCGTCCACGGGATCGATCCTGACCGTCGTCGTCTCGAGGCGCCGATCCGTTCGGGTAACGACTACGTCGACGGTGGATACACCGTCGCCGTCGACGACCCGGTGCGTTCGGCCGGAGAGTCGACCGCTGGCGAGGAGGTTCCCACGGTCGTCGATTCGGTACGTGATCGCCCAGTATCGTAACGCGCGATCGAGGACGCCGAGACCGGCGACGAGGGCGAGCGGTACCGGGAGCCACCACAGGACGCTTCGATCGCCCCCGAGGAGCAAGACGGCGATGACGAACGCGGCGAGAAGGGCGAACAGCGCGCCAAGAACCGACGAAAATCCGGCCGAGATTCCCTCGAGTACGACGCCGATCCGATGCGGGCGGATTCGGGTTGACGCATCGGACGTCGGAGACGACTCGAGCGGGCGCGGCTCCCAGTCGGAGTCGTCGCCGATATCGGCGGCTCCGAGCCACCCGCCGTTGTCCGCGTCGAACGCGCGGATCGAGCCGTACGTCGAACGAAGCAGGTCGAACAGGAACTTACCGCCGATTAGCGCGACGAGGAGAGGCGAACCGGTCGCTGCTTCTTGAACGACGGGTAGTACAGCCATGACGATCAGACCGAGAATCCACAGCGGCCACAGCGCTTCTTGGACGACCTGTTGGGCGTTCGCGTCTCGATACCGGCGCTCGCCGACGTACACTGACAGCGTTTCCCAGCCCCGACCGACGAACAGGCAGCCGGCGAAACCGAGCACCGAGCCCAGCGTTCCGCCGACCGATCGGCCGGTCCCCTGCGCGGCGAGTACCGACTCGAGGCCGATGACTCCGACGAGCGCCCACGCACAGCCGAAGAAGATCGCGGTCAGCGCGACTATCGGTAGATTGTGGACGTACCACGTCAGCGACGTTCTAGGGATCGAGACGCCGCCGCGCCTGTACCGAGCAGTCCCAAAGATCAGCATCGCCGGCGAATAGTCGGACGGCCGTTCGGCGATCCCTGCTTCGATAGCCGCCCACCACAGGCCGACGCCGACCTCGAGCCAGTACAGCAGTATCAGGGCTGCGAGATCCCACTCCCAGACGAGGACGCCGATCAGCGGCAGAACGTTCGCCCACACCGCGCCCGCGAGCTCGATCCGTCGCCGACGCTGCGGGTTCCCGGGACCCTCCATTGACGACCGGTTTCGACTCGGGAGTCTTCAATTTTCGTCCGAGAGCGCCACGATACAATCCGTCGGAACGGACGTCGTCACTCCGCGATCCGGTACTTCGACTGGCGGGCGTCCTCGAGACAGACCCGGCTGGCGATACACTCCGCGTCCTCGAGTTTGCCGAGCGCGTAGCGGACGGTTCGCGAACAGAGGCGCGACTCGGCGGCGATCTCCTCCTGGGTCATCGCACCCTCGTACTCGAGGACCTTGTAGACGAGCTTCGCGCTCGGCGGAAGCTCCGCGATCGACGAGGGGGAGGGGACGTCGTCGGCGTCGGAATCGGACTCAGCGGCGGCGTCGCGGTCGGCGTCGTGGTCGGTCGCACTCATAGCAATGCTGTCCCAGCCTACGGGCTCGCTCGTATATACGCTGGCGACAGTTCAGAAATATAGGGAACCGCTAACGGCTGGCGGCGTCGCGAACGGAGCCAGTACCGAAGGCGGAGCGCACCTGCTCGATCGGGACGGTGCCCGGTCGCGACGCCGCGGGCGCGTTCATCCGGGGCGCCGACGGTAGTCCCCACATAGTAAGGCGCTCGGTCGCGTCACCGACGCGTATGTTCGGAACCAGCGGTATCCGCGGCACCGTCGGAACGGAGGTCACGGCAGGCCTGGCACTCGACGTCGGCCGCGCGGTCGCATCGGAGGGGTACGACACCGTCGTCGTCGGGCGCGACGTCCGCGAGAGCGGCGAACTGCTCGTCGACGCGGTCGCGTCGGGACTGCGCGAGTGCGGCGCCGACGTCCTCGAGGTCGGAATCGAATCGACGCCGACGGTCGCGCGGTCGATCGAGCACTTCGGCGCGGACGCGGGGATCGTCGTGACGGCCTCGCACAATCCGGCGCCGGACAACGGGCTCAAACTCTGGAACCCCTCGGGGAAGGCGTTCGGCCCCGAGCAGCGCGAGGCGATCGAGCGCCGGCTCCGCGAGGACGACTACGACCTCGGCGCGTGGGACGAACTCGGCGTCCGTCGCCGGCGAGACACCGCTCGCGAAAACCACGCCTCGGCGATCGAGGCCGCCGTCGATCTCGAGTCGACCCCGAGCGTGATCGTCGACCTCGGCAACGGGGCTGGCACGATTACCGCCGAGGTGCTCGCCGACCTCGGCTGTCACGTCCGGACGCTGAACGGCCAGCAAGACGGCTCGTTCCCCGGCCGCCCCAGCGAACCGAACGAGGAGACCCTCGAGACGCTGGCGGCGCTCGTCGCGGAGACGGACGCCGACCTCGGCATCGCCCACGACGGCGACGCCGACCGGATGATGGCCGTCGACGAGACCGGGACCTTCGTGCCGAAGGACGCCCTGCTCGCGCTGTTCGCCCGCGAGGCTGCCGGCGACGGCGACCGCGTCGCCGCGCCGGTCGATACCAGCCTCGCGGTCGCCGACGCGCTCGCTGACGTGGGCGCGACGCTCACTCGAACCAAGGTCGGCGACGTCTACGTCGCCGAGCGGACGACCGAGGACGGCGTCGTCTTCGGCGGCGAACCCAGCGGCGCCTGGATCTGGCCCGACGAAACCCGGTGCCCCGACGGGCCGCTCGCCGCGGCCAAGCTCGTCGAACTGGTCGCCGACCGCGGCCCGCTCTCCGAGCTCGCCGGCGCGATCGAGCGGTATCCGATCCGCCGGACGTCGTTCGAGGTCGACGACAAGGCCGCGGTGATGGACGCGGTTCGGACGCGCGTCAGCGACCGCTACGACGACGTCGACACGCTCGACGGCGTCCGGGTCGAGACCGACGACGGCTGGTTCCTGCTCCGCGCGAGCGGGACGCAACCGCTCGTCCGCGTGACGGCCGAAGCCCGCGACGCGGACGCCGCCGAGCGGGTCTTCGAGGAGGCGCGGGAGCTCGTCGGCGATGCGCTCGAGGCGACGACGGCGGAGACAGGGACGGAGTAACGGTCACGACGTTCGGCGATTGCGTCGCTCGTCGGTATTCTGGGAGCTACAACGTACCGGAGACAATCAGCAGCGGCCGTCGGTCGCGTCGATACGGACGCGATCACGCCCCCGCAGCGCGAACGAGCGAAACGAACCGGTTATCTGGCTTCTTCGGGGATGAAATCGGACGTCTTCATTTCGCGGTACGTTGCGCAGTCGGGACAGGCGTGGACGACGTCGCGGTTGTCCCCGAAGACGCGCGCGAACTGCCGGGTCACCTGGTTCCCACAGTTGACGCAGCGGGGGGCGCTCGTGTGTTCTCGAGACGTCATCGGCGTCCACTTCGCGTCGGATGGTTCCGTCGACATCAACAGCCCGTAGCCACAGAACGGTATTTACTATAGACCCCATAATTCCGCTTGAGAAGGTTAGTCACTCGTTGCGACGGGTCACGGCCGGTGATCGAAACGAGTCAGATATCGGCAGTATCACGCGCTAATTCGCGGTAAATATCGTATTTCTGCCGGGTAAGATCACATTACGAGTCGGGATTTCGACGGTTCGATCAGTCGCTCCGAACGCCCCGATCCGGGTGGCCGCCCAATCGCTGACCGGGAGTCGTGCGAACCGGTACCGATAGCCATTACCTGACGAGTCAACCGGCCGTGACGCCTAACGAGATAGGCATCAGTTCGGCTGGCAACGTGCGAGTAGAACCCGTATAATTATCCCCCGAATCGCCGTACGTTGTTGGTATGAAAGCTGTCGTTCTCACGGCGGGTGAAGGGACGCGGATCAGACCGCTCTCCGCGTCAGTGCCGAAACCGATGCTGCCCGTCGCCGATCGACCGCTCGCCGCCCACACCGTCGACGCGGCCGTCGACGCCGGCGCGGACGAGATCGTCCTCGTCGTCGGCTACCGGGCCGAGACGGTGCGAGACTACTTCGGATCCGAATACCGGGGCGTCCCCGTCAGCTACGCCGTTCAAGAGGAACAGGCCGGCACCGCCGACGCGGTCAACGCCGCGCGCGAGCACCTCGAGGGTCCCTTCGCCGTCCTCAACGGCGACAACCTCTACGATCCGGCCGCGATCGACCGCCTCTTCGAGGCCTGTCCGGCCGTCTGCGCCGTCGAGGTCGACGAGCCGAGCAACTACGGCGTGCTGAGCACGACCGACGGGACGATCACCGACATCGTCGAGAAACCGGCCGATCCGCCGACGAACCTCGCCAACGCCGGCGCGTACGCCTTCCCCGCGGACGCCCGGGAGTGGCTCGACGTGCCCGCGAGCGAGCGCGGCGAACACGAGATCACGGACGTCCTCGGCCGGGTTATCGACGAGTACGCCGTCACGCCGGTCACCCTCGAGCGGTGGATGGACGTCGGCCGCCCCTGGGAACTGCTCGAGGCCAACGAGTGGAAGATCGGCGAGCTCGAGCGGCGCCTCGACGGCGCGGTGAGCGACGACGCCCACCTCGAGGGAGACGTGGTCGTCGAGGAGGGTGCAACGGTGAAGCCGGGCGTCGTGATCGAGGGGCCGGCGCTGATCCGCTCGGGAGCGACCGTGGGGCCGAACGCGTACGTCCGCGGGGCGACGCTGATCGACGAGGGCGCGAAGGTCGGCAACGGCGTCGAGGTGAAAAACAGCGTGCTCTCGCCGGGCGCGACCGTGGGCCACCTCTCGTACGTCGGCGACAGCGTCCTCGGCCGAGACGTCAACTTCGGCGCGGGGACGACCGTCGCGAACCTGCGCCACGACGAGGCCGACATCGAGTTCACAGTCAAGGGCGATCGCGTCTCGACCGGCCGCCGGAAGTTCGGCGTCGTCGCCGGCGACGACGCGAAGACGGGAATCAACACGAGCCTCACGCCGGGGCTGAAACTCGATACGGGCGCGACGACGACGCCCGGCGAAGTCGTCGAACGGGATCGATAACGGGCGCGTTTCTGCTTCTGTCTCGAGGGTGCGTCGTTGCCGGTAGCGCCCGCTAGTCGCGGCGATCCGTACTGAACCGTAGCTATCAGGTATTGACTTTATATATTCAGGAAGAGCTAGCCTATCTGGAGGGTGTCGATCGGTATCAAGCGGATCACCGACCCTCCAGTTCCGATTCCGACGTCGTCGAGTGTGGGTCGTTCGTATCGGGCCGTGGGACGACGGCTACGGGGGTGGCCGAGCGTCCTGCGGCCTCGGAGACTCCCACTCGTGACGACTGTTCCCGAACTCGAGAGGCGTTCCTGTGGGGACGGGGAGTCAGCCGAGGCGCCGACTCGAGGCCGTCCGTCCGCAGTCTGCGACGCGGGTATCGTCCCGGTGACGATCGGCGACCGAAGACCGAAGACGGATCAGGAACAGTGCAAAACGACGTCCGACTCGGTTTCTAGGAAAAGACCGACTCGAGCCCGAGAAGGGTGACCGCCGACCGCGACGGCGCCGTTACTCGACCGTGACGCTCTTCGCGAGATTACGGGGTTTGTCGATCGGTCGATCCAGCAGGTCGGCCGCGTAGTAGGAGACGAGCTGGAGCTGGACGTTCGCCAGCAGCCCGGCGAGGTCGGGGTCGGTCTCGGGAATCTCGAGGTGGGCGTCCGCGACCTCGACCGCCCGGTGGTCGTCGGGACAGACCGCGACCACCGGCGCGCCGCGGGTCTGGGCCTCCTCGGCGTTTTTCAGGGTCTTCTCGTCTTCTTCGCCGGTGAAGACCGCGAAGACCGGCGTCTCCGGCGTCACCAGCGCCAGCGGGCCGTGCTTGAGTTCGCCGGAGGCGAATCCCTCGGCGTGCTCGTAGGTGATCTCCTTGAACTTCAGGGCGCCCTCGAGCGCGACGGGGTAGCCGAGCCCGCGGCCGATGAAGAAGTACGACCGGCTGTCCTGGTAGCGGCTGGCGATCCACTCCGCGTCGGAGTCGGCGAGTATCCCCTCGATCTGCTCGGGCATCGCCGCGAGGTCGGGCAGCAGCGCCTCGAGGTCGGCCGCGGGTTCGCCGGCGGCGTCGTCGGCGATCCGCTGGGCCAGCAGCGTGAGCATGACCGCCTGCGAGGAGAAGGTCTTGGTCGCGGCGACGCCGATCTCGGGGCCGGCGCGGATGAACAGCGCGTCGTCGGCCTCGCGGGCGGCCGTCGACCCGACGACGTTCGTGACGGTGAGGGTGTCCGCCCCCTCCGATTTGGCCTGGCGGAGCGCGTTGAGCGTGTCGGCGGTTTCGCCGCTCTGCGTGACGGCGATGACGAGGGTGTCCTCGTCGACCGGCGGCGCGGCGACGCTGTACTCGTTGGCCAGCAGCGCCGTCGACTCGACGCCGGCCTGGTTCAGCGCGAGCGAGCCGTACAGCGCCGCGTGGTAGGAGGTGCCGCAGGCGATCAGCTGGACGCTGTCGATCTCCTCGAACGCGCCCGGCTCGAAGCCGTCGAGCGCGATCCGGCCGTTCTCGGGATCGATCCGACCCTCGATCGCCTGCGCCAGCGAGGTGGGCTGCTCGTGGATCTCCTTTAACATGAAGTGGTCGTACTCGCCCTTCCCGGCCTGTTCGGGATCCCACTCGACGGTCTCGGGCTCGCGCGCGATCGGATTTCCGTCGAGGTCGGTGAACTCGACGCCGCTCTCGTCGACGACGACGACGTCGCCGTCCTCGAGGTAGACGACGCTGTCGGTGTACTCGAGGAAGGCGGGGACGTCGCTGGCGAGGAAGAACTCGTCGTCCTCGACGCCGACGACCAGCGGGGAGCCCTTACGGGCGGCGTAGAGGACGTGCTCGTCCGAGAGCATCGCGGTCACGGCGTAGCTTCCTTCGAGGTCCTCGACCGCCTTCCGGAACGCGGCTTCGTTGTCCAGTCCCGAGTCGAGATAGTACTGAATGAGATGCGGGATGACTTCGGTGTCGGTGTCGCTCGTAAACTCGTGGCCCTTGGCCTGGAGCCACTCCTTGAGTGTCGCGTAGTTCTCGATGATCCCGTTGTGCACGACCGCGACGTCCTCGGTGCCGTCGGTGTGGGGGTGGGCGTTCTCGTCCGTCGGCGGCCCGTGGGTCGACCAGCGCGTGTGGCCGATGCCGACGTCGCCCTCGAGCGGGTCGTCGATCGCTTCCTTCAGCTCCTCGACCTTCCCGGAGCGTTTCTCGACGTCGATGCCGGAGCCGTTCTGGATCGCGACGCCGGCCGAATCGTACCCACGGTACTCGAGGTTCTCGAGGCCGGTCAGCAGCGTCTCGAGCGCGTTGCCGTCGCCGACGTGGCCGATTATTCCACACATCTATCGATCACCGTGCATCGTGGCGGCGAGCGTCGGTTGTCGGATGACTCGATGCGTCGGTCGGCGCAGCCGAGTCCGAAGCCGGACTCGATTCCGGAGCGGAACTCGCGCGTGCGGAGGTATCGCTGGCCGTCCGGGACGATCGCGCTGGCGGCGTGCGTGGCCGATCGTCCGCGGGGACCCGTCGAGATCGGAACTGATACACGGACATGAGAGGAACCAGGCAAGCCGAGCCCATTACTATAGATTGGCTACCGATCCCGGTAGCGTCGGGGTACTCTCAAACGGTCGCTCGGTCAGCGCGCGACCCACATTCTACAGACAGTAATTTAATTCGACCAGTATTGTGATCGTATGTTCCCTTCGACGTTTGCATTCGAACAGACGAATCCAAAATACGGAGATCAACTGAAGTATGTCAACCAAACACGACCGGGCTGAAACCGTACGGCCTCCCGAACGCGCATATAACCCCCGATGAATCGACGGTTCACGCGGCAAAACATCGGTTAAACGATGCGGGAGATCGCTTGCCGGAGCCAAGGCGAATACGGAGATAGCCGCATACAATCCGATTTGTCGTTCGAAAAGTGGTCAGATATAGATTTCTCGTCCTCTCCGGGATACTATTTCGACGCGATTGACGTGCATTCGTTGCGTACACGACACAGATCGAGTATCCTACCTGAAACCCGTCGTTTTATTACGCATCCGTCCCTCGTCGGCGACTACGATTCGCGGTTCACGCCGTACAGATCGCGTTCCACCCGTTTCGACGCTCGCCCCGAGTTACGATTCAGATGGTTCAGCCGCTACTCACCGACGTCGGACTCCCGCTCGAGCAGCCGGTGCTGGTCTTTACGGTCGCGATGGCGGTGTTTCTGGTCGGCCCGTTGCTGGTCAAGCGCCTCGGGCAGCCGGGCATCGTCGGCGTCGTCCTCTTCGGCGCGGCGATCGGCCCGGACGCCCTCGAGTTCGTCAGCCACTCGGACGCGATCGTCCTCCTGGGCGAGGTCGGCCTGATCTACCTGCTGTTTACCGTCGGCCTCGAACTCGACATGCAGGGGTTCAAGGAGGCGCCCGAGAACGCGGCGATCTTCGGCCTGACGAGTTTCGGGCTGCCGTTCGTCGTCGGCGCCGCGGTCGTCTACGCGGTGCTCGGCCTGAACCTCTGGGCCGCGCTGTTGCTCGCGTCGGTCTTCGCCTCGCACACGCTGCTGGCGTACCCGATCGTCAACCGGCTCGGCGTGACGAAAAACCGCGCGGTCGCGGCCGTCTTCGGCGGCATCCTCTTTACCGATACGCTGGCACTGATCGTGCTCGCGATCGTCACCGGCGCCGTCGGCGGCGATCTGACGCCGTGGCTGTTCGCACGGGTCGGCCTCTCGCTGGTCGTCCTGTTCGGCGCGGCGCTGTTCGTGCTCCCGCCGGTTTCGCGGCGGTTCTTCCAGACGTTCAGCGAGGAAAGCTACTTCGAGTTTCTGTTCGTGATGGTCGCCATCTTCGCCACCGCGAGCCTCGCCGAACTGCTCGAACTCGCGCCGATCCTCGGGGCGTTCATCGCCGGCATCGCCTTAAACCGGCAGATTCCGGAGGGCGGCACCCTGATGAACCGAATCGAGTTCGTGGGGAACGCCTTCTTCATCCCCTTCTTCCTGCTGCACGTCGGGATGTTCGTCGATCCGACGGTCATCCTCGACGGCCTCGAGACGCTGTGGATCGCCGCCGTCATCACGGGGATCATGTTCGCCACGAAGTGGGCCGCCGCCTGGCTCGTCGCCGCGGTACAGGACTACACGCCGACCGAGCGCACCGTCATTTTCGGGCTCTCGACCGGCCAGGCCGCGGCCGCGCTGGCGATCACGCTCATCGGCTACGACCTCGGGTTGTTCGGCGCCGCCGTGCTCAACGCCGTCGTCCTGATGCTGGTCGTCACCGCCGTGCTGAGCCCCTGGCTCACCGAGCGGAGCGCCACGGCGCTGGCCCTCGAACGCGACGTCGCCGGCGACGACGGGACGAAAGATCCCACGATCTTACTGCCGCTGTCGCACGATGCGGACCTGCAGCGGCGGCTCGTGGAGCTGGCCCTCGTCATCAAGGGCGACCGCAGCGCCGAGCCGATCCACGTGCTGACCGTCGTCCAGCCCGACCGGGACGACGATGCGACCGAACGCGAGATCGCCGCGGTTACCGAGGACCTCGAGAAGCTGGCCGCCGAGGGCAGCGCGGCGGAGGTCCCGGTCGAAACCGAAGCGCGGGTCAACCACAACGTCGCCTCGGGAATCGTTCAGGGCGCCGTCGAGGTGCAGGCAGACCAGATCGTCATGGGCTGGGACGCCGCGCGGAGCTTCCGCCACCGGATCTTCGGCAGCATCATCGATCAGGTGCTCGAGGGGACGAACCGGCCCGTGCTGGTCTCGCGGCTCGGCCACCCGATCAATACGACGCGGCGCATCCACGTGGTCGTCCCCATCGGCGTCGACCACCACGAGGGATTCTACGAGGCCGTCCACCTCGTCAAGCATCTCGCGGCGACGCTGGGCGCCGAACTGAACGTGATCGTCGTCGACGGTTCGGCCCACCAGTTCGAGCACCTGTTCGAGCTGGTCGACGAGGAGGCCGCCGCCGAGTTCGAGTCGATCGACGGCTGGGCGCGGCTCATCCCGCGCCTCGAGGCCGCGACCGACGACGACGATCTCATCGTCGCGCTCTCGCCGCGCCGCGGCGACGTCGGCTGGCGGCCCGAACTCGAGGGGCTGCCGGCCCAGTTGGCCGAACTCCCGCCGGCGTCGTTCATCGCGATCCATCCCCGGCGCGGGAAGCCCGAGTACGACCGGCAGTACCTCCGGTTCAAGTAGCGTTCGCGGGGCGAGACCGCACAACGGCTCGAGTGTCAACGACTCTCGGAACTCCCCCCGAACCGCCACACCTTTGAGGGGCGGCGTCGTGGTTCACGTATGGGTTTTGGTAGCTACGACGAATCCGAGCAGCAGCAACAGACGAACGACGACGATGACAACGCTGAAGCTGTAAACATCCACGAGAACGACCACAACGGGGAAATGTCCTTCGAGTCGGACGTCTCGACCGACGAACTCGTCTCCCAGCTCGGCTCGATGAAGGACGAAGCCGACGACGAAGCGTAACGTCGACCGTCGTCCCCGGCCGCTTCGGTTCAGCGCTCGCGATACTCGGACGCGAGTTCGCGGCTTCGGAGCCACACTCGAGTCTCGAGTTGCGAGATCAAACTCGAGTCCGCGTCCTCGGTCGGCTGCTTTTTCGCTGCCCGCGCTCGGAATCTCGTCGTGCTGGTCGCTCCTCGAGCGACTACTGGGTGGTCTTCAAATACGAACTCGAGCGACGACCGGACGTTAGCGGCGGGACAGCGTCGACTCGCAGAGTTCGCCGATCGCCCGGCGAAGGCGCTGGGAGACGGCCGACTTCGAGACGCCGAGTCGGTCCGCCAGTTCGTCCTGCGAGATGCCGCGGGGGACGTCGAAGTACCCCTCTTCGTGGGCGACCGCGAGCAGTTCCTGCTGTTTCTCGGTCAGCGCGACGACGCCGTCGTCCTGGTCGTCCGAGACGCGGAGGTGGTCCACCGTCAGCGAGATTCCGCGGTCCCGACAGTACTCGTTGAACGAGACGAGGTCGTCGCGGCTCGGGAACCGCAACTGGACGCACCAGCCGTCCCGGCAGCTGGTCATCTCGAGCAGTCGACCGCCGACGGCGGCCGTCCGCTCGACGAACGTCAGCGTCCGATCGGCGACGGCGATCCGGTAGACGCGTCGATCCGTGTACCGGTCGACCAGGACGGGATCGGCGGCGGTCGGGTCCGCCTCGAGGGCGGCCTCGAAAGCGTCGAATTCGGCCCCGTAGACGGTCAGAAAGACGAAGGTGCGGTCGTTTTCGACGCTGGTCCAGTACTCCGGTTCGACGGTGACGTCGGTCGCGCGTCGGAGGGTGGGGCGGAGGAAGAGGTCGGCGTGGTCGAGCCGGAGCTGCGCGACGATGCCGCCGTCGGCTTCGGAGCGGACGCCGGTGCGCTCGACGTCGGCCGCGGCGTCGGTCGGCGCCTCGGCATCGGTCTCCGCGGACGCGTCGGCCGCCTCGGCGTCCGGGTCGGTTCGAGCGGCGGACTCGACGTCGGAGAGATCGATGCTCACAGCAGCATCCGCCATCCGGATGGACGACAGGGGTAGGTGTAAGTTCGCATTACCGGGGACACGCTCATCGAATGCGTGATTCGACCGCGAATACATGGTCGTAGACGCTATATACGGAACCGCTCAACCGCCTGTCGTCAATACTGATTCATCCGTCGTCTCTCCGTCAGCTCCGCGCTGAAAGAAATAGACTCTTACCGGCCATCGGCGGTGAGATAATCCCGTGCTACGCTCGTCGAACGGCGTTCTCCGGGATCCGCTTCCGGGAGAAATAGCGTATTACTCTCACTCCTCATCCCGCTCGTCGAACAACAGTTCGAACAGCTTGTGCTGGGCCAGCCGAAGGTGGCGGCTGAACGTCGGCTGGGAGACCCCCAGCGTTTCGGCGACCTCCTCGCCGGTGCTCTCGCGGGGCCAGTCGAAGAAGCCGCCGTAGTAGGCGGCCTCGAGCGTTCGCAACTGTCGATCCGAAAGGCGGTCGCGGAGTTCGGCGTCGAACGGGCGCGCGGGCGGGACGGACCGATCTCGCTCGCGGCGCGCGGCCAGTTCCGTCCCCGGATGGGTGCGCTCGATCGTGCGGACGAACGAGCGCACGTCGACCGTGCTCGCGAGTTCGATCACGAGTCGGGCCCGGTCGTCGACCGGCGCGATCGAGCGCAACACGCCGCCGTACTCCGCGAGGGTTTCCGCGACGGTCGACTCGGACAAACGGATTTCGAAGGGTGCGCGATTGCCGCCGGTTCCGCCATTTGCGTCATCCCCGTCATCCCCGTCGTCTTCGTCGCCGACCTCCCGAAACGACTCGACTGCCGAAATCCCCTCGAGCGTCGTCCGAATCGTCTCCGCGTCGGCGTCGGCGACCGTGCAGTACACCGTCGAGCCGCCCGACGTCCGCGGGACGACCGTCCGGACGTCGATCCGACCGCCGACGCCGCGAGCGATCGCGGACAGCGGCTCGGACTCGTCGCGGACGACGATCTCGAGTTCGGCGACGCTGTCGGCGAGCAGGGCGCGCTTGCGCTCGAGCGCGCCGATCGCGTGGCCGGCGACGCTCGCGAGGTGCGTACAAGCGTCCCGCAGGTCCTCGTCGAACGCCGCCGGCCGGGTCGCGTACGCGGTCAGCGTCCCGTACTGGAACTCGTCGTGCTCGATCGGGACGCTCAGCGCCGCGCGGAAGCCCCGCTCGAGCGCCTCGCGGTGCACGTCGGCGGTGGCGACCGCTTCGAGATCGTCGACGATCGTCGGCTCGCGGCTCGTCGCAGTCCGGACGGCCGGATCGTCTGCATCCGACTCGAGCGGGAGCGACGCCGACTCGAGGAACTCGCCGTCGCGACCGGCCCACGTCGCGGCGATCAGCGTCTCGCGGCCCGCAGCGGTTCGGCCGATCCACGCCAGTTCGACGCCGCCGCCGTCGCGGTCGCGGTTGCCATCGTCCGCGGACGAGAGCGACAGCACGCCGTCGCAGAGGCGCCGTTCGACCCCCTCGCGAGTCTCCGCCGCGAGCAGGTCGCGCTCGCACGCCCGGAGTTGCTCGTCGCGGGCGAGAGCCGACTCGAGACGCGTGCGGTCGCGGCGGCAGTCGCGAGCGCGGGCCCGCTCCGCGAGCCGGTCGAGGGCGAGCGACGCCGCGTCCGCGAGCGCGGCCGGGGCGTCGAGATCCAGCGCCTCGAAGGCCATCGGCTCGGTGCTGGTCGCCAGCGCGACCGCGCGGTCGTCGACCGGGACGGCGAGCACGCGCTCGGCCCGGATTCCGGAGCGGGCCAGCGCCGGCTCGAGCGCCGAGCGGTCGTAGACGGTCGGCTCGTCGACGGCGAAGGGGTCCGCGCTCGCGCCAGCACTGCTCTCGTCGCGATCGCCGTCGTCGAACGCCGGCGGGTCCCGCTCGATCGGCGGGAGTTCGACCGCCGGCCGTCCGTCGCGGGTCGTCATCGCCGCGGGCCTGAGTCGGTCTTCGTCGACGAGGTACCAGGCAGCCAACTCGGCGTCGGCGGCGGCGCGAAGCCCGTCGACGACGGCCCGGCGGACGTCCGCCTCGGTCTCCGCGCGAGCCAGGTCGGCGAGCGCGTCCCGAACGGACGAGAGCGCGGCGGCCCCGGACCGACGTCGGTCGCGGACGACGCAGAGCGTCCGCTCTCGCTCGTCGTCGGGCAGCGGCGCGACGAAGACGTCGACGGGCCGTCCGTCTCCCGCCTCGAGACCGCCGGACTCGCTCGACTCTGCCGCCGCGTCCGACTCGAGCCGTCCGGTGATCGGTTCCATCCAGCGAACGATCGGCGAGCGTGCGCGCTCGCGAACCGTCGCCGCGAGATCGTCGTCGAACAGCGCGTCGACCTCCCGGCCGACGAGCGTCGTCGCGTCGGCGAGTTCGAGCAGCGCCGCGTTCGCCAGTTCGATCGTGTCGCCCTCGAGGACGGCCACCCCGTCCTCGAGCGCGTCGATCGTCGACTCGAGGAGGTCGAGGCGGTCGCGCTCCCGCCGTCCCCGCGCCGGCTCGCCCGCCGACGTCTCGGGTGGCTGCACGTCGCGAGCGAGGACCGTCAGCCCGTCGTCGTCGGGTGCGGCCAGCACCTCGAGCCGGCGGTCGTCGATCGCCGCGTCGAACCGGACGGTCGATCCGGTCGTCGCGGCCTCCCGAAGCCGACTGGAAAACGTTTCACGGACCGTTTCCGGCAGCAGACGCCAGACGAGGGTCCCCGGCCGCGGCTCGCCGTCGAAGAACTGCCGCGCCGCCGGGTTCGCGTACCGGAGCTCCCAGTCGGGTCCGAGCGCGAACACCGGTCCCGGGAGGCGGTCGACCGCTGCTCGAATGCCCTCGTCACGTCCGGCGAGGCCGACGGCAGTGACGGTGACGACGAGCCCGTCGATCGACGGGTCCGCGAGGCGATCGGCACAGGTCAGTTCGACGAGCCGCCACCGCCCGTCGGCGTCGCGCAGCCGCAGCGTCCGTCGCTCGCTCGAGCCGAACGGCGCCGCCGCGACGGCAGCGAGCAGGTCTCGAACGCCGTCGCGGTCGTCGGGATGGACGAGCCGGGGGAACGCGGTGCGCTCGAGTTCGTCCGGCGTGTACCCCAGCCGCGACTCGACGGCGGGGCTCGCGTACGTGATCGCACCGTCCTCGTCGACGGTCAACACGAGCGCGTCGGACCCCTCGAGGACGGCGCGGGCGCGCCGGTCCGTCTCGGGCGTCTCGGCGGCGAGTCGGCCGCGCTGTGCGGCGTTTCGAACGCGAGCCGCGACGACGGCGCTCGAGTCGTCGGTTTCGACGACGTCGGTCGCGCCGGCCTCGAGCGCCCGGTCGGCCGACGCGCCGTCCGCGACGGCGACGATGGGCGCGTCGGTTCGTGCCGCGAGGCGCTCGAGCCGGGAGGGGCCATTCCCGCGGTCCGCGTTAGCGCGGTCGGCCCGAAACTCGCAGACGAGACAGTGAACGTCGGTTTCGGCCAGGCGCTCGAGTGCGTCCGCAACCGACCGTGCCCTGACCAGCGCGGCCGAATCGAACGCCGCGGCGAGAGCGTCCACCGTGCGGTCGATCCGAGGCGAGTCGCCGACGACGAGCACGCGAACGACGTCGCCGACCGTCGCGGTAGCGCCGTCGCTCACCTGCCGTTCACCCCGGTCGCGGCGCTCGTGGCCCCGTTCTCACGCGGGCGCTCGAGGTGCGTTCGATCGTCGGTCCCCCCGGAACGGCGGCCCACAGTGTGGACCGATTCCGTCGCCGGCGGGTTAATTATCGATCTCGTATCGACGGGTAGCACCGGATTACGGGGACCGCCGTCCCGGCGGGCCGGACGAGCGATCGGATCGACCGACGATACCGCTACGTCTCCCGAACGACGACGACCGGAACCGGCGAGTTCCGGACGACCTCCTCGGCGACGCTGCCGACGACCAGTTGGTCGAGGCCGGAGCGCCCGACCGTCCCGACGACGACGAGGTCGATCGGGTTCTCCTCGGCCGCCTTGACGATCTCCTCCTGCGGAACGCCGTGGCGGACGGTCGACGTTACGTCGAGGCCCGCGTCGGCCGCGGTCCGTTCGGCCGCCTCGACCGCCCCCACGGCTTCGCCCTCCTCGTCGTGGCGCATCTCGTCTCGAGTGTCGGTTGCGTGAGGTCCGTCTTCGGACACCGAGAGGATGTGCAGATTGGCCTCCAACTGTCGCGTGAGTTCGATCGCGTGCTCGGTCGCCTGGCGCGCACCCTCGCTGCCGTCGGTCGCGAGCATGATATCCTGATACATCGTTGTCCGTAATTCGACGGACGGAGGGATACCTTTCGGACCTGCGGGTGCCGGGGAGACGCCGCGGTTCCGGGCAGTACGCGGATAGCGTTCAGAAGGTGACCGCCCACTCGAGGCCGCAGTTTCCACACCCGAAGCGCCGCTCGAGGCCGGCGTCCGTGAGCCGTCGATCGACCGTTTTCCCGGCCGCTTCCGGACGATCGGGACAGCGCGCGCTACTCACGACACCCCGTTCAGAGACGGCTGACATAAACTCTCGCGCAACACACGTTGGTAGTGGCGCGTTCGTTGCGGCCGGATCAGAGCACGTCGAGGATGACCACCGCGAGGTAGAGTTGCCCGAGGCCGGCGACGATCATGATCGCGCCCGCGAGGCGTTTGAGGCGCTTCCCGTGGGTGACGAACCGGCCGGCACCCGCGAGCAGCCCCATCCCGGTGGCGACGGTCAGCGAGACCATCAGGACGACGATGCTGCCGACGTACGTCCCGATGACCGCCGCGGCCGACGCCGCCGGCAGCGACAGCGCCTGCGCGACGACCCCGACGAACAGCGGCGCGACGCAGCCCGCCGCGGCCAGCGCGTAGCCCGCGCCGAAGACGCCGAATCCGAGCACGCTCGAGCGCCGCTGCGGCAGCGGCACCGACAGCGACGGGGCGCGGTCGAAGACGACCAGCAGGCCGAACCCGACCAGCAGCGCGCCGATCAGCGGCTCGAAGTAGACGATGTTCGACAGCGTCGCGTGGCCGATCCAGAACGCGGAGCCGAAGAGCACGGCGAACGTTCCGAGCGTGCCGAGCCCGGCGACGACGCCGCGGCCGAGCGCGCCGCCCAGCGAGGCCCGCTCGCCCTCGGTCTGGTTCACGTAGAAGCCGACGTAGCCGGGCAGGAGCGGGTACGCACACGGGGAGAAGAACGTCGAAATGCCGGCGATCAGCGCGAACGTCAGCGACTCGAGGGCCGGCGCATCGACCATGTTAGCCGTCCGCGCCCTCCGCGCTGGCGTCGATCGCGGTCTCGATCCTGTCGACGAGTTCGTCGGTCGACTTGACGCCGTCGTCGGCCCACAGCACCTGTCCGGACGCATCGATCGTGACCGCGGTCGGGTAGCCCGACTCGAGGTAGCGCGCGCTCACCTCCGCGGCGGGGTCGACCGCGATGGGCCAACTGCCGTCGTGTTCGTCCCACCAGGCGGCGAGTTCGTCGTGACTGATGCCCTCGTTCGTTACCGAGACGAACTGAACGTCGGCGTCGGCGACCTGCTCGTGGGCCTCGGCGAGCGCCGGCATCTGTTTCTCGCAGGGCGAGCACCACGTGGCGAACAGGTCGATAAAGGTCGGCCGGCCCGGTTCGGGAACGAGCGTCTCGCCGGCCTCGCTGCCCGGCGCGTCGACCGTCTCGAGCTCGAGCGGATCGCGCGGCTCATCCTCGTCGCTCTCGGCCTCGCCGGTGAGTTCGTCGACCGATGGCAGGCCGTAGACGGCGACGGCTCCGGCGCCCGCGAGCACGCCCGCGCTTCCGAGTCCGGTGAGGACGTCGCGTCTGCGCACGATCGATCACCCCTGCGCGACGGTTCGCGCGTCGTCGACGATTTCCTCGATGGGGGCGAAGTCCGTGTTCAGCGCCTGCGGGTACGACCGCTCGACGATCCCCTGCTTGTTGGCCAGCAGGATCAGGTTGATGTGCTGGAACGTGTACTCGCCGTGGTCGTGGCCGTCGTGGCCGCTTTCGTTGCCCGCGTGGCCGTCGGTCTCGTTGCCTGCGTGGCCGTCACTCTCGTTCCCCGTGTGCCCGTCCTCACTCTCGTTACCGCTACCGCCGTGTCCGCCGCCGGCGCCCGGTTCCCCGTCGTCGATCCGCTGCAGTCCGAGTCCGAACGTGTCGGCCGCGTCCCGGGCCGCCTCGTTCGTCTCGGGGCGGAGGAAGTGCCAGTTGTCGGCCTCGTGATCGACGCCCTGCTGGCCGGCGTACTCCTCGAGGACGTCCGGCGTGTCGCGCTCGGGATCGAAGGTCATCGCGAGCAGCGCGATATCGTCGGCGTACCCCTGCTCCGCGGCGTCCTCCTGAATGCGGCGGAGCCGCGTCATGAGCGCCGGACAGGCGCCGTCCGGACACGAGGTGAAGAAGTAGGTCATGACGATCGCCCGCTCGCCGGCGAACTGGTCGCGGGTGATCGTTTCGCCCGCGAGCGGATCCGGCAGCGAAAAGTCGGGGAACTCCTCGCCGTGGACCGGATACGTTGCGACGTCGGGATCGCCGCGCGACTGCTCCGGCGGGCCGAGGACCGTCTCGTCGTCGCCGCGTCCGACGACGCCCATCGCGTCGTCGAGACACCCCGCGAGTCCGGCGACTCCCGTCGCCCCGAGCGCCTGCAGATACGTCCGTCGTTCCATATCTGTTTCGTAGGATGGCGAGGTCAAAGGTTCGTTGGTACGCCTCCCGAAGCGAGCCGCGTATCGGCCGTTCAGTCTCGATCTCGCGACCGCCGTCCCGTCGCGGCCTCACCCGCGGTCGTCGCGTCGGAAAGCACACCCTTCGCTCGAGGACGCCGCCGGCTGCGGGTATTCAAACCCTAGCCACCGTTTCACCCGTTCGACGACGTAAACGACGGTATACCGATTCGAACGGTCCGAAACGGCGCACATTCGTCGGAGTACGGCTGGTATAACTAATCGGGGAGTCAGCATACTCCCGATGTATGTCGCAAGCGAACCGCTCGGCCGTGCAGGTCGGCTGTCCCGAATGTGATTCGACGATCGCCGCATCGCTGCCCGCCGGTCCCGGCATCAGCGATACCGGGTCGAACCGGCTTCAGGGACGGGAGACCTGCTGTCAGAACTGCGGCCACGAACTCGAGCTGTACTACTACTGAGCGGCCGGTTCGGCCGCTTCGAGTCTTCTTCTCTCGGCGCCTCTCTTCGTCCGGACGCGAGGCTGGAGCGGCGTTACAGAATCGCGACGCGGCGAGTCCCGCGAGTCAGCGAACGCCCGCGCCGGTTTCCCAGCCCCGCGGCGAGTCGTTGAGCCGCGCCGCGCCGTTCTCGGTGACGGCTACGAGATCCTCGATCCGGACGCCGAACCGGCCCTCGAGGTAGATCCCCGGCTCGACGGAGAAGACCATCCCCGGCTCGAGCTCGCGGTCGTTCCCGTCGACGATGTAAGGGGCCTCGTGGACCTCGAGGCCGACGCCGTGGCCGGTCCGGTGGACGAAAGCGTCGCCGTAGCCCGCGTCTTCGATGACCTCGCGGGCGGCCCGATCGACGGCTTCCGCGGGGACGCCGGGCTCGACGGCCTCGACCGCAGCCTGCTGGGCCTCGGCGACGACCTCGTGGACGCGCTCGTACTCGGTGGGCGGCTCGCCGACGACGATGGTCCGGGTCTGGTCGCCGGGGTAGCGGGCCGTTCCGCCGCCGTCGCCTTCGAGATCGGCGGCGACGAACGCGCCGAAGTCCAGCACGATCGGATCGCCGCGTTCGATCTCGCGCGCCCCGCTGTGGTGGTGGGGTCGCGCGCCGTTCGGTCCCGACGCGACGATCGTCTCGAAAGCTGGTCCGCCGCCGCCGTACTCGGCGAGCAGACGCTCGATCTCGGCGGCCAGTTCGGCCTCCGTCGTGCCGACCAGATCGTCGCCCCGCTCGCGGATCTCGAGGGAGACGCGGTCGGCGAGTTCGGCGGCCCGACGGAGCGTCTCGAGTTCGAGGTCGTCCTTCCGGATCCGGAGGTCCTCGAGGACGGCACTCGCGAGGCCGAACTCGGCGTCGGGCAGGAGCGTCCGCAGGTCCTGCGTGAACGTCGCCCACATGCGATCGTCGACGAGGACGGTCGGCCCGCGTTTCGCACTCGAGTCGTTGTCTTCACTCGCGTGTGCGCGTGCACCGTCGACGTCGACGTATCCCTCCAGCGTCCGCGCGACCGTCTCGAGCGGGTCCTCGTCGTCGACCCACAGGCGCACCTCGAGGGTCGACGGCGGGAGCGCAGCCAGTTGGAACTCGTACATCGCGGGTGCGACGAGCGTCGGGTCGGCGTCCGTCCCAGCGCGGGGCACGAACAGCAGCAGGTGCCGTTCGGACGGCGATTCTTCGAAGCCCGTGAGGTAGGTCAGGTTCGGACTCGGGAAACAGACCGCGAGGTCGGCGTCCGCCTCCTCGAGACGGCGCCGGCAGGCGGCGAGTCGCTGGTCGAACGGAGCGTTCATGGCCGGACCATCGTTCGACTGCCGGAAGTACGTTTAGGGACCGAACCGCGGCCGGAACCGACGGACGGAATCGCGTGCGCGGAGGGAGTGCTCACGGCGCGCCGCTGGCGGCCGTCGGCCGACACAGTCGTGAGGGTCGTGAACCGTCGATTACCGCGATCAGAAACGGATACGTAGTGCCTATAGCAGCCGTTATAGTCTGCGAGCCGAACGGACGGGTTCGGAGACGTATCGCGACGGGTCATTAAACCCCCATGCGTTCGCAGGCCGCGAATCAACCCGTCGGCGGACTGTGAATACGCAGCGAATGCGATTCCCTGAAGAGCGTTTGTCGTCGACGAATTCGTACCGGGGTCAGGTCGGCGCCGGCGGAGGCGGTCGGGCGACCGAGGAGACCCGATCGGACGGCCCCAACTGTCCCGGTTCGCTGATCGTCGTTTCGAACCGGCAGCCGTACCGTCACGAGTACGAGCGCGACGGCGACGGCGGTGACGACGGTGACGACGAGAGCGATCGATCCGTCACCGTCGACGAACCGGCCGGCGGACTGACGGCGGGACTCGATCCCGTCGTCCGGGAGGTCGACGGCACCTGGATCGCCTGGGGGGACGGCGACGCCGACTTCGACGTCGCGGACGAGGACCACTGCGTCGAGGTTCCGCCCGGCGAGGAAGCGTACACGCTGCGCCGGATCGACCTCTCCGAGGAGGCGGTCGAGTCGTACTACTACGGCTTCAGCAACCGCGTCCTCTGGCCGCTCTGTCACGGCTTCGGCGACCTCGTCGAGCACCGGTCGAACGACTTCGACTGGTACCGCACCGTCAACGAGCGGTTCGCCGACGCGGTCGTCGAGCACGCGGCCGAGGATTCGGTCGTCTGGCTGCAGGACTACCACTTCGCGCTCGCGCCGCGACTGATCCGCGAGGGCGTCCCCGCGTCGACGACCGTCGCCCAGTTCTGGCACATCCCGTGGCCGGCCCCCGAGACCTTCCAGCAGTGTCCCGCCGCCGGCCACGTTCTCGAGGGACTGCTCGGGAACGATCTGCTCGGCTTTCACGTCGACTGGTACGCGAACACGTTCCTTGACTGCGTCGAGCAGTACTTCCCGTCAGCCACCGTCGATCGCCGTGAGCGGACTGTTCGCTACGACGGACACACGACGCGCGTCGTCGCGACGCCGATGGGTGTCGACGCCGACAGGTACGATCGCGACGCCCGCTCGGTCGGGCGGGCGCAACTCGCCGAGATCCGCGAGGCGTTCGGGATTCCGGACGACACCGTCCTCGGACTCGGCGTCGATCGCCTCGACTACGCGAAGGGGATCCCCGAGCGGTTCGCCGCGCTCGAGCGGTTCTTCGAGCGGAACCCGGACTGGCGCGGCGAGTTCACCTTCGTCCAGAAGTCCACGCCGTCGCGGACGGACATTCCGACCTACCAGCAGTACGGCGACCACGTCCGCAGCGAAGCCGAGCGGATCAACCGCCGGTTCGGCACCGACGACTGGCAGCCGATCGTCTACACCGAGGACTACGTCGAGCACGAGGCGCTCTGTGCGCTGTACCGCTACGCGGACGTGATGGTCGTCAGCTCGCTGGCCGACGGGATGAACCTGGTCGCCCAGGAGTACGTCGCCGCGAACGTCGACGGCGACGGCACGCTGCTGCTGAGCGACCGGGCGGGCGCCCACGAGCGACTCGGCACCCACGCGCTCACGATCGATCCGACCGACGCCGACGGGACGGCCGCCCAGCTCGAGCGGGCGCTCTCGATGCCGACGCACGAACGGCGCCAGCGCATGCAGACCCTGCGGACCCGCGTGTTCGATCACGACCTCGAGGGGTGGATGGACGCACAGTTCGACTGGATTCGCCGCGTTCACGGCGAAAAATCGACGGCTACCGATTCGAACGAGGACGACGACCGCGACTCCCACGAATGGACGCAAACGGCATAATACACCGCGCCGACGCCGACGACCGACCGCGCCCCCGATCGATGACGACCGACGATACCGTACCGGACCCGCTCGAGGAACAGCTCCCGGCCGTTCGGACGGCGCTCGCGGAGGCCTCGCGGCTGCTGGCGTGTCTGGACTTCGACGGCACGCTCGCACCGATCGTCGACGAGCCAGACGCGGCGGCGCCGACGCCGGCGAACGAAGCCGCGGTCGAGACCCTCGCGGACGAACCGGCGGTCACGACCGCGGTCATCAGCGGCCGCGCGCTGGCCGACGTCCGCGAGCGCGTCGACGGCCCGTCGATCTACGCCGGCAACCACGGCCTCGAACTCGAGCGGCGGGGCTCGGTCGCCGTCCACCCGGTCGCCCGCAAGCGGGCGACGCGGATCGAGCGCGCGTGCGAGGCGCTCGAGACGGTCCTCGAGCCGATTCCCAACGCCCGTATCGAGGATAAACGGCTAACTGCGACGGTCCACGTTCGGTCCGTACCGCCGGCCGCCGAGCCCGTCGTCGAACGCCGGACGCGCGAGATCGTCGACCGATTCGGCGGCGACGAACTCGAGATTTCGGGCGGAAAACAGATCCTCGAGATCGAGCCGTCGATTCCGTGGGGCAAGGGGAACGCCCTCGAGTTGATCGACGCGGAACTGCCCGACGACACGGTGGCGCTCTACATCGGCGACGACACCACCGACGAATCCGCGTTTCGGGCCGTCGAACCCGACGGCTTCGGCGTTCTGGTCGGCGACGACGAACCGTCGGCGGCCTCCGCACGGGTCGCGTCGCCGGCGGAGGTGGCCTCGTTTCTGGAGTGGCTCGGCGAGACGGGAGTCGAACTGCTCGCGGAGTGATCGACGGGAAGCGCCACCGGGGACGCGAAAACGACAGGGGCAGGCCGGACACGATCAGGGCGAGTGGGGGACGTTCATCGCCGTCGCGTCGGGGGTCCGGGAGAACCGCCGTGATCGTGCCCACGCAAACGATCAGTACCCCGATCAATAATTCTTCCGATGGTAATAACCAATAGACCCGGGCGAGGGAGCCGAAAGTATTAGTTACCACTGGAAATATAGTAGGAACTACGAGAGTGAACTAGAGTGAAGCTACGTCAACCAACTGACTTCCTGATCCTCGAGGCCCTCGAGGACAAGGGACGAAACGTCGCGACGAACCTCGCGGAGCACACGGGGAAGAGTCGGAAGAACATCAACACCAGGCTGCCGGTGCTCGAGGACTACGGGCTCGTCGAGAAGATCGGCCCGGCCGAGCGATCCGGCCTCTACGAGATCACCTCGATGGGGAAGGCGGCGCTGGTCTACCGCGACCAGTACGACGAGGTCGACGACTTCGAGTCCCTCATCGAGGGACCGAGCGCCGGCGACGTCGAGGTCGAGGGCGACGCCAACGCGCAGGCGGAGTTCGCGCGCGGCGAGTCCGAAGACGACGACGAGTAACCTAACGGACCGACGCGGTTTCGTTTTCTGCGTTTGCCGTCGCTGTAATTGCAGTAGTCGAGAGCGACGCAGTACTGGAGGGTTCGCGGAGCAATCAGGATTGGCGCCACGTATTCGCGATCCGAGATCGGCCGGCAACGGTCGCTAGCTCCCGGCGTGCACACGACGAGAAGGCGAAACTCAGCGCGCGCTCGCGACCGGTCGGATCCGGATAGTCGATCCCGCACCGCGAGCGATCGGTCTCACGGTCGGGACCGAACGCGTACGCGCTTATCATCGGCGTTGCGACGACGGCGTCGCCGTCTCGGAACGCGACGCCGTGTTCGTGTCTGAGACCGAGCGCGTGGCCCACCTCGTGGACGAGCACCTGCATCGTCCGCGTCGCGTCCGTCAGCGGCGCGATCCGGCGCGGGTCCGGTTCCGCACTCGGTTCGCTGTCGCCGCCGTCGCCACCGAACAGGTCGTCGAACGGCTCGAGGTCGTCGATGTGTCGGGCGCCGCCGACCGACGCGACGCGCGGCAGGCCGTAGCCGGTCGGCGCGCGGGTCATCGCCCCGTCCGTAACGAGCAGGTTGACGTCGGCGGCCGGCCGGAGATCGCGCGCGCCGATCGCCCCCGCGGCGACCGCCAGCGGCCACTCGCCGCGGCGCGTGACCTGCGCGCCGTCTTCGGTCGACACCGGAACGGTCCCGCCGATCGACAGGTCGACCGTCCAGAACCCCAACTCGAGGATCCGACCGAGGTACTCGCGGATACGAGTCGGGACGTCGTCGTAGTCGGCCGCCCGGTCCGAGAACCAGACGCGCACCTCGAGCGTCTCGCCGCCGGCGCGGGTCGCGTACGCGAGCGTTCCGAGCGACGCGACCGATCCGACCGCCCCGAGAAACGCCCGTCGGTTCACGCCGCGTCGTTCGGCCGGGACGGTCTATGCCGTCCCCGTTTACATCGGTACGCTTTATCTTCAGCCCGGGCTGTCAGTCGCGCCGGCGAGCAGTTCGACGTCCCCCGAGCGCCGCCGATCGCCGCGTCAGCGGCGCGTCTCGAGCGACGGATACCGGGTGTCGACGACGCGCGCGGTTTCGCCCGCCACGCGGATTTCGACCCACGTCGGCAGCGCCGTCGGTTCGATCGCCGTGAGCATGAGCAAGCCGCCGCCGGTCGTTTCGACGAGGCGGCGATCCGGCTCTCGCTGGCGAATACAGGGGCGCCACGTACCGCGCCGGAGGTTTCGCGTCACTTCCCAGTCGGTGTAGTAGTCGCCGTTGGAACCGGCGTAGAGCCCGTCGACCGGTGCGTCGCCGATCACGGATCGTCCACCACCGATGTCGGCACCAGTCCGCAATCGTCGGCCGATCGCAGCGTCTTCCCTTCCATCCCGCTCGAGCGATATCGAGCGTCGTCCATCGACGCTCGGGTTTACATGGTCGACCTTTATGAAATCATGACTATCCGGTTTCGCTGAACGTGTGCGATACGTTCGCGTTCGCGGCGTCTCCGACCCGGAACCCGTCGGAACACAGCGTCTGCCCCGCGAACAACGAAACCCACATTACGGAGACGGCCCCACCTGCAGGTAGTGACCCGCGTCTGTCTCATCGGGAAGCCCGAGAGCACCCTCCGGTACGAACTCCTCTCGCGCGAGACGTCCCGCGAGGCACTCGCGACCTACGACCTCGAGCGGCCGTTCGAGAACTCGCTGGCCGTTCGCACGGTCAGCGTCGGCGCCGCCGTCTCCCTGCTGAACGACCTCGACTGGTATCTCACGCGGTTCGTCGACGAGGCGCTCGTCCAGGAACCGAGCGTGAGCGACGAGGAGTGGCTCTCCCGCTCGCTGGCCGAGCAACTGCGGAACGGCGACGTCGACCCCGAGACGACCGCCGAGTACTGCAAGGTGTACGGGCTCGTGGCGGACGACCCCGAATCCGAGGCCGAAGCAGCGGCCGGTCCGGAGTCGGCGTCAGGCGGCTCGGCGCGGAGTGACTCGGAAGCCGCCTCGAGCGGGGCCGACGCTGCCGGCAATCACGACGGCAACCGCAGGCGGCCGCGGCTCGTCGAACCCCTGTACGTGCGCCGGACGGACGGGGAGTTGCCGACCTACGATCTTCGAGACGTCGACGAGACGCTCGTCGTCCGACTTACCGAAGAAGAGTATTCGCCCTGAGCGGGAGTGTGGCGACTACGCGTCGTCGCTCTCGGTCTCGTTTTCGCTCGCCGACTCGGTTTCGTTCCCGCCGTCGGCGGTATCTGACTCGGTCCCGGTCGCAGTATCGTGGCCGGCGCCGATCCCGTGTTCGTTCCCATCGTCGTCGACGATCCGCACCGAAATCTCCGTCACCGGCGCCGACTCGAACGTCGCGCGAACTAGCAGCCCGACGGTCGTCTTCGCCTGCGCACAGTACTCCGTCTCGCCCGATACGTCCCGAACTGCGGCCTCGATTTCGAGGACGTCGTCGCCGTCCCCGTCGATAACGTCGATCGACTCGAGGACCATCTCGTAGCAGTGGCTCGGTGCGTCGGCCTCGAGCGGGACCAGCACGCTGTCGTCGAAGGTCGTGTCGGCGACGAACTCCGCGACCGGATCCTCCTCGAGCTCGCGGTTCGCGAGCCAATTCTCGGCACCGTCCTGCGTCACGAACAGCGAAGCGTCCGGTTCCGTGGGCGTGTCGGGGTACTGGTAGAGGTGGGTCTCGTACTCGAAGGAATTGTCGTCGGAGCCGTCAGTCCCGGAGTCGTCCTCGGACTCGTTTTCGCCGTCCGATTCGTTCCCGCCGTCCGACTCGTTGTCGGAACCGGACGACCCCGAGTCCGGATCCGCGGGGTTCGCGTCGTCGTTGCTGTCGTTTGAGTCCTGAATACAGCCCGCGGAGAGCGCGAGTGTGCCGGCCCCGCCGAGAAGTACCGCACGCCTCGAGAGGGTCGACCGCGAAGTCGGGGGTGTCATCTCGCCCGAACGTAGACGCGGGTGACTAAAGACCGTTTGCGTAACTGAAAGAGGCGTTTTTCCTATCTGTCGGTTCGATCGAGTCAGTCACGAACGCCGACTGATCGAGACGAACGAAGCGGCGGGTGCGCAGCGAATGCGCGTCAGTCGAACAGGCCGGTCGAGAGGTACCGCTCGCCGCTGTCCCAGAACACCGTCACCACGAGCGGGCAGTCCTCGGCCGGCTGCCCGCCGTCGGGTTCGGGGGTCGCCGCCGACTCGTCGAACGCGCCGGGAACCTCCGGACACTCGAGGTCGGGTTCGGCGATCTCGCGGGCGATACGCTGGGAAACGAGACTCGTCGCGCCGCTTGACTGGCCCACGAGGATGCCTTCATCGCGGGCGAGCCGGCGACACTCCTCCTCGGCGTCCTCGAGTCGGACGGTTTCGACGCGGTCGATCAGGTCCAGATCGAGGTTGTCGCTGACGAAGCCGGGCCCCATCCCCTGGAAGTCGTCGTCGCCGGACTCGCCCGTCGAGAGGACGGCGTTGCGCTCGGGTTCGACGGCGATGATGTCCACGTCGGGGAACTCCTCGCGGAGCCGGCGGCCGGTGCCCGAGATGGTGCCGCCGGTGCCGACGCCGGCGACGAAGGCGTCGATCTCGCGGTCGCCGACCTGTTCGACGATCTCCTCGCCGGTCGTCCTGTAGTGGGCTTCGGGGTTCGCGGGGTTTTCGAACTGGCCGAGTTGGACCGCGCCCTCGGCCTCGAGTTCGTCGGCGCGGGCGCGGGCGTCCTCCATGTCGCCCTCGACGAGCTCGAGTTCGGCGCCGTAGGCGGCCATGACCTGCCGACGCTCTTCGGACTTGTCGGCTGGCATGACGATGGTGAGGTCGTAGCCGCGGGCGGCCGCGACCAGCGACAGGCCGATGCCCGTGTTCCCGCTCGTCGGTTCGACGAGCCGGTCGCCGGGTTCGATGTGCCCCTCGCGTTCGGCCGCGCGGACCATCTCTCGAGCCGGCCGGTCCTTGGCCGACCCGCCGGGGTTGAAGGATTCGACCTTGGCGGCGACGGTTACGCCCTCCGGCGAGTCGACCTGGACCAGCGGCGAGCCGACGGTGTCCAGGATGCTCCCTTTCATTAGCAACCCCTAGTGCGTTCGAGCCATAAACCGGTGCTGGACAGAGGCAGGACGTGCCGGTGTATCGGTTCGCTATCCCAGTCATCGCTGGAGTCACCACTGGAACGGCGGACAGTATCCAGAAAGCCCCTGGCTCGCTCGAGTCGGAGGTCTCGCTGCGCTCTTCCCTCCGCTCGCACGGCTCGCGTCGGTCCAGTGCTTGCGTCGCCCGCCTTCCTCGAGCGAGCCAGCCCCTTTCAGTCCCGCCCGACGGCGGTTGGTCAGACTGCTATCGAAGCTTGAAATCGAGCGAGCGCACGTCCTGCCAGAAACACGGTCGTTAAACCCCCCGACGAACAATCCGTGGGTATGAGTCTCGAGACCATGAACCCGAACCCGACGTGGGACGCCGCGTCGTACGAGGACGCCGTCGACACGCTCGAGGAACACAACGACGAACTGGTGTACAAGGTCTGGGGCGGCGACTGGTGTAAGGACTGCCGCGCCCTCCTGCCCGATTTCGGCGCCGCGCTGGACGCCGCAGAGGTTCCCGCGGACCGCATCGAGGAGATCGCGGTCGACGAGGACAAGCAGGGCCCCGGCGTCGACGAGTACGGGATCGAGTACATCCCGACGATCGTCGTCGAAAACGACGACGGCGAGGAGATCACCCGCTTCGTCGAGGAGGAGGATCTCCCGCCGGCGATCTGGCTGGCTCAGCGGGTCGAGGACGAACTGGCGTAAGCGATTCCGTTCGTTTCGGTCTCCGTTCCCGTTCCGGCCGGTCGATTCCGTTACCCTGACATCCTGACTCCCCGTCAGCGGCGCGTCTCGCCCCCGGGAAGGGCCCACCACTATCCGTTTCGGCGTCGGACGTGACCTATGGCAGCCGACGCGGACGATCCGGTCTACTACGTGATCAGCGACCTCCACATCGGCGGCGACGAACAGCTGGGGGAGGTCGACTTCCTCCCGGAGTTGCTCGACTTTCTCGAGCGGCTGGCGACGACCGGCGAGAACGCGGAACTGGTCATCAACGGCGACGCGTTCGGGTTGTGGGAGTTCACCGAAGTCGCCGGGGTAGCGAAGTTCGACGTGCTGACCGACCGGTATCCCGACCTGTTCGAACAGTTGCGCGAGACGGGCGAGTCGATCCCGATCACGCTGTTGCCGGGCAACCACGACAACGAACTCGCGGCCTACGACGAGTACGTCGAGCGGTTGGCCGAGTATAACGTCGACCTCGTCCGGGCCGAGTCGATCACCAGGCCGGTCGGCGATCGGACGATCTACTTCGAACACGGCCACCAGCGCGACCCCAACAACCGGTTCGAGGACTTCGGTAACCCCTACGAGACGCCGCTCGGCTACTACTACAACACCAACGTCACGAGCAGGGCCGGGCGGCTGTCCGGGCGGGGGCGGTTCAACTGGTTGAAAGACGTACAAGCGGTGACGCCGACCGAGCGGGTCCCCCGCTGGCTCCTCTCGAAGTACTTCTACCGCGAGATGAATCCCCTGCTGCGCTACGCCGCGATCCCGGTCCTGTTGTTGTTCAACATCAGCGTCCTGCTCGCGGTGCTGGCCGGACTGGACCTCGCCGGCGTCTGGACGATGCCCGTCGAAACGGCGGACGCACTGCTCGCCCAGCTGGGCCTCGTCGGCGAGGCGGTCCACTTTCTCCTCGTCGCCAACGCGGCGATCGCCGGCGTGTTGGTGCTCGCGGGCGTGCCGCTCTACTTCGTCCTCCGGGACGTCGGGAAGACGGTCGATCGGTTCGGCGTGTTCGAGACGGACCTCACCGTCGACCCCGACGAGCCGTACGCGGCGGCCGCCCGCGAGGTGTTCGCCGAGCGCCCCGAGACGGCGGTCTTCTGTTACGGCCACACCCACCGCCCGCTGCTAAAGGGGGTCGACGACCGGGTGCTCGTCAACACCGGCACGTGGCTGAAGCGCCTCCACCGCCGCGACGTCGTCGCGGGACTTCTCCCGCCGGTGTTCTACCCGTCCTATCAGCTATGTGCCGTTCGCATCGCCGCCGAACCCGAGGGCGTCGCGGTCGAGTTCGAACGGATCGAGAAGGACGATCCGAGCGCGGACGAGATCACCCGCACCGAGCGCCTGCTCACGCTGGGGCGGGCGCCGACGCCGACCCTCCCCGACCGAGCGGTCGTCGCCAACGCAGGGCTCGAGTCGATGTCCGATGCGGATCTCGAGTCCGCGTCCGCTCCGGATGAGTGAGGGGGAGGAGACTCGAGCGAGCGGGAACCGCCCTCAGAATCAGAACGGACTCTCGTCGTCGAGCGACGGGCCGTCCGCACTCGCACCTTCGACCGCCGCGTTGTCGCCCAACCACTCGAGCGCCTCGTCGACGTCGTGGGTCGGCGGCGAGCACGTTCGATCGCGACAGACGTACAGCGTCGGCTCGCCGTCGCGGGCCTCGCGGCCGGCCCAGATCGGCGGCGCCTCCTCCAGCCCCAGTTCGTCGAGCCAGTCCTCGAGTCCCTCCTCGGTCGCCGGCCGGCGCGCGAACAGCCGGTCGGGGAAGTACCGCGAGGCGAAGCGGTCGCGCCACTCGTCGGGCAGGTCGTCGGCCGCGACGGTCACCTCGAGCGCGCCCGACTCGAGGCGGTCGGCGGCGAGACAGAGCGTCGTGTGCTCGAGCGAGTTCGCTTCGATTTTGTTCGCGTGGGTCTCGAGGACGGTTGCGGCGATTCCTTCGAAGTCTTCATCAGTGAATTCGTCGAGCGCAAGCAGGACTTCGACGGCGACGCCGGTCGCGGCGGGCGTCGACTGGTCGCCCAGTTCCTGCGGGCGAGTGACCAGCGACTCGCCGCTCTCGGGGGTGAAATAGAGCGTCCCGCGGTCGGCGTCCCAGAACTCGGCCTCGACGACGCGGGCCAACTCGAGGGCGAACCGGAGGTGGTCGACCTCGCCGGTGGCCTCGTAACAGCCCAGCGCGCCGCGCGCGAGGAAGGCGTAGTCCTCGAGGTAGCCGTCGACTTTGACGTCTCCGTCTTTATACCGCCTGTTGAGGCGCTGCTCGCTCTCGTTCCAGAGTCGATCTCGCACGAAATCGAGGGCGTCGACGGCCATGTCGGCGTACTGGTCGTCGCCCAGCACCAGCGCGGCCTCGGCGCAGGTCGCGATCATCAGGCCGTTCCAGCCCGCCAGCACCTTCTCGTCGCGGTTCGGTCGCGGCCGCCCCTCGCGGGCCGCGAACAGTTGCTCGC